>NZ_AFIJ01000033.1 GCF_000214495.1 Megasphaera lornae | reverse complement strand
AATAAATTTTATTCATCAACACATCGAGGTCCGTCTGAACTTTGCGGAAATGTTTTCAAAATTGAATATACAAAAAAAAGACAACGTCTTGCATATATACGCCTTTATAGTGGAGTACTACATTTACGAGATTCGGTTAGAGTATCAGAAAAAGAAAAAATAAAAGTTACAGAAATGTATACTTCAATAAATGGTGAATTATGTAAGATTGATAGAGCTTATTCTGGAGAAATTGTTATTTTGCAAAATGAGTTTTTGAAGTTAAATAGTGTTCTTGGAGATACAAAACTATTGCCACAGAGAAAAAAGATTGAAAATCCGCACCCTCTACTACAAACAACTGTTGAACCGAGTAAACCTGAACAGAGAGAAATGTTGCTTGATGCCCTTTTGGAAATCTCAGATAGTGATCCGCTTCTACGATATTACGTGGATTCTACGACACATGAAATTATACTTTCTTTCTTAGGGAAAGTACAAATGGAAGTGATTAGTGCACTGTTGCAAGAAAAGTATCATGTGGAGATAGAACTAAAAGAGCCTACAGTCATTTATATGGAGAGACCGTTAAAAAATGCAGAATATACCATTCACATCGAAGTGCCGCCAAATCCTTTCTGGGCTTCCATTGGTTTATCTGTATCACCGCTTCCGTTGGGAAGTGGAATGCAGTATGAGAGCTCGGTTTCTCTTGGATACTTAAATCAATCATTTCAAAATGCAGTTATGGAAGGGATACGCTATGGTTGCGAACAAGGATTATATGGTTGGAATGTGACGGACTGTAAAATCTGTTTTAAGTATGGCTTATACTATAGCCCTGTTAGTACCCCAGCAGATTTTCGGATGCTTGCTCCTATTGTATTGGAACAAGTCTTAAAAAAAGCTGGAACAGAATTGTTAGAGCCATATCTTAGTTTTAAAATTTATGCGCCACAGGAATATCTTTCACGAGCATACAACGATGCTCCTAAATATTGTGCGAACATCGTAGACACTCAATTGAAAAATAATGAGGTCATTCTTAGTGGAGAAATCCCTGCTCGGTGTATTCAAGAATATCGTAGTGATTTAACTTTCTTTACAAATGGACGTAGTGTTTGTTTAACAGAGTTAAAAGGGTACCATGTTACTACCGGTGAACCTGTTTGCCAGCCCCGTCGTCCAAATAGTCGGATAGATAAAGTACGATATATGTTCAATAAAATAACTTAGTGTATTTTATGTTGTTATATAAATATGGTTTCTTGTTAAATAAGATGAAATATTTTTTAATAAAGATTTGAATTAAAGTGTAAAGGAGGAGATAGTTATTATAAACTACAAGTGGATATTGTGTCCTGTATGTGGAAATAAAACACGATTAAAGATAAGGGAAGATACTGAATTAAAAAAATTCCCCCTCTATTGTCCGAAATGCAGACAAGAAAATTTAATTGAAATAAAGCAGTTCAAAGTAACTGTGATTACAGAGCCAGACGCAAAGACGCAGAGCCGATAAAATGAGATTAATACAATCTCATTTTATCGGCTCTTTCCGTTATGTATGGATTCTTTTAATTAGTCTTCGATGTTTCTTGCTTCGTTGATACCGCTGGCTAAAGATTCCATTAAGGATAGTTCTTTGTCTGTAAAGCTATCCATGTATTTCTCTATCTGTAATCGTCGGGTGCTTTTTACCAAGTTATTAGCAGGTAAGAAAAATTCATCAACGGAAACATGAAGTAACGATACAAGGTCATAAAGAACTTGTATGCTGGGGTGTTGCCCTTTATTTTCAATATTAGTTAAGTACCGTGGGTCAATTTCAATCAATGCTCCCACTTGTTCACGAGTTAAACCTCGTTTCAATCGAGCTTCTTTAATGGCTAAACCAAAGGCTCTAAAATCATATTTATCTTCTTTTTTACGCATAGTAGACCACCTCTATACATTTTATTGTTCCTACTGAATTAAAAACAGGTATAGAAAAACGTGTTATATGGTTTATAGGTTTATATTTAATAAAAAGCACTACTAAACGCCAATAAAAAAAACCGTTATATGGTAGTGCTATTTACGCTGTTAAAATATTGTATATTACTTCCAAATGGCGGTTTGTTGGAGGTCAACGTCGCCATGAAGTACATCATATACAATAAATTTCCTTACATTGGGTTCTTGTCAAAAAAAGTCGTCTATCTGCAATAGATAAGTACGTCCACCAATGTGGTTTTATAAATCATATAGATAGAATAACAGAAGCATGTAAACAGAGAAATAAATCTGTTTATATGCTTTTTTGGCTATTCAGAACTTTTTTACAAAGTTTATTTATCAGTAATGCAACAAATCCCCCTTTCACATTGGGACTAAGAGTGAAAGGAGATAAACGAGCAAGGCTCACTTCCTTTCCTAGACAGAAAGGGGGTGAGAAACATGAAACCATCTTCTTTTCAGACCACAATAGAAAATCAGTTTGACTATATCTGTAAACGTGCTATGGAAGACGAGCGAAAGAATTATATGCTTTATCTTTCAAGGATTGCAAAGCGTGAGGTGTCCTTTTCGGATGTTGGCGATTATCTTGTTAGCCAGTTTGCGACAACAGATAACTATTCAACTGACTTTCAGATTTTTACACTCAATGGGTTATCAGTAGGCGTTGAAAATGATTTGTTGAGTGAAGCATTACGTGAGTTGCCAGACAAGAAACGTGAAATTCTACTGCTGTTTTACTTTATGGACATGAGCGATTCAGAAATTGCAGACCTGTTGAAATTGAACCGTTCTACTGTCTATCGGCATAGAACCAGTGGACTAGCCTTAATTAAAAAGTTTATGGAGGAATTTGAAGAATGAAAACACAATATCCTATGATTCCCTTTCCTCTCATTGTAAAGGCAACAGATGGCGATACCGAAGCGATTAACCAGATTCTACATCATTACAGAGGGTACATAACGAAGCGTTCCCTACGACTTATGAAAGATGAATATGGCAATCAAAGTATGGTCGTTGATGAAGTCTTACGTGGAATGCGTAGCATTGATGTCAAAAGTTGCACCCTAACAAGTAAAAAAATATGTAGTAAATAAAAGGCTTTTCAGCGGGTTATCGTTAATGAGTACGATTGGCTGTTGGAAAGCCTTTATTTTTGTGATCGGAAATGGATAATAAAGATTTGAACTATAGGAGAGTTTATCTTTTAACGATATTAGTGACAATATTCATAGCCAAACGGAGGTTATAAAATTATGATGTAGATTTTGATGACGTTCATGATATACTTTACACCAACTTTACAAACCTTGTCTTTTGAATTTTACAAGCAGTCTGTAAACTTATCAGTGTGAAAGGAAAAAAATCACGAATAAGAAAGGACGAGCTGTTGACTATGAAAATTAAAAAAATGTTGTCAATTGTTGCAGTAGGTGTGCTTTGCCTGGGGGTTTTAACGGCATGCGGAGGAAAGGCGAGTCAGAAAAATGCACTTCCCGATGAGAAGGCCGGCTCGGCTTCTGTTTCCTTGGACGGTTCGACATCCATGGAGAAAGTTATCGGCATTTTGGGAGAATCATTTCAAAAGGATACGGGGATTGCATTTACTTATAATCCTACCGGATCCGGTTCAGGGATCAAAGCAGTTTCAGAGGGACGATGTGATATCGGATTGGCTTCTCGGAATTTGAAGGACGAAGAGAAGGCATCCGGTCTTACGGAAACGGTAATCGCCCATGACGGGATCGCAATGATTGTAAATCCCGATAATCCGATACGGAATTTAAGCATCACAGATATTGTAGGGATTTATACAGGAAAAATTACCAACTGGTCGCAGGTAGGAGGTAAGGATGAAAAGATTGTTGTGATTGGTCGTGAAGCCGGTTCCGGTACCCGTGATGGATTTGAATCTATTACAAAGACTAAAAACGCCTGCAAGTATCGACAGGAACTTACTTCAACAGGCGATGTCATTACTACTGTTGCGCAGAATCCGAATGCTATAGGGTATGCATCTGCTGCATCTATTAAGAACTCTGTCAAAGCGCTGACGGTTGATGGGGTAGCAGTTAACGAGGAAAATATCCAAAACGGAAAATATACCATACAGCGTCCCTTTGTACTAGTAACAAAAAAAGCCGTGAAACTTTCGGATGCGGCAAAGAAATTCTTTGACTATGCAACATCCCGGACATCTAATGAGCTGATTTCTAAAGCGGGTGTTGTTCCTGCAAATTAAGAATAGGAGAGCAGGATGGAGACAGTACAGAGTGTACTGTCTCCATTTGTCGAGGTGAACGTTGATGAAGAAAAAACAAATGATCGAAAATGTTATTCATGGACTGTTTTTTATGCTGGGTTTAATTACAGTTGGCGGTGTGCTTTTGATTACTGTTTATTTAGTCATATCGGGAATTCCGGCTATTCATAAGATCGGTCTTATACCATTCCTTTTCGGAACAGAATGGGCACCGACTAAGGCGAATCCTCAATATGGAATTCTGCCGTTTATCCTTACCGGTATTTATGGCACGGCAGGTGCGGTTCTGCTTGGGGTTCCGGTTGGATTTTTTACGGCTGTGTATCTGTCAAAAGTAGCAAATCCTAAAATCAAAGAACTCATACAGTCATTCATAAGTCTGCTTGCAGGAATTCCATCTGTTGTCTATGGTCTTGTGGGTATGTTAATTTTAGTAGCGGGAATTCAACGGTTGTTTTATGTTTCGGACGGAGCAAGTTTGTTGGCGGCAATGCTGGTACTTGCTATTATGATCCTGCCTTCGGTAATTAAGATGTCCGTTACGGCACTGGATGCAGTACCAAAGGAATATGAAGACGCTTCTCTTGCGTTGGGAGCGACTCGGATAGAAACCTACTTTCGGGTGTCTGTTCCGGCAGCGAAAAGCGGCATAGCCGCTGCAATCGTACTTGGCATCGGTCGGGCAATCGGAGAGGCGATGGCAGTAATGATGGTAGCAGGCAATGCTGCCAATATGCCGAATTCCCTGTTTCAAAGCGTGCGTTTTCTGACCGGTGCAGTTGCCGGCGAAATGTCATATGCCGGCGGATTGCAGAGAGAAGCGCTGTTCTCTGTCGCCTTGGTTTTATTCTTGTTCATCATGCTTTTGAATGCTACATTAAATTTCTTTTTGAAAAGGGGTATCAAATAGGAAATGAATACAGAATATCACAAAGTAAGACGAAAGCAGTATGAGGTGTTCATGAAAGGACTAATGTATATTTGCACCGGTTTGACAGCAGCTATTTCATTATTCCTGTTGGTTTATGTTTTGATAAATGGGGTGCCGGGTATCAACTGGTCTTTTTTGTCTACAGCACCCGGTTATCTCAGTGACCGCATCGGCATTTTACCGGATATTCTGAATACCTTGTACATTATGATTGCGGCATTGCTGATTGTACTGCCGCTCGGAGTTGGGGCAGCCATCTATTTGACAGAATATGCGACGAATCAAAAGATAGTTTCTATCATGGAATACACGGCAGAAACACTGTCGGGTATCCCGTCCATTATTTATGGGTTGGTGGGTATGCTGATATTTGCAAATCATATGGGAACAAGTCTTTTGGCAGGCGCGTTGACGCTTGCAATCATGAATTTGCCGATTATTATGCGAAATACACAGGAGAGTTTAAAAAGTGTCCCTATTTCCTATCGGGAAGGAGCGTTCGGACTGGGTGCCGGAAAATGGCGTGTAGTACGCACCGTAGTTATTCCCGGATGTGTGGACGGGGTTATTACCGGCTGTATTTTATCCGTAGGAAGAATATTAGGAGAATCCGCTGCACTTCTTTTCACCGCAGGATTTGCCCATGCGTTGCATGGACTTGCAGACAGCCTTGCCTCTCCCGGAGCAACGCTTAGCGTCAGTTTATATGTTTATGCAAAGGAGGATGGAGAATTTGACATTGCGTTTGCGATTGCCGCAATACTTATGCTCTTAGTATTGATGATAAATTTTGCAGCTGAAATGACACAGAAATATTATGCCAAGAGGAGAAAGGAACGATAAATGAAGAAAGGAAATAAACCTATGGGTACACTCATTACTGTTAAAGATTTGTGTCTCCGGTATGGAGAACATCAGGCTTTGAAAAAGATCAATATTGAAATCCCGGAAAAGAATATTACGGCACTGATTGGTCCGTCAGGGTGTGGAAAGTCTACCTTTTTAAAGACATTAAATCGCATGAATGATCTGATTCCGTCCGTAAAAATTACCGGAGAGATTTATTATAGGGAAGAGAATATTTTTGCACATCATGTTGATGTCAATGAATTGCGTAAACAAATAGGAATGGTATTTCAAAAACCGAATCCGTTTCCCATGAGTATTTATGATAATGTTGCCTACGGTCCGCGAACTCACGGAATCACCAAACGAGAACGTTTGGATGAGGTTGTTGAAAAAGCCCTTCGAGGTGCGGCCATTTGGGATGAAGTGAAAGAGCGTCTGAAGAAAAATGCATTGGGGTTGTCCGGCGGTCAGCAACAAAGGCTTTGTATTGCCAGAGCGTTGGCAGTAGAGCCGGATGTTCTTTTGATGGATGAACCGACAAGTGCACTGGATCCGATTTCAACTTCTAAGATTGAGGAATTGGTTATGGAACTGAAAAAAGATTATACCATTGTTATGGTAACGCATAATATGCAGCAGGCAGTCAGGATCTCGGATTATACAGCGTTTTTCCTGCTTGGTGAACTGGTGGAATTTGGGGCAACGGACAATATCTTTGACCGGCCACAGGATAAAAGAACGGAAGATTATATTACGGGAAGGTTTGGATAATGAGGAATCAATTTGACAAGCAACCGGATGAACTGAACCTACAGCTGATTCGAATGGGCGCGATATGTGAAGAAACCATCGCAGGGGTAACGAAATCCTTGTTTGAAGGAAATGTAATGTTGGCAAGAGAGAAGAAACAGAGTGCCGGAGAAATTGATCGATTGGAAAGAGATATTGAACAACTCTGTATGAAGTTACTCTTGCATCAGCAGCCGGTAGCAGGTGATTTGCGTCAAATTTCTGCCGCACTTAGAATGATTACCGATATGGAACGAATCGGGGATCAGGCGGAGGACATTGCAGAACTGGTCATTTTACTGAATGGCAGTCAGATAAAGGGGGCGGAACTTATCAATGATATGGCTCCGGCAGTTGTAAAAATGGTAACGGACAGTGTGGAGGCATTCGTTCGGAAGGATATAGCACTTGCAGAAAATGTGATTTTAGAATATGATATTATAAATAATTTTTTTGACCGAATGAAAAATACAGTTGTAGAATTGATTATAAACCAATATGCAGATGCCGAATCGGCGCCGGATTTTTTGATGATTGCAAAGTATCCGGAGCGTATCGGAGATCATGCAGTCAATATTGCCGAATGGATTATTTATGCCATGACAGGAAAGCATAAGGAGCGGGAACATGATATGGTGTGTAGAAGACGATGAAAACATTCGGGAAATAGAGATATATACGTTAAATTCCACCGGGTTTGAGGCAATAGGATTTTCCGACGGAGTGCAGTTTTGGAAGGCGATTCAAAAAGAAAAACCGGAATTGGTGATACTGGATGTGATGCTTCCGGGAATGGATGGCGTAGAACTTTTGGGGAAGATGAGGCATTCGGTGGAACTGGAAAATATTCCGGTCATTATGGCAACGGCAAGAGGTGCTGAACATGAAAAAATTCAGGCGCTGGATTTAGGAGCCGATGATTATATTGTAAAACCATTTGGTGTGATGGAATTGGTGTCACGTGTAAAAGCCGTATTACGCAGATGTCGGCAAGGACGGGTTTTTGAACTTTTGCAGGTAGGCAGTTTAATTCTGAATTTAGATGAGCGAACGCTTACGATAGAAGGAGAGCGTATTATGCTTACCTTTAAGGAATTTGAACTCTTACATTTATTTTTATCACATCCGGGCAGTGCTTTTACGAGAGAACAGCTTTACGATTTGGTTTGGAACATCGATTACATGGGAGACAGCCGCACGCTGGATATGCACATTAAAACCTTGAGACAGAAATTAGGTCGGTATGGAAAATGCATTGAAACGGTTCGTCATATCGGTTATCGATGGGAGACGGGATATGAGCAGTAAAATTTTCAAAGCCATTCTTTTGATTGCTTTCAGTACATTATTAGGCACGCTTCTGATTATCACTGTTTGTATGTTTGACTATTTCGGAACGGTTCAAAAGAATCAGTTGGTAGGTGAATTGTCAATCGCCGCACGGGGAACGGAGGTTGCAGGAAAGGATTTTTTAAATCAACTTGATTTAAAAAATTATCGCATCACATGGGTTGCCAAAGATGGAACCGTGTTGTTTGACAATGAAATCAATCCCGCCAACATGGAAAATCATGCCGATAGAGAAGAAATCAAAGAAGCATTTGAACATGGAACGGGAAGCAGTTCCCGCTATTCCAAAACGCTGACAAAAAAGACCGTGTATGAGGCAGTAAGGTTAACAGATGGTACCGTTTTACGAATTTCCGCCGGTCGCATTACAGTGTTTGTGCTTCTTCTTTCTATGATACAACCGATTCTTATCGTGAGTATTTTTGTTGTTATTCTGTCAGCGGTATTGGGAAAACGTATGGCAAAGCGTATTGTTGAACCTTTAAACCGATTGGATTTAGATAACCCCCTGGAAAATGATACTTATGAAGAACTATCTCCTCTATTACGCTGCATTCAAGGGCAGCAACGTGAGATACAACGAACACTTGCATGTTTGAAACAGAAGCGGGATGAATTTAATCAAATCACCGGTAATATGCGTGAAAGTTTGATTTTACTGGATAATGCCGGGGCCATTATTACGATCAATCTGTCAGCGAAAAAGCTGTTTCGTGTGACTGATACCTGCATCGGAAGAAACATCATTGAGGTTGATCGCCATCAAAATATTCGTGATTTCATGCAAAAATCTATGGAAAACGGGCATGCAGAGTTCAGGGAAAATCGAAACGGGCGAGAGTATCAGTTTGATTTGAGCAGAATCGTATCCGATGATGCGGTGGTTGGAACGGTTATTTTGGCGTTTGATATTACGGAACAGGCAGAGGCGGAGAGAGGACGTCGGGAATTTACAGCCAATGTGTCCCATGAACTTAAGACACCGCTTCAGGGAATCATAGGATATACAGACTTAATGGAAAGTGGTCTTGCAAAATCGGAAGATATTCCCCGGTTTGTGGGATATATCAAAAAGGAAGCAAGCAGACTTGTTACGCTTATTGAGGATATTATCCGCTTATCGCAGTTGGATGAAGGGACAGATATGCCTGTTTCCGAGGTTTCACTCGGTCATCTGGCTGATGAAGTATGTAAAACACTCTTTGATGCTGCAAAATCAAAAAATATTTCACTTTCATGGAGCGGCGCTGATGGAAATATGTACGGTGTAAAAAGACTCTTATATGAAATTGTATATAATCTCTGTGATAATGCCATTACGTATAATAGGAGTGGCGGCAGCGTGAAAATTACTGTTTCCGAGGATGATAAGAATGTCAGACTTGAGGTAGCAGATACGGGTATCGGTATTCCGGCAGAGCATCAAGAGCGTGTCTTTGAACGATTTTATCGTGTGGACAAAAGCCACTCCAAACAGTCCGGCGGTACCGGACTCGGACTTAGCATCGTAAAACATGCTGTGGCATATCACCATGGCAAAATAGCGTTAGAGAGTGAACCGAATAAAGGTACGGTGATTACTGTAGCGTTTCCTAAAAAATCACTTGTCTGATGCGGCAAAATAGGGATAACACATCTATTCAGATATTTTGATAGAATGAATTTGCAAAACTCGAAGGAGAACTAAAAGATTTAACAAAAAATTTGAAACGGTATACTAGACAACAGTACCCGACACGCCTCTTAACAATGCGGACCAAGTCGGGTCTTTTTTTTTTAGATACGTATGAGGGGGCGAGATTTTATTATTTGTCGCAATAGAAATAAGGCAATGTATATAAAATCCATTCCTTTCTCTCGGAAATAGAGGGAGGACCGGGTTTTTGTTTTACCGTTTACTAGTGGGGGAATACCTATATGTAATGGTTGGTTAGCAGGGGGGAAGAATTATAATTCGGTTGACAAATAAAACGAAATTAGGGTATAGTAAAATAAAGTGTTTATGTAATTTTTTGACGATAAAATATATTAGTAATTATACCGATATAGATAAAATATAAAAAAAATAGGTAAAACTCATGTAATTTTTATGTTTTACAGAGAATAAAAAATAAATCGATGTTCGAATGAGTTTGGGAGTTGCTATACATATAAGGAGGTCATTATGAAACGAATCGGAAAAAAAGTAGCTATACTGCTTGCCGTGATGGCTTTAACAGGAGGGTATGTGCATACGGCGTCTATAACAGTACAAGTTACGGCGGCATCACCGGAGGAATTACAAAAAAGTGCATGGAGAAAAGTATTGGCAAACAATGCCGGAGCGCTGACAGAAGAAGAAAAAGCATCACTCAATCAAGTCTTTAACAATATCATCGCTTGGGGAACAGCTCCACAATTTTTAAAGGATAATCCTGATGCACTTAATCAAACTGTTACCAAGGTTAATTCTTGGGACAAATATATCCGCTTATATTCTACGTATACACAAGTTATCGGCGAGAATAATAAAGCGGTGAATAGCGATACGGATAACTCGGGGAGAGCCGTATATGGCGGCAATCATCAATATGTTTCTGATGCTGCCGCAACCTTAGGGCATCAAGGGAATAACTTCGGTACGAATTCTGTTGTCGTAGGATATCAACCGTCGGCGTTCGGTGAAAACTCTATTGCTATGGGTACGGGGTCTACGGCATTTCCCATTAAATATGGAGAGAATTTTGCCGGTTATGCTAATGCTATCGGTGCAGATGCTTGGGCCGGTGATATGGGGAACGCTTTTGGCACCGGTGCGGTTGCGATGGGGCAAGGCAGTGTAGCTATCGGTACAATGGCAATGGCAGGTTCACCGGATATACAAAAGTATATAAGTAGGGGGAAATATGAATATCAGCCTTATTTTGAGCAATTACAAGCCGCCTATCCTAATATTTTTGGGGAGACGCAGCCGAATGAGAGTGTGACAGCGCGCAGTGAACGGATGGGGCAGCAAATATTTAAGGAATATAGTACGTATTTCAAAAAGATAGGGATTAATGATTTTACTACCTTCAAAACGCGAGTGTCTCAGTGGGAATCGGTACTACAAAAATTTGGCTGGCATATGGCGTTATCAAAAGATGCTCGTCATAACGTGACGGCTTTGGGATTTGGGGCAACTGCTACGGCTACGGGGGGCGTGGCGTTGGGTGCATTTTCTGAAGCCGATCGCAGGACAACAACTGTAAAAGCCCTGTTCAGTGAGGTTACATTAACCGCTGAAAATACGCTGGGCGCTGTATCCGTCGGGAATAAAACGCACGGGCGACAACTTATTAATGTGGCTGACGGGACAGAAGATACGGATGCGGTCAATTTGCGGCAGCTAAAAGGCTTGGAAAAGAAAGTGAGTACTGCCGGTAAAGATGGTAAATCGGCGTACGAAATCTGGCGTGATCATACGGTAGACGGACAGCAGCCGAATAAAGATAAGAGTGAACAAGAGTTTCTTGACTCGTTAAAAGGTAAGGACGGTAAAGACGGTACGGGTGCTGATATCGACATTCAGGGGAATGATACGGGGATTGTTGTAGCAGATAAAAAGACGGATACGGCCGGCAAAACGACGTATACCCTTGGTTTCGACAAAACAATCAAAGCCGGTACCGTCGTGATTGACGGTACGCAACATAAAGAAAAGGCTTCTATCGGCGATGTGCAGATCAATGGCGAAAAAGGGCAGGGCACGGTGACGGGTCTTTCCAATACGACGTGGGACGAAAAACATGTTATATCCGGTAGAGCCGCTACGGAAGATCAACTTCAGGCGGTTTCCCAAAAGAACCGGCAAGCTATCTCGGAATTAGGTACCCGGTCGGAACGCGGTACGGCGTCAGCGGCGGCACTGGCCGCCTTGCATCCGCAGGAATTCGATCCCGACGATAAATGGGATTTTGCTGTGGGATATAGTAATTATCGGAGTGCCAACACTTTCGCTTTTGGCGGGTTCTATCGACCGAATGAACGCACCCTTGTTTCCCTCGGAGGTACCTTCGGTGGCGAAAACATTGTCAATGTAGGCCTGTCCTTCAAAACGGGCAAAGGAGCGGACTGTATCGGCATGTCACGCCTTGCAATGGCACGGGAAATACAGGCGTTGAAAGAAAAAGATGCTGCAAAAGATCGGATAATGCAGGCGCTGTTACAAGTACAACAGCAAAAGGAAGCAGAAATACAAGCTTTAAAAGAAAAAGATGGACAACGAGAAGAGCAAATACGGCATTTGACAGCGATGGTTATGCGCTTACAAAAATAGGGCATAAAAAAGGTTCAATCATAATTGATTGAACCTTTTTTTGTGGCTGCAACATGAAGATGAATATAATAAAATCGCAAAGATCGGTCCTAATTTCAAAAAAACTAATCAAGTTGTGTAAGAATACTTCTCAAAGTTTAATATATGTGTTGATAACTAAGAAATGTCGGGGTAAGAAACCGGTAGGGATAGTTCCTGTCAGTTTTTACCCCGATTTTTTTGCCGTTACATCCGGTATAAAAAGAAGGATCTTTTCAACGTGTACCGCCGGATGCGATCCTTGGGCGGTACATACAAAAAGCCTACTGTACGCAACGGAGCTGTGTACAGTAGGCTTTTGGGTGTTTTTGTAGTAACGGTTTCCGTCAGGCGTTCAGGTCTTTCTTGTAGAAACGTTTCGGCGGATGCTACAGGACAACATATTTAAAGGCAAAAATTATAGCTAAAATATACATTAAAGGGCTAATTTTTTTGTAGTGTCCGGTAGCTAAATTAATGATTACATAAGAAATAATGCCGAAGGAAATGCCTTCGGAAATACTGTAACAAAACGGCATGCTGATGATGGTAATGTATGCCGGAATCGATTCGCTGAAATCATTGAAATCAATACCCGTTACCGAGGTCAACATGAGGAAGCCCACAATGACTAATGCCGGGGCCGTTGCAAAGGCGGGAATCGCCATAAAAATCGGTGCCAGAAACAGCGAGAGCGCAAAGAATATGGCCACGAATACGGCCGTTAAGCCGGTACGGCCGCCTTCGCTGACGCCGGTAGCGCTTTCCACATAGGTGGTAGTGGTACTGGTACCCAGTAAGGCACCTATGGATGTGGCTACGGCATCAGACATTAAGGCGCCTTTAATACGCGGTAATTTGCCGTCTTTATCCAGCATATCGGCTTTGGAAGATACGCCGATTAATGTTCCCAAGGTGTCGAAGATATCTACAAAAAGGAAGGCAAAAACGACGACTGCAAAATCCAAGGAAAAGAATCGGGTAAAATCAAGTTTGCCCAGCAGAGGCGTTAAACTGACGGGCGTAAAGGAGGCGAGGCCGGCGGAAAGATTGGGAATTACACTATACATATGAAGTTCGGGATTCGGTACATACCAGCCTATCAGTTCACAAATGACTGCCAGAATCCAGGTGAAGAGAATCCCCCAAAGAATATTGCCGCGGACTTTTCGCACAATTAAAATCGCTGTAAACAAGATACCGATCATGGCAATGAGTACGGTAATGCCGACGGTATGAAAGGAGCCGCTGACTAATGAATGTTTAAAGGAAAATAAGGATATTTTGGTGGCCGGATTGGCAACAATGATTTGTGCATTTAAGAGACCGATAAGGGCAATAAACAAACCGATTCCGGCGGACACAGCTTTTTTTAAGGTTAGGGGAATGGCGTTAAAAATAGCTTCACGAACATTGGTTAAGGATAAGACAATAAAAATAACCCCTTCCACGAAAACCGCCGCTAACGCCATTTCCCAAGTGTATCCCATTTGTAAAACTACCGTATAGGCAAAAAAAGCATTCAGCCCCATGCCGGGAGCCAAAGCAAAGGGATAATTGGCAAACACGGCCATACATAGTGTTCCTACTAAAGAGGCTAAGACGGTAGCGGTCAGTACGGCGCCTTTGTCCATACCGGTAATACTCATAATCGTCGGATTGACAGCCAGAATATATGCCATTGTCATAAAGGTCGTAATTCCGGCCAAGAGTTCCGTTTTCACGTTTGTTCCGTTTTCGTGCAAATGGAATAAACGATCCAAGAAACCAGAATTGTTTGTCATGGTACACTCTCCTTTGAGAAAAATAATAATAGTTGAACATGTGTATTATAGGATATTCTGTCGATTTGGACAATAGGATACGTGAAATTGCTTGATGGGTAGGTGTTTTTTTATAGTACATTTGTTTTTATCTGTCTGTGAAAATATAGACTATATTCGGTTTTTACGGTACAATATAATATATTTTAGTAGCGTTCATCGGGCAGCATACATAGAGGAGGCGCGGATATGCGAAGTATGACGGGATACGGACGCGGCGAGGCGGTCGGTGCGACGGGGACGGTGACGGTGGAAATACGTACGGTGAATCAACGGTTTTTAGAGTTGAATTTGCGGTTGCCGCGCACGTATATGTATCTGGAAGATATGGTACGAAATCATATTACCGCCTGCATTGCTCGCGGCAGAGTGGAGGTGTTTGCGGATTTTCCGGAAGCGGCGGGTACAGTTCCCCATATATGTGTTCATAAAGAGTTGGTACAAGCGTATCGACAGGGGTTGTTGGCGGCGCAGCAGGAAGGATTCGACGAGGCGCCGCTTACTTTGTCCGAGTTGTTGCAAGTTTCTACGGATTGGCTGACGGTGGAGTCCAAAGAGGATATGGCGGCGATACGGGCGGTGGAACCGGTTTTGTTGCAAGCTTTGCAGGCGGCCTTACAGGCATTGGTGAAAACCAGGGAATCGGAAGGGGCGCGTTTAGCGGCCGATATACAGCGGCGCGTGCGGACGTTGCAAGGGTTAATCGAGAAGATTTGGACGCGTCGCGAGTTGATTTTGCAAACCTATGAACAGCGGTTAACGAAAAAAATCGGGGATATATTTGCCAAACATGAGCAGGTGCCGGATAAAGCGCGACTTTTACAGGAAGTGGCAATATATGCGGATAAAGTTGATTTTACGGAAGAGGTTGTTCGGTTTCGGAGTCATATGCTACAATTGGAAGGATTACTGAAAGAAACCGCGCCTGTAGGGCGGCGCATGGATTTTTTGTTGCAAGAATTGAATCGGGAAGTCAATACGATCGGCTCGAAGGTTTCCGACATAGAAGTGACGGCCGTCGTTTTGCAGGTGAAAACGGAATTGGAAAAGATTCGGGAACAAATACAGAATTTGGAATAAGGTGGGCATATGAATTTCAATTTATTGAATATCGGTTTCGGAAATGTGGTTATGGCGGATAAAGTAGTGGCGATTATTAGTCCCGAATCGGCTCCTATTAAGCGTATGGTACAGGAAGCGCGAGAAGGCAATAAATTAATTGATGCGACGTTCGGGCGTAAGACCCGCGCTGTTTTAATGATGGATAACGGGCAAATTATATTATCTTCTTTACAGGCGGAAACGATTGCTCATCGGTTGGTTCCTGTAGAAGAGGAACCGGTATGGGAGGAAACAGGAAAGGTAGGCGAATAGCGTTGGCGGATTCGGGGTTGCTCATTGTAGTATCCGGCCCTTCGGGAGCCGGAAAAGGAACGATTTGTGACGCGTTGCGTGCACGGTTTCCGCAGGTTCATTATTCTATATCCATGACGACACGCCCGCCGCGACCGGGAGAAAAAGAAGGGGTAAATTATTATTTCACCGATACGGCTCATTTTGAAGCGTTGTTGGCGCAGGATGCGTTTTTAGAATATGCGAAAGTGTATGACCATTACTATGGTACGCCCAAACAATATGTGTATGATGCGTTGGCACGAGGGGAGCATGTGCTGCTGGAAATTGATATTCAGGGAGCGATGCAGGTACGGAAACATTATCCGCAGTGTCTGTGCGTTTATATTGTGCCGCCGAATCGGCAAGTATTGGCGGCCCGATTGCATGGCCGCCACACGGACAGTGAGGAGGTCATTGCCGGCCGTTTGCAAAAAACACAGGCGGAATTGGCATGGATGAAAGAATATGATTATGTCATTGTTAATGATCGGTTAGCTGCGGCGATTGAACAGATGGAAGCGATTATACGGGCGGAAGCATGTCGGTGCGCACGAAACGGTAACACGTTGTCACGGATTTGTGCCGCGTATCAAGAATAAAACAGGAGACGATAGTTATGTTGATTAAACCCAGTTTAGAAAGTTTGATGGAAAAAGTGGACAGCAAGTATACGTTGGTTACGTTAGCGGCCAAACGGGCCCGGGAATTGACTGACGGAGACCAACCGACAGTATGTGCGGATACGAATAAGGTAGTATCCATCGCCATGGAAGAAATTGATGCCGGAAAAATACGGTACGAGTCTTCAAAGACAGGGATTAAATAAACGGGAGGACCGGTGCCATGTTGTTGAAAAATAAACATGTAGTTTTTGCAGTTACCGGCGGTATAGCCGCGTTTAAAGCGGCCGCTGCGGTCAGCTTATTGCGTAAGCAGGGGGCTGAAGTAAAGTGTATTATGACGCAACATGCAACGGAGTTTATTACTCCGTTGACCTTACGGGAACTTTCCGGAAATCCTGTAGCCGTTTCTTTGTTCGGCGAAATTCCCGAATTTCAGGTGGAACATATTTCGCTGGCACGATGGGCGGATATTTTGGTGATTGCTCCGGCTACGGCCAATGTGATCGGGAAGATTGCCGCGGGAATAGCCGATGATTTAGTGACTACTGTTGTAATGGCGGCGACGTCGCCTATATTGTTGGTGCCGGCTATGAATACCAACATGTATGAAAACCCGATTGTACAAGGGAATATTGAAAAGCTGAAACAATTGGGATATGGGTGTATGGAACCCGATGCGGGCCCGTTGGCTTGCGGGGTTTCGGGAAAGGGACGGATGCCGGAGCCGCAGGATATTGTACAGGAAATTGAATTTCAAGTTTGCCGGACCACGACTTTGGCACATAAACGAGTGCTCGTTACTGCCGGAGGAACCAGAGAGCCGTTGGATCCCGTACGATTTATAGGGAATCATTCGAGCGGCCGTATGGGCTTTGCTATTGCCAAAGCGGCCGCCATAGCGGGAGCGGAGGTGACGCTGGTCAGCGGCATCAATACGTTGCCTACTCCTCGCGGCGTTGTACGCCGGATAGATGTGATGACTACGGGGGAAATGAAAGCTGCCGTGGATTCGGTGTATCCGCAATGTGATGCGGTTATTAAAGCGGCCGCCGTAGCGGATTATCGCGCCGCGCATCCGGCGTCGGAGAAAATAAAAAAAGATACGGCAACATTACATCTGGAATTGGCAAAAAATCCTGATATTTTATGGGAATTGGGGCAGCGTAAAACGCACCAGTTGCTAGTCGGATTTGCGGCGGAAACGACCCGGGTTTTAGAATACGGCATGGCAAAATTACGTAAGAAAAATTTGGATATGTTGGTGGCGAATGATGTAAGTGCCGAAGGCGCCGGTTTTCAAGGAGATACGAATATTGCCACTCTTCTTTTTGCCGACGGGACACAAGAGGCACTGGAAAAAATGGATAAATTCGCTTTGGCGACGATTATTGTAGAGCGCGTTGCGGCCTTATTGGCGGCACATCCGGAGCGTTTTGAGGAAGATTCGTAATTTCTGCTTGCAATCGTAAAAAATATAGTATATACTAAGCACGTAAAATAAAATAAGGTCCATCGAGAGTCGACGGAGGGATTGGCCCCATGATGTCGCAGCAACCTTCATGTGAAAGGTGCTAATTCCAACAGTTTTCGTCTACTGGAAGATGGGTAAGATTTTACCCCCTCTCATTTAAGAGCGGGGATTTTTTTTAGGAGGAAAAAAATGGTTAAAAATCGTGAATTTTTTACATCCGAATCTGTAACCGAAGGCCATCCCGATAAAATGGCCGATCAAATTTCTGATGGTATTTTAGATGCAATTTTAGCACAAGATCCGCATGCACGTGTGGCTTGTGAAACTGTATTGACTACCGGTCTCATTCATGTTGTCGGGGAAATATCGACCAAATGCTATGTGGATATTCCGCATATTATTCGTAATACGGTACGGGATATCGGCTATACACGTGCAAAATACGGCTTTGACTGCGATACTTGCGGTATTTTAGTTTCGTTGGATGAACAATCCGGCGATATTGCCATGGGCGTAGATGAAGCCAAAGAACGTAAAGAAGGAAAGCAGGATGAATTTGATGCCATCGGCGCCGGCGATCAGGGCATGATGTTCGGTTATGCGACGAATGAAACGGATGACTATATGCCGTTGCCGATTTCGTTGGCCCATCGGTTGGCACGTCGTCTGACGGCTGTACGGAAAAACGGGACATTAAAATATTTGCGTCCTGACGGAAAAACACAGGTGACGGTGGAATATGAAGACGGAAAACCGGTTCATATTGATACGATCGTTATTTCTACGCAACACAGTCCGGAAGTAACGCGCGAACAAATTGAAAAAGATTTGATTGCCCGGGTGATAAAACCGGAATTAACCGAAGGGTTATATGATGAAAAAACCAAGTTATTTATTAATCCTACCGGCCGTTTTGTTATTGGCGGTCCGCAGGGGGATTCGGGATTGACCGGCCGTAAGATTATTGTCGACACGTATGGCGGTATGGCACGGCATGGCGGCGGTGCTTTCTCCGGAAAGGATCCGACAAAGGTTGACCGCTCGGCTGCGTACGCTGCCCGGTATGTGGCTAAAAATATTGTGGCTGCAGGATTGGCGGATAAATGTGAAATTCAGTTGGCGTATGCCATCGGGGTGGCTCGCCCGGTTTCTATTCACGTCGATACATTCGGTACGGGCAAGACGGATAATGAAACGATTGTCGGACTTATTGAAAAACATTTCGACCTTCGTCCGGCAGGGATTATTAAGATGCTCGATTTATTACGTCCTATTTATAAGCAAACCGCCGCATACGGTCATTTCGGTCGCAATGACTTGGATTTACCATGGGAACGTACGGACAAGGCGGAAATATTGCGCAAAGAAGCAGGTGTACACTAATCTTTTGCGGATTATCGTAACGACTGGTGTAAATGAAGTGAATATGATAAAATGGATAAGGGCTTGTTCAGCAAGCCCTTATCTTTATGTATATACGATGAGGCGGGGCTATGATAGCGGATATTATTATTAATACGACGGCAAAACAAGTACAACAGACTTTTTCGTATACCGTGCCGGATTCTTTGCCCGTACAGGTGGGAAGTCGGGTATTGGTTCCTTTCGGACGGCGCTGCGAAGAAGGAATCGTGATTGCGTTGAGTAGGGAAAATAGTCGCACGTTTTCTTTTACGCTGAAGTCGATTATTGATGTTTTATCTGTGCAACATGGCTTTCAAGAAGAAATGGTCCGTACGGCGCTGTGGATTCGTGATTATTACTTATGTAATGCGGCGGAAGCGTTACGCTTGTTTATGGTGGAAAAAAAAGGTGTACGCTGTCAACGTCGGATTGTGGGAGGTACGCTTCACGGCGCCGCAGCTGTTGACGAGCAAATATATACGGCAGTAGTGCATGCAGGCGCCGTTTCCCGCAAGGTTTTGGAAACTCGCTTCGGAGCGGCGGCAGTGGCGCGATTGTTGCAAAACGGCACGTTGCAAGAACAAAAAGTATGGAAAAATACGATTAGCGATAAAATGGAAGAATGGCTGCAGATTGTACCTGCAGTCGATACGACCGTGTTGAAACGTCGCCCGAAACAGCGGGAGTTGTGGGAGTTTTTAGTTCGTAAGGGAGAGTGTTCCCTTACGGAATTACGAGAAAACGGATTTTCGCGGGATGTTGCCCGACGTATGGCAGCGGACGGTCTGCTTGTCATTCAAAAAAAAATGCGGGAGACAACCGGAGCGGGTCCTGTGACACTTTCTTCGTTGCCGTGGAAGCTTACGGCCGAGCAGCTGGCGGCAATTTCCGCCGTACAGCAAGATACGGAAGGTCGTACGTATGTGCTGCACGGCGTGACGGGTAGCGGTAAGACGGAAGTGTATATGCAATTGGCGGCACAAGTGATTCGTGCAGGAAAGCAAGTGCTGGTATTGGTTCCGGAAATTGCGCTGACCGGACAAATTGTGCGTCGGTTTTCCGCTCGTTTCGGAGAAGATGTGGTGGTGATGCACAGTCAGCTTTCACAAGGGGAACGACAGGCCAATTGGTTGCGTATGAAAGAAGGCGGTTGTCATATTTGCATCGGTGCCCGTTCGGCCGTATTTACAGGGGTACGGAATCTGGGATTGATTATTGTTGATGAATGTCATGACGGTTCGTATAAACAAGAAGAAACGCCTCGGTATCATGCTATAGAAGTGGCACGTACCCGGGCGGCATATTACAAATGTCCTGTTATTTTGGGCAGCGCTACTCCGTCCGTACGGGAGTATTACTTAGCAGAAAAGGGCATATATACGCTGCTGGAATTAAAATACAGAGTGCAGGGACGACCGTTGCCCTCCGTGCAGGTCGTAGATATGAGAGAAGAATTTCAACGGGGGCGATATGAAGTATTGTCGCCGACGCTGGTAGAGCTGGTGGAACATACGCTGCAGGCGGGGAACCAGACGATTATTTTATTGAACAGACGAGGATTTTCTACCTTTGTTATGTGTCGTTCCTGCGGTTTTGTGGTAAAATGTAATACTTGTGATGTTCCTATGGTTTATCATAAAGATCAGGAACTACTGCGTTGTCATTATTGTGAGGCGCGGCGGGAAATACCGAAAACATGCCCCGCCTGCGGCAGTCCGTATATTAAATTTTTCGGTACCGGTACGGAAAAAGCGGCAGCCGAATTACATGATATTTTTCCTGCGGCCCGGGTTATTCGGCTGGATCAGGATACAACGCGACGAAAAAATGGCGGCGATCGGATTATTGAGGCGTTTCGTCGCGGCGACTATGATATTTTATTAGGAACACAAATGGTGGCCAAAGGGCATGATTTTATGCAAGTCACGGCAGTAGGTATTTTAGCGGCCGACAGTTTATTGAATTTGCCCAATTATCTGGCCGCTGAACGAACGTTTCAATTATTGACGCAGGCGGCAGGCAGAGCCGGCAGGGGAGCGCTTCCCGGGCGGGTGGTCATGCAAACCTATGCGCCGGAGCATTATGTTGTACAATATGCGAAACAACAGGATTTCAAAGGATTTTATAAAGAGGAACTTGCATATCGCAAGACGTTTTTATATCCCCCTTTTCATCAATTAATTCGCATTTTGTTTCAAGATGAACAGGAAACGCAGGTTTGGAAATCGGCGCATACTATCGCTTCGTTGCTGCGGTCTTATGTAGAAGAACAGGGCGATGCGGTGGAAATAATCGGTCCTTTTGTAGATGCGGTCAAAAAAGTGCGTAATAAATATAGGGCGGTTATTCTTCTTAAAGGAGCCGATTTGACGGCAATTAAGAAGCGGATACAACAATCTTCGGCTTGTTTTCAAAAGGGAATTATTATAGATGTCGATCCGGCATGGTAGGATAATAGATAGATAGGCGGAATAGGTGTATACTAAGTACAGTAACACGGGTATGGTAAGTAATGAGGTGAATAATGTGGCAAAACTCAATATTATAAAAGCCGGTAATCCTGTTTTAAAAGCGGCAGCCAAGCCGGTTCCGGTTATTACAAAACATATAAAAAAACTATTGGATGATATGGCGGAAACTATGTATAAAGCGAACGGTGTCGGCTTGGCGGCACCGCAAATTAATGAATCGTTACGGTTGATTGTTCTGGATGACGGGAACGGCCTTATTGAATTGATTAATCCGGAAATTTTGGAAACTTCTACGGAAATGGAAGAAGATACGGAAGGTTGTTTAAGCGTACCGGGATACTATGGGATAGTTTCTCGTTACAGTAAAATTAAAGTAAAAGCATTAAATCGTAGAGGAAAAACGGTATATTATGAGCCGGAACATTTTTTGGCACGCATTTTTCAGCATGAAATTGATCATTTGAACGGAATTTTATTTATTGAAAAAGCGAAAAATATACGAAAGGTGACGGAAGCATGAGACCATGGCGTATTGTTTTTATGGGAACACCCGATTTTTCCGTGCCCTCTTTGAAGGCCTTGAAGGAGGCGGGGCATGAGATTGCAGCCGTTTTTACACAACCCGATAAAGAACGGGGACGGGGGAAAAAAGTGACGGCCGGTCCCGTCAAAAAAACGGCGGAAATGTATGATATTCCTGTGTTTCAACCGACAAATTTGCGCACGGCAGAGGTAGAAGCACAGCTGCGGCAGTTGGCTCCGGACGTGATTATTGTGATTGCGTATGGGAAAATATTGCCGCCTTCTATTGTGCATTTGCCGATGTACGGATGCCTTAATGTGCATGCTTCGTTACTACCGAAATATCGCGGGGCGGCGCCTATTCAATACGCCATTAAAGAAGGAGATACGAAGAGCGGCGTGACGATTATGAGGTTGGATGAAGGCCTGGATACGGGGAAGATTTTGAAACAGGCGGAACTTTCCTTAGACGCGGAGGAGACAACCGGCTCGTTATTTACTAAACTGGCAACGTTGGGGGCGCGTACTTTGACGACAGTTTTGGCGGATTTGCCGGCGTATGAAGCCGGGGCTGTCGCGCAGGAAGAAGCGCATGCTACGTATACCGCTAAAATTACAAAAGATATGGCCGCTTTGGATTGGCGGCAAGAGGCAATCGTGTTGGAACGATGGATACGAACGTTGGATCCTTCTCCCGGGGCGTATACGCAGTATGCGGGAAAGCGGTTGAAAATTTGGTCGGCTCAAGTCGTGCCGCATACGTCGTCATGTCCGCCGGGAACGGTGATAGCGGTAGATAAAGCACATTTTACGGTACAAACCGGCAATGGCGCTTTACGTGTGTTGGAAGTGCAGCCGGAGAGCCGCAAACGCATGAAAACGGGGCAATTTTTACAGGGGACACCTTTGCGGGTGGGCGAAGTTTTAAAATGACAGCGGTAAGGACAGCAGGGACAGCGGCTAAAAAGCTGTCCTCTTTTATACGCGGATAAAGGAGATAAATTTGTATGAATATACGCGAGTTGGCTGTACGCAGCCTGTTGTTAATTTGGCAGGACGGCGGATACAGCAATATTGTGGTATCCCGAATGATAAAAAAATATGCGCTCTCTGATCGGGACCGACGCTTTTATACAGAACTTGTGTACGGTACATTACGGTATATGGCGATGTTGGATCGTGCGATAGGTATGCTCAGTAAACGATCGTTACAGCAGATGGATGCGGTTTGTGCGGCGATTTTGCGATTAGGATTGTATCAGTTGCAGTATTTGGACAAAGTGCCGCCGTCGGCGGCTTGTTATGAAGCGGTTGCTCTGGCACGCAAGATGGGGCATGAAGGCATGGCAAAATTTGTTAATGCTGTATTGCGCAATGCGTTGCGTCGGCCGGAAGTATTTGTCGTTCCGTCCCGACAAGAAGATGAAGTGCTTCATTTGGCGTTGACCTATCATCAGCAAAACTGGTTTATTCGCCGGTGTTTGCAACAGTACGGTTTTGAAGAAACCGTGAAATTGTGTCGATTTTTTGATACGATTCCGGAGTTATGCGTACGCATACAAACGCAGAAAATATCTCGGGAAAAAGCGATGGCCATGTTGGCTGAAAAGGGAATTGTCACGCGACCGGGACGGTATGCACCGGAAAGTTTGTATATAGAAACGAATGATGCTGTACAAAATTTGGAATTGCTGGCAGCAGGTCGGGCTATGATACAGGATGAAGCCTCCCAATTAGTGGCGCATGTGTTGGATCCGCAACCGGGAGATGTCGTGCTGGATGTTTGCGCCGCCCCCGGAGGAAAGACCACGCATATCGCCTCCTTGGGAGGCCCCGATTGCCTCGTATACGGGGCGGATATATATGAACATAAATTGCAACTTATTCGGGAAAATGCGAAAAAATTACAGCTGTCGAATATACGCACCATACTGCAGGATGCCGTACGTATAGGCGAACGGTTTCCGGCGAAGGCGGATCGGGTATTGGTCGATGCACCCTGTTCGGGATTGGGGATTTTACGGCGTAAATTAGATCTGCGTTGGCGGAAGAAAGAACAGGATCTCATGCGTTTGCCGAGTCTTCAAACGCGTATATTGAACGGCGCGGCCGCTTGTGTTAAAACGGGCGGGATTCTTGTATATAGTACATGTACTATAAATACGGCGGAAAATGCGGCGGTGGTGGAAGCGTTTTTACAGCGACATACCGAGTTTACGCTGCTTCGGGCCGGGGAAACCTGTTCCTGGCCGCAACCGGGAAAGTATATTGACGTATTGCCGCAACGGGACGGCATAGACGGATTTTTTATTGCAAAAATGAGAAGGGATAGCTGAGATGCTTTCGTTGTTGGATTTTACCTTGCCGGAATTACAGCAATTTTTAGAGGCGCACAGTATTAAAAAATTTCGGGCAAAACAAATTTTCCACTATGTATATAAACAAAATATTACTGTCTGGGAAGACATGGTTCAGCTGCCGAAACAAGATCGGCAGAAATTGCAAAATTTGTTGGAAATTTATATTCCGCCGATTGTATCCAGGCTGGATTCCGCAAATGGTGAGACGGTAAAACTTTTAGTGCAATTGGCAGACGGACAGACTGTAGAAACCGTGTTGATGCGACATAATTACGGCAATTCCATTTGTCTTTCTTCGCAAGTAGGTTGTGCGGTTAATTGTCTTTTTTGTGCATCCGCTAAAAACGGTTTTGTGCGAAATTTAACGATGGGAGAAATGCAGGCGCAATTGTTGGCTTTTCGTCGCTATGTAACAACGGATTTGCATTCTGTCGTGCTTATGGGGACCGGTGAGCCGTTACTGAATTATGATAACGTTCTTCGCTTTTTACGAACGATTCATGAAGCGTACAGTTTTTATTTGGGCTACCGCAATATGACTATTTCGACGGCAGGAATTGTGCCGCAAATATATAAACTGGCGCAAGAAGGGATTCCTGTTAATTTGGCCGTATCTTTACATGCGTCGAATCACGAACTGCGGCGAAAAATTATGCCGATTGCCGATACGTATGCCTGGGAGGATATTGTCCGGGCTGCGTTTCATTACTTTGCCGTGACGGGACGGAAAGTTACGTTTGAATATATTTTAATTCGTGACCTTACTTGTACACCCGCCTGTGCCGAGGAATTGGCCGCACGGATGGCACATAAAAATGTACTCATTAATGCGATTCCTATTAATGATAATTACGATGTCGGCTTACGGCGACCGACGTTACGAGAAATGCAGGCATTTGTAAAAATTTTAAAAAAACATCATATTTCTGTTACGTTGCGGCGAGAAATGGGCAGTGAAATTCAAGCCGCTTGCGGGCAATTGCGAATTCAACGCGAAGCGGTTGACAGGAAGTAGGGTATATGATATGTATTAGTTGTGCCTATAGGCATAAGAAAGAGAGGGTATGAAATTTTGGGTACCTACGGTGAATCTCGGATCGGTCTGGTACGGAAGGTCAATGAAGATTCCTTTTATATAAGTGAACAACAAGATATGTTAGCCGTTGCGGACGGCATGGGCGGTTATGTAGGCGGAGAAGTGGCCAGCCGTACGGCGGTAGAAGCGGTGGCGTATTATGTGTCGCATTATACCCGCGAGGAACCGATTTTGTTGGAAAAGGCGGTTCAATATGCCAATGCCTGTGTTTTGAGCAAGACGATTATCGATACCTCTTTAGAAGGCATGGGAACAACGCTGACTATGTTGCAACGACAAGGTAATAAGATGTCCTGGGCGCATGTTGGGGACAGTCGTATATATGTGTATCATCAGGATGTCTTACAGCAAATAACCACGGATCATACGTTGGTGCAAGTGCTGTTGGATACGCACAAAATTACGCTTTCCGAAGCGGCGGTGCATCCGCAGCGGCATGTGCTGACGCGCGCTATCGGTGTAGATAAGGATTTAACGGTGGATACGGGAAATTTTTCCGTATTTGCGGGAGATCGTATTCTTTTATGCACGGACGGCTTAACTTCGTTTGTAACGACACAGACGATACAGGCTGTGTTACAAGAGCGGGAAAACAGTGAACGACAGTGTATTCACGAGCTTTTGGACTGTGTGTATGCGAATGGTGCGAAAGATAATGTGACGGCAATTTTAACAACCGTAGAATGAGGATACGATGATGAAAGTGGTGGAACAAGAAACAATGACAGGTCATACCTTAGCGAACCGATATCAAATATTGGAAGAAGTGGGCACGGGCGGCATGGCTGTAGTATATAAGGCGCGCGACATTTTACTGGACCGCATTGTGGCGGTAAAAATTTTGCATGCTGAATATGGAAATGATCATGAATTTGTTACGCGGTTTAGACAGGAAGCGCAGGCGGCGGCAAAATTATCGCATCCTAATATCGTGAATATTTACGATGTCGGTAAAGACGGCGATATCCATTATATTGTTATGGAATTTGTACGTGGCGAGACCTTGAAAGAATATATTGAAAAACATGGGCATTTACCGATTAATACGTCTATTCAGATCGCCTTTGACATTGGAGAGGCATTAGAAAGTGCGCATCATAACGGACTGGTGCATTGTGATATAAAACCGCATAATATTTTGGTGACGGAAACGGGGCGCATTAAAGTCGCCGATTTCGGTATTGCACGTGCGATTAATTCCAGTGCAACCATGAAAGAAGACAAAAAAATTTTAGGTTCTGTTCATTATTTTTCCCCGGAACAAGCTTCGGGAAATACCTTGGATGAGCGAACGGATATTTATTCGCTCGGGGTAGTAATGTATGAAATGATGACCGGTGTCGTTCCTTTTGAAGGCGATACGCCGCTGAGTATTGCCTTGCAGCATGTACAGGATGCCATTCCTTTACCGACTAAATATAACCGACGAATTCCGCGGCTGGTAGAACGTTGCATTTTAAAAGCGATGGCCAAGAACCCGGATGACCGGTTTCAATCGGTAGAGGAACTGATGTCGGAATTACGCTTGTCACAAGGTTTTGTAAATTCCAATAAAGGTGCGATGCCGATTATAAAAAAAGGGTTTGAAGGAACGGTTAAATTGCCCCCTGTGCCGGAAAAAAACACACGGGGAGAAGGGAATATTTTTAATCGCTTTCTTGATTCCGTCAGTCGGCATTCTAAAAAATCGATTATTATTGCTATGGGCAGTGTATTTATTATTGCTTTTTTATGGGCGTTTTTTTCTTTTGGAAATTTTTGGAGTACACAAGATATTACGGTACCGGACGTGACGGGAAAACAAATGGAAATTGCACAAACGATGCTTACGGATAAGCATTTATCCGTTTCCGTAAAAGAAGTGGACAGCAGTGATGTCCCGGTGGGAGAAGTGATTACGCAGACCCCGATCGGCGGTTCTGTCGTAAAAGCCAATCGGACCATTTATTTGACCGTGAGTCGCGGCAATCACGGCGATACCGTATTGGTTCCCGATTTGCGGGGGTTAACTTTGGATGAGGCGACGCGAAAATTAAAAGAAATCGGGTTGTCTGTCGGGACTGTAACGTATGCGGATGCGGATCGTGAGGACGGAAAAATTTTACAACAAACGCCTTCTTCGCCGGATAAAGTTGCACAAAATACTACGATTGATGTTGTCGTAAGTCGGGTGAAAGTGAAGGAAGCGGCTCCCGTTAATGTTCCCGACACTCGCGGCATGTCTTTGGATACGGCTATGCAGACATTAAATAATGCCGGCATTTCTATCGGCACGGTAGGGAATCTCAATAGTAATTTGCCGAATGCACAAGCGACGGTTACGGGGCAGTCTTTGCGTAAAGGCGGTCGGACGGCGGATTTGTATGTGACATACCCGCAAACGGCCGATACGTCTTCGGCGGATGTACCGAAGGAAGGGACCGGCGCCATGCGTTCCGGAAAAGTAAATATTCATGTGCCGAACGGCTCGTCCAATCCGCATGTACAAATTGTTCTTACCGATGATAACGGTTCACGAACTGTGTATGATAAAGTGCAGGCAGGCGGAGATACGGTCGTTAAAAATGTGAGCGGCGTCGGTCGCACACATGTTAAGGTATTTATAAACAATACACTCGTACAAGACCAATATTTGTAAAAAATTAGGGGGAGCGAAAATGGTCGGCCGTGTCATCAAAAATTATAACGGATATTATTATGTGGATGTAGGACCGGCGGGATTGTGGGAATGTCGTCGCCGCGGTAAGGTGAAAACTAAAATATTAGTAGGCGATATGTTGATGATTACGCCGATTGATACGAGTAAAGGCGTTATTGAACAGGTACTTGCACGAAAAAATGAATTACGGCGTCCGGCTGTTGCCAATGTTGATCAAATTATGGTAGTGATGACCCCGGCCGTACCGAAACTTAATTATCGTCTGACCGATACGTTGTTGGCTTCGTGTATGTATCAGCATTTAACGCCTATATTGCTTTTAAATAAGTGTGAGTTGAATCCTCGTATGACTCAATGGTATACAAAATATTATAGGCAATGCGGCTATGAAGTATATGCCGTTTCCGCTTACACGGGAGCGGGAATCGGGGCGGTGACCGCTCGCTTGGACGGAAAAATGACCGTATTTTCCGGCCCTTCGGGAGTGGGAAAATCGAGCTTGTTGGCCCGGATTACGGGGAGGGAAGATTTACATATAGGAGCGGTCAGCAAAAAAATACAGCGCGGCAGACATACTACGCGACATGCGGAAATTATCCCCTTGCGTGAGCAGACCTATGTGGTGGATACGCCGGGATTCAGCGCCGTTGCTTTGGTAAGTGCCGCCCCTGAAGAAATACAGAACTTATTTCCCGAATTTGTTCCCTATTTGGGACGTTGCCGTTTTTCGCCTTGCGCACATATGGCGGAACCGGATTGTCGTATTAAAGAGGCGGTAAAAGACGGACATATTTTCAGAGCTCGCTATGAATCGTATTGTCAGCTGTTTCAAGAGGCGAAAGAAAGGAAAAAATAAGATGATTACAGTTTGCCCTTCTATTTTATCAGCGGATTTCGCTAAATTAGCGGAAGAAATACAGGATGTAGAAAAAAAAGGTGCCCGGTGTATCCATTTAGATTTGATGGACGGTCATTTTGTACCCAATTTAACGTTCGGTATACCGGTGGTGCAAGCCGTGCGAAAGTACACACAATTGCCGTTTGATGCGCATTTAATGGTAGAACATCCGGAAACGTATATTGACGGGTTGGCGGCGGCCGGGGTGACGTATGTGACGGTACATCAAGAAGCTTGCGTGCATTTGGATCGGGTATTACAAGCGATTCATGATGCGCATATGAAAGCCGGTGTGGCTTTAAATCCGGCTACTCCGGTGACGACGTTGGAATGGGTGGCGGCACAAGTTGATTTAATTTTAATTATGAGTGTCAATCCCGGCTTCGGCGGGCAACGTTTTCTTCCGTATGCTGTCGAAAAAATAAAGCAGGCCCGGGCTCTTTTAGATGCGAGCGGAAATACCTGTGCTGCAGTACAAGTGGACGGAGGGATAAATAGGAAGACGGCACCGTCGGTAAAAGCGGCCGGGGCCACTTTTTTAGTTGCCGGAAGCGCGATTTTCGGCGCCTCTGATCGGGCAGAGATTATTCGTTTCTTACAGGCTTGAGGAGAGGTTTCCGGAGAGAGTCTTGTCAGGGTTTTAAGATTGTGATAAAATCATACATAATGAATTTATACAATAGTCTTTGGGGCAAGGTGCGAAAGTTCGCTTTCAATTCCTGACCGGCGGTGACAGTCCGCTACCCTCGCGGAGAGGTTGAACCGATGGAATTTCGGTACCGACAGTATAGTCTGGATGGGAAAAGACACGGATTTCTTTTTATGTGTTCAAAAGGCTATGGAGAGGATTACCATAGCCTTTTTTATATGCCCGGATGCTGCATAGGAAAGGATGAACTTGTGGAAGCTGCAGAATATATGAAAAAAGCTTTAGCCTTGGCAAAAATTGCCTTAGGATATACTTCGCCCAATCCGGTTGTAGGCTGTGTAATTGTTAAAGACGGCGAAATTGTCGGCACCGGTTATCATCATCAGGCAGGAGCGCCGCATGCGGAAGTATTGGCTTTACAAGAAGCCGGAGACAGGGCGACGGGCGCTACGGTCTATGTGACCTTAGAGCCATGTGCCCATTATGGACGAACGCCGCCGTGTGCACGGACGCTTGTACAACATAAGATAAAAAAAGTGGTCATTGCCATGCTGGATCCCAATCCGCTGGTAGCGGGGAAAGGCGCCGCCATTTTGCGACAGGCCGGCATTGTTGTGGAAGTGGGGTTGCTGTCTGCGGAAGCCGTCAAATTAAATGAAGTCTTTATAAAAAACATGTTGTCAAACATACCGTTTATTGCCATAAAATTAGCACAAAGCTTAGACGGATGTATTGCTACGCGAACCGGACATTCGCAATGGATTACGAATGCCTGGTCACGACAATACGGACAATACTTGCGTTCCATTTACGACGGCATCCTGGTAGGGATTAATACGATTCTGGAAGATAATCCGTTATTAACTTGTCGCGTGCGGCGAGAAGGACAAGTGGTACCGCATCAACCGATTCGCATTGTTTTGGATACGTATGGACGAACGCCGTTGTCCAGTCAGGTAGTGAACGATAAGACTGCCCGCACGATTATCATGACGACCGCACAGTGCCCGCAGGAAAAAAAAGAAGCGTTACTTGCAGCAGGAGTGACGGTGTTGACGGCACCGACGGCAAATACGGGATGTGTGGATTTACATGCGGCATTGCAATTGTTGCGACAAGAAGGAATCGGCAGTATTTTGGTAGAAGGCGGCAGTACGATTCACGGCAGTTTCTTTGATGCGAAGCTGGTGGATAAAATCTATGCTTTTTTAGGAAATTCCATTATCGGCGGTACTTGCGCACTTTGTTCCGTGGCCGGTGAAGGGGTGGACGGATTGGAAGAGTGCGTACCTTTGCACTATGATTCAATTGAAATTCATGATGATAATATTTTAATTCAGGCATATAATGTGGCCAGAGAGGGAGCTTATGTTCACTGGAATCATTGAAGAAACGGGAAAGATACAATCGTTTAAGCGACGTTCCGATTCTATAGCACTGACAATACAGGCATGTAAAGTATTAACGGATACACAGCTTGGGGACAGTATTGCCGTGAATGGCGTGTGTTTAACGGTTACGTCCCTGACGACAGATACATTTACCGCCGATGTGATGCATGAAACGATGCGTCGTTCGTCCTTGCAAACGATAGGGAGCGGCGATACGGTTAATTTGGAACGGGCCGTGGCGGTGGGCGGTCGTTTGGGCGGTCATCTGGTGAGCGGACATATTGACGGCACCGGTCATATTATGCGGATACAACCGGACGGAATTGCGAATATATTTACTATTTCGGCCGCTGCAAATTTGGTGCATTTTATTGTGGAAAAAGGATCGGTTGCTTTAGACGGTGTCAGTCTTACGGTTACAGCAGTAGGAGACCGATGGTTTTCCGTATCGCTTATTCCGCATACTTTGGCACATACGACATTGCTCAGTAAAAAACCGGGGGCAGTGCTTAATATTGAAACGGACATTATCGGCAAATATATTGATCGATTGATGCATGAAAAAAAGGATACTGTATCCAACACGGGCGGATTAACCTTAGCGACTTTACGGGAGCAGGGATTTTAATCAATAGAGTATAGGAGAGTGTTTAATATGGCACAAATTAAAGAAGGTAAACTTATCGGCGCCGGTTCCAAATACGGCATTGTAGTGGCGCGGTTTAATGAATTTATCAGCAGCAAACTGTTGGGAGGCGCTTATGATGCGTTATATCGACATGGCGTAGAACCGGATAACATTACGACGGTTCGGGTTCCGGGAGCGTTTGAAATTCCTTTAGTGGCACAAAAAATGGCGGCTTCCGGTAACTATGATGCCGTTATTTGTTTAGGCGCGGTTATTCGCGGGGCTACCAGTCATTATGATCTGGTATGTAATGAGGCGGCTAAGGGCATTGCACAGGCTTCTTTGAAAACGGGTATTCCCATTATGTTCGGTATTGTTACGACGGAAAACATTGAGCAAGCTGTAGAACGGGCGGGCACCAAGGCCGGAAATAAAGGGTTTGATGTGGCTTGCGGCGCCATAGAAATGGTAAATTTATTAAAAGAAATATAAGGAAAAAGCGGGCCTGCAGGCCCGCTTTTTTTAGCGAATAAAGACGGCGTGTATAACCCCGTATTTCTATTGCGGGCAATACTGCCGGACGTTTCGGCGGCAATTCATAGGAGGGTAAGCGGAAAGGCCTAACGAGCAGCAGGCGGGGGGGGGAAGTTACGTCGATTTTTGGGTGCCGCAGCGGCGGGAAGGGGGCACCTGTAAGAAATAGGCGGCAGAAAAAAGCGGTTTTATATTGACGAAGCGGCAGGTACTTTTTATAATAAAAAACAGCAATTATAAAGCGAGGTACACGTATGGTTATTAATTGGTATCCCGGGCACATGGCGAAAGCAAAGCGGCTCATACAGGAACATCTAAAAATGATCGATGTAGTTGTCGAACTGGTCGATGCGCGTATTCCTTGGAGCAGTACCAATCCTATGATTGGTACACTTATCGGCAATAAACCTTCCGTGGTCGTGTTGAATAAAGCGGATTTGGCTGATGCGGCGGAAGTGCAGGCCTGGATACAACAATATGAACGAGAAGGACGACAAGTAGTGGCGTTGAATAGTAAAGAGGGGAAAAGCGGTAAAAAATTAGTGGCGGTTATTAGGCGATTGGCAGCGCCAAAGTTGGCGCATTGGCGGCAACGGGGGTTAAAAAATCGTTCTGTTCGCACTATGATTCTCGGTATTCCCAATGTCGGCAAATCTACTCTTATTAATCGTTTAGCCGGACGCAACGTGGCAAAGACGGCGGATAAACCGGGGGAAACGAAGGGCAAACAATGGGTTCATTTGGGGGAATATTTGGACTTATTGGATACGCCGGGAGTGCTTTGGCCCAAATTGGAAAATCAAGTGAGCGCGTATCGGCTGGCAGCTACGGGAGCGATTTCGGATACTGTTTTTGATCGGCAAACTGTAGTGCTGCAATTGTTGGCGGAATTGAGGCAATGGTACCCGCAAGAACTGCAACGTCGTTTTTCCTTGGAGCAGTTAGGCGATACGCCGTTGGAAACCTTGGCCGCTATTGGAAAAAAAAGGGGTTGTTTGTTACGTGGCGGAGAGCCGGATTGGGATAAGATGTATACATTGGTATTGAAAGAATACAGAGAAGGAAAAATCGGACGACTTTCTTTGGATCATGTGGCGGCTGTAGGGAGTGAATCATGAAGGATATAGGGAAACAAACGGTACGGGAAATTGAAGAGTTGGTGAAAACGACGGATGATTTGTCGACATTATCGGCGTTATTGGCGGCGGATCCCCGTCGTTCCGTACAAAAACTTCGGCAGACTTTAATGCGACGGGCATTACGAGCCGAAGCGGAACGGGAACGTGTGTTGCAGTTATATGAACCGGAAAACATGTTTTATCGGCAAGGAATATATGAAATCGCCGGTATTGATGAAGCCGGAAGGGGGCCGGTAGCCGGACCCGTTATGATTGCCGCTGTTATATTGCCGCCGTTTTGGGAATGTGCGGGATTAAATGACAGTAAAAAAATAGCACCGGCTAAACGGGAAGCCTTGTATGAAAAAATTATGCAGGAAGCGGTAGCCGTTTCTTGTATTGTGAAAGAGAGAGCGGAAATTGACGTAGCGGATATTTATCATGCGACTCGGCAGGGAATGTATGAAGCCGTACAGGCGTTGGCGGTGCCTCCTAAAGCAGTGCTGGTCGATGCGATGCCGTTATCCGAATTGACCGTACCCCATCGTTCGTTAATTCATGGAGATGCGATAAGTGCTTCTATTGCGGCCGCTTCTATTATTGCCAAAGTGACCCGAGATCGGGTGATGCGGGAATATGATAAAGTATATCCTCAGTACGGTTTTGCCGTACATAAAGGATATTTGACGCAAGCACATGCGGACGCCATTCGAAAATTCGGTCCTTGCCCTATACATCGTCACAGTTTTGAACCGATTAAATCGATAGTCGGGTTTCATCGTGCGGAATAAGGAGAAATACATGACGGCAGAACCGGTTATACAAGAAATTTGGCGACTATTACAAGCGCGTCGGGAAGAAATGCGGGAACATCGTCGGTGGTTACATCAACATGCGGAAATATCTTTTAAAGAGACGGAGACAAGTCGCTATATTTATGAGTTTTATAAAAAAAGAAATATGCCTGTTAAGCGACAAGCACACGGTAACGGGATGTGGGTGACTATAGGGGGAAAAAATCCGGGAAAACACGTCGCGTTACGTGCTGATTTTGATGCGTTACCTATACAGGAAGAAACGGGCCTTTCTTTTGCCTGCACTACCGGAGCCATGCATGCCTGCGGTCATGATGCTCATACGGCATATCTGATGATTTTGGCCGGTTGTCTTTGGGATACGCGAGAACGATGGAACGGCACTGTCCGAATTTTACATCAGCCGGCGGAAGAAATGCGCCGGGCGGAGCGCGGGCGATGATTGTCGACGGTGCTTTGCAGGGAATCGACTATGTTCTCGGTTGTCACGTAATGAATCAACTGGAGTTCGGCGGCGTTTTTTATCACTGCGGGGCAACCCAACAGGCACGGGCCAAGTTTACGATTCAGATACAGGGAAAAGGCGGACACGGATCGTCTCCGCATGAAGCCAATGATGCGATTGTTATTGCCGGTCACTTGGTAATTGCATTGCAAACCATTGTTTCGCGACGGATCAGCCCTATGGAATCGGGAGTGGTGACGATCGGTTCCTTTGACGGAAAGGGTGAATTTAATAGTATAAAAGACCGGGTTATTTTGGAAGGTGATGTACGGTGTATGGCGGAAAGTACAAGAAAAAAGATAGAAGAAGAAATAAAACGGATTGCCTTCGGTACAGCTCGTACATATGGTTGTGACATTACCGTACAGTACCAAAATGATTATCCTGTACTTTGGAATGACCCGTCATTGACAAAACGAGTAGTTCGGGAATGGAAGAAAGCCGGTATCGCTCCGGTTACGGATTGCGGTCCTTTGAATCCGTCGGAAGATTTTTCTTATTATTCGCAGCAAGTACCGTCTTGTTTTTTTTATATAGGTGCCCAACCGGCGGGAAAAGCGTATCCGCATCATCATCCTAAATTTGATATTCGGGAAGAGGCGATGATGAAGGCGGCTCGGGCGATGACGGTTGCTACTTTGACTTGTTTGGCAGAGAAAGAAATGAGATAGTTGTCCGGAATAAAGTACGTAAACAGTGACAAGCACAGGATGCTTGTCACTGTTTTTTTGTAACCTGTAGGTTGTATCATGCACGATGCGGCGGTTCATTTTTTCGGAGAAAATACTCCGGAAACGGAGACAAAAAATCCTCTTGTTTTAACAAGAGGATTCGCTTTTATGCGGCAGATGGAGTCGGCATATACGCTGTATATGCCGACTTATGACTGCAAGAGTTGTTTTTTTAATTCCTTATATTCCTGTGAATAATAGGGGGTCAATTGGGATTCTCGCAGGTCATAGCCATAGGCACGGCGACTGAGGGCAAGAATCGGAGGACTTTGAATGCGTTTGGCTACTGCAAACCCTGCGAATAAATTCCACCATTTTTCCAAGTCGGCAATAAAAGCCGCCGTCGTAGGAAAGATGTCCCTGATTTGTACGGGACATCCGAGATAGGCTTCCAAGGTCCCGGCCGCATAGCGGCGCAAAATGGTTGCCGGCGTCGGTCGTTGCCAAAACTCTATGAAAGCGGCCAATAAATAGTCGTGATATGGATAAATGAGGGGATCGCCCCGGCCTTCGTCTACTTTTTGGTGCGCCGATAATTCCGCACTGGGAACGATGTCCAGCGTACCTTGCGGAATGACTTCCCGTTTAAAAACATGGTCATTCAAGTAGCGGGCCAAATCATATATTTGGTGTTTCCATAAATCGCCTGTGAGGGCCAGAAAACCGGCACTGTCGCCGTACAGTGTGGCATAGCCTACGGAAAGTTCCGCTTTATTGGCATTACAAGTGAATACACCGCCGAAAGCGGCGGCTACAGCCGCTAATATACGGGAAGAGCGATCACGGGCTTGGACGTTTTCCAGTACTGCCTGCGTTATTGTCAAAGGCGCCCGTGCCGCACGCGGCTGTCGATTCGTTACCTGCTGCAGTTGTTGCTCGGTTAAGAGGACACTGTCTTCGACAGGAATAACCGCATACGGACAGTTTAAGTTAAGAGCCGTTTTTTTTGCCAAACTGCGGGTGGTTTCCGAATTATAGCGAGTGGGCATATTGACCAGCAGCAGATTTTCCGGCGGCAATACAGTTGCATAGAGTGCCGCATTTACGGCGGAATCTATGCCCCCGGAAACCCCGATTACTACTTTTTGTAGACCGGAAGCCGCTAAAAATGAGGTGAGTCCGTAATGCAAGGCCGTATAAATTGAGGCGATTTCCGTAGGCGGTTGATGATTTTGTTGCGGCGTGGCAAAATGACGGGTAGTCTCGTTATAGCGAACAATGGCCAATTCTTCCGCAAAAGCGGTTCCTTCGTATGCGAGCGACCCGTCTTTATTATAAGCGCTGCTGGAACCGTCAAAGGTATAAATGTTTTTGCCGTTATTTTGAATACCGGTGCAATTTACATAGACGGCCGGACAGTGCAGCTTTTTTAGCGTTTTACTAAAAAGGCGATGGCGACGGCGGTTTTTTCCCAAGGTAAACGGCGATGCGGAGATATTAATAAATAAGTCGATCGGATACTGTGCAGCAAGGGTTTCCATCGGCTTTAGCGGATAGGAGTCATCCCAACTGTCTTCACAAATGAGCGGTCCCAGGCAAAGGTTGCCGGCAGCACCCAAGGAGAGCGTAACCGGAGAGAGCAGAGCGGTCGGATCCGTATGTTGTTCGGCGGCAACCTCTGTAAGAGAGGTAAAATAACGAGTATCTGAAAATTCCCGATAATTGGGTAAAAGGGTCTTGATATAATATGGGTAGGGCGAATTTTCCGGGCCGATAAACCTGCGGTTTTGTGCAATAAAGAGGGCGTTATATTTACGCGGTCGTCCGTCTTTTTGGCGACGGTGGGGATCCATGGCGACATTGCCGAAAATGACGGTAATCGTATCGGCCGCTTGGCGAATTTCTTCGCCGCAGGCGATGGCATCGGCAATAAAATCGGCTTGCTCCCAGACGTCGCCGATAAAATAGCCGGGAATCGTTAATTCCGGAAAAATGATGACATCACAGCCGGCATCTTCGGCACGACGGATTTGCTGTTTCATGGTTTCTGTATTGTACCGGGGATTGCCGGCATGAATATCTATTTGCGCTAAGCCGATGGTTAACACGACAAAACCTCCTTTTCAGGCATAGGGATGTCTGCTCATTAGTAGTAGAAAGCGTCAATTATAGAAGTTTTATGGGGTTTTTGTACCGTTGGTTTCCGTTATTTATAAAATTTAACGAATGAAATTGGTCATGATTTTAGGCGGTGTAGGAGGCGGTACGATACCGGCCTGTTTTCCCGCTTCCAGGCAGGATAGTACCCAGGCCATGTTTTTCCCCAACACCTGCATAATTTGTAATCCTTCTGCATCTTGTCGTACTTCTTCGGGCGTATTGCCGTGTACCATGGGCCAATAATTGGAAGATACCAGGATCATTTGATGATACGATAAATATTTGGTTAACACATCCAGCGTGGCGGTTGTACCGGCACGTCGTGCGGAAACAACCGCTGCGCCTACTTTATGATGTAAGGATGTGCCGACAAGCGGGCAGAGATGATCCAGGAAATGAATTATTTCTCCTGTCGGAGAAGCCCAATATACAGGGGAACCCAGGACTAAGCCGTCACAGGCTTTTATTTTTTCCGCCGCCGCCGTCAGGCAGCTTGCTTCGGGTTCAGCGTGTAAGATTTCCGTTTGGATATGCGCTTCGTTCAGCGTTGCGGCGAGGCAGGAAAGTGCCGTATAGGTGCAGCCTTCAGCGCGGCGACTGCCGTTTAATAATATCACTTTCATTTTAACAACACACCTTTCGTAAACCATAAGATAGTTGCAATATACCATAGTAGCCGCTTGTTTGTAAAGGGAAGAGCGGCGGCACGACGGATTTTTATGAAAGGTTGGAACGGCGGAATTTATGTTGTTTTTTCTTGAAAAAAGTCAAAAAGTCTAATATAATAAAAATAAGATGATACTGCAGTAAATACGAAGTAAGAAAAAAGCAGGTGAGTAGTAATGAGTGTATTGGCGGATGAAATAGAAAAACTTATTTTACATAAATTATTAAAAGAGCAGGAAGAGCATGTCGTTTTAAAGCGAAATGAATTGGCCGATGAGTTGAATTGCGCTCCTTCACAAATCAGCTATGTGCTGAGTACACGTTTTTCCAACGATAAAGGCTTTCAAGTGGAATCACGACGGGGCAGCGGCGGTTTTGTACGCATTGTTCGCGTAAGCGATAAAAAGAAAGAGCATGCACCGGCTATACGAAAAGAACAGATGCCTGTGATTACGGTGAGCCTGAAAGATTTGGATGCGTTATTATATCGGTTATTGAATCAGCAGCGTCTGGGTAAGCGGGAAGCGGTGTTGTTGCATCATATGTTTGAAGCGCTGTTTAAAGAAGTGAAAGATGAGCAGCAGCGAATGGCTGTTATCAGTCGGGTTTTGGCATCTTTGCGGATGCGTTGACAAGGGGGGGACAATGGTCAAAAAAGAGGATGAAAAGCAACCGGTATTTCGTGTACTGACGGGTAAAGGAAAAGGGCTGTTTTCGGCAGCGGCCGACGGCGGGGCACGGGATGCGACGTTTTTTCGCTTATTGACGTATGGTGCGGATGAGGCGGAATCGGAGCGACGGTGTCCGCAATGCGGTTGTACGTACAGTCAATTTCAGCAAACGGGATTAGTCGGGTGCGCCCGGTGTTATACGACGTTTTATGAAGAATTGGTACAGGTGTTACAACGCGTGCAGGGTGCGGTGCATCATCCGGGAAAAGTACCGAATCACGGACACGGCGTCTTTTCTACGGATATTCGTGTACGGCGATTGTATCAACAGTTACAGGCGGCAGTACGGGCAGGCCGTTCGGAAGAAGCGGCGCGTATACGCGAGGAATATGGGCAGTTGAAGGAGCGTATGAGAAAACAGTAAGGAGGAAGAATGATGAAAGTAAAGCTGGATGACAGGCCGGCTTTATGGCAATATGAGGCGGCACCGGAAGCGGATATTGTTTTGGAAAGTCGCATTACGTTACATCGTAATTTAACATCGTATGCGTTTTCGCCTTTTTTATCTCCTGAAGGGCGACGACAACTTTCTACAAGGATTCATTCCTGTATTTCACGTCTGGCATCCGGGGAAGCGCAGACGTGGCAATGGTGGGATGCCGAAACTGCGTCCGTGCGGGAACGTGCATGGTATATACGCCGACATTTGCTGCTGCCGACGGAACAAATCGTCGGTTCGGCAGTGGCGGTGAGAGGGGATGAAGGAGCTGTTATCCGCGTTAACACGGAAGACCATGTACAAATCAGTGTGGTTCATAACGGTTTGCAATTGGCACGATGTCGGGAATGTGCCGATGGTTATGATGATCGGCTGGAAGCCGTGTTGCCTTTTGCGTTTCATGATGAATTCGGATATGTTACTGCCAATCCCGCGCGGTTGGGAACCGGAATGGAAGTGAGTGTATTGCTTCATTTGCCGGCATTGGTCGGCAGTCGGCGGATAGCGCGAATTTTGCAACGTGCAGTGCGGCCGGGATTAACGCTTTATACGGATGCCGGAGAAGAAGGGCAGGTTTTTCAGCTGTCCAATCAAATTACCCTGGGATTGACGGAAGAAGAGCTGATCCGACGAGTGGATAATGCGGCTGCCGTACTAATTCAAGAAGAACGAAAATATAGGCGGCATTGGCAAGTGAGTAAAGCTGATTTTTTGCGGGATCGGATTTATCGGGCCTACGGAATTTTGCGGTATGCGTACAGAGTGACGGAAGCGGAAGGCGGTCGTTTGGCCGGTGCTGTACAATGGGGAATCACGAGCGGGCTGTTACAAGGTCCGTCTTACACGTTTGCCGCTTTGCGCAAGGTATTGCCCGCTCATGAGGAGGAAGATGCGGAGACCTCCGTGCGCAGAAGAGCGCGGGAAATTCATTCCATTTTAGCGGCAGTAAAGGTACAGGGAGACGACGATGGCAAAAAGTAAAACACAATATGTTTGTAAAGCATGCGGTTCAATATCTTCACGATGGCTGGGAAAGTGTCCGCAATGCGGGGCATGGAATACGTTAATCGAACAAACGGTCACTCCGGCTGCGACAAGTACCAATCGCCGTCGTAAACGGCAGGGAGAGGCGGCGGCACCGACCGTTTTATCGGCGATTGCTATGGAAGCTACAAGTCGTTTGGAAACACATATAGGGGAATTGGATCGGGTGCTCGGCGGCGGGCTGGTACGAGGGTCAATCGTATTGCTCAGCGGTGATCCGGGGATCGGCAAATCGACCTTGGTGTTACAATTGGCGGCGGCTATCGGAAAACAAGGATATGCGGTACTTTACGGCAGCGGAGAAGAATCGGCCGCACAAATAAAAATGCGCGCACAACGGTTAGGGATTACCGGGACCGAGATTATTGTGCAGGCGGAGACCTCCTTGGAAAACATTTTGCGTGAAGCCGGGACACGACGTCCGGCATTGGTTATTATTGATTCGATTCAAACCATGTTTTGCGGGGAAAGTGACGGTACACCGGGAAGTTTGGCGCAAATTCGGGAATGTACCGGAACCTTATTGACCTTTGCCAAAAGCGAGGGTATTACGGTTCTGATTATCGGTCATGTAACGAAAGACGGAAATATTGCCGGTCCGCGCGTGTTGGAACATATGGTGGATACGGTGTTATATTTTGAAGGAGAAAAAAATTATCAATTTCGTGTATTGCGAAGCATTAAAAATCGGTTCGGTTCCACCCGGGAGTCGGGACTGTTTACTATGAAGGCCGGCGGCTTGGCGGAGTTGACCAATCCGTCCCGCTTATTTTTAGCGGAACGAACGGCGGCACCTGCCGGGTCCGCAATTGTGGCGGTTATGGACGGACTGCGCCCGTTATTGACGGAAATACAGGCGTTGACTACGCGGTCCGTATTTCCGGTGCCGCGGCGAACCGCTTCGGGGATGGATTATAATCGGTTGCTTATTTTGTTGGCTGTATTGGAAAAAAGAGCGGGCTTGCAGGTTAACACACAAGATGTGTATATTAATATTGTCGGCGGTTTGAAAATATCGGAAACGGCGGCGGATTTAGCGGTAGCGGCGGCGATTTGTTCCGGTATGCAGGATCGGCCTTTGGACGGGCGGTTGCTGGTGCTGGGAGAAGTGGGGCTAACCGGCGATATACGTCGTGTATCCCATGCGGCACGTCGCGTACGGGAAGGGGTGAAATTGGGATTTAACGCTTGTATTCTTCCGTACGGGAATCGGGAAGAAGTACAGGGAGAGAATATTACCGGTTGTCATCTGTATTATGTAAAAACATTGCGTGAGGCCTTGGAAACGGCGTTTTCATTCGGTAATAAAAATTAAAATTTTTTCGTCAGTAGTATATTTACGTAAAATATGGTATAGTTAGATGGTTATTTGTGGCAATGTATGCTCATAAGGAAGTGGTACGGTTATGAATGAAAACATGTCGCATAGGGACGACAAAACCACGAAGGGAACAAAAAAGTTTAATAGTCTGGTCATTGCCGACAACATTATGAAAGGTGTCATGGTTTTAATTTTCATGGTGGTGTTCGTACTGCTTGCCGATCGGTTTATTGCGTCTGCTTTCTTTGATCGGGAAGTGGGATTGGACTTTTTTAACGGCAGTATTTTCGGTACTACGTTGGCCAAGGCGGCGGTTTATTTTTTAGGTGCCGTGTGCGGCGGCGTAGTGGGATTTTTGCTTTCGCCCTTTGCGATTCGCGCGATTTGGCAGTCTATTCATCGTATTGAAGCGGGGTTGGGAGACTTTGAAGGACAGGACTTGATTATAGGTACATTGGGGTTGCTTTTCGGACTTATTATTGCGAATTTGGTCGGCTTGACTTTTTCCCGTTTACCTATTATCGGCGCGTACGGTCCTATTGTATTCAGCGTGATTTTCGGTTATGCCGGCATCAGTGTGGCGTTAAAGAAAAAAACGGAAATTTTGTCTTTTGTTTCTTCCCTGCGTATGGGCCGACAGCAGCGGGAAGCGGGGAAGGGAAAACGCGAGGAATTTTCCGGAAAATTACTGGATACGAGCGCCATTATTGACGGACGTATTGCGGAAATATGCAGCACCGGCTTTTTGGAAGGACCGTTATTGGTGCCCGTGTTTGTGTTGGAAGAATTACAACTTATTGCGGATTCTTCCGATTCGCTCAAGCGGAATAAAGGGCGTCGCGGACTTGATATTTTAAAACAAATTCAAGAAGAAAAATATGTGGAAGTACGTATTTTAAATGATGATTTTGAAGATACACAGGGCGTCGATTCCAAACTGGTTCGCTTAGGGCGCAAAATCCGTGCCAAAGTGGTTACGACGGATTATAATTTGAATAAAGTTGCCGCCTTACAAGGTGTTGTCGTTTTGAATATTAACGAATTGTCCAATGCGTTGAAGCCGGCACGCATTCCGGGAGAACAAATGCAGGTCATGGTGGTCAAGGCCGGTAAGGAAGAACATCAGGGAGTCGCATATTTAGAAGACGGCACAATGATTGTCGTGGAAAACGGGGAAAAGTATATCGGCAAGACCGTGTCGGTTATGGTGACTTCCGTGTTGCAGACGGCGGCGGGACGCATGATTTTTGTAAAAACAGCGGAGGAGTAGGTTTATATTGAAGGTTTCTGTAATTATTGTCGCCGCCGGTTCGGGACGACGGTTCGGTTATGAACGAAATAAATTATTTTATCCTTTATGCGGTAAGCCCGTATTACAACATACATTGGAACATGTATTTGCGGCAAAATCGGTACGAGAAGTAATTGTGGTGCATGCGGAATGCGACTATCATGATATTGTGCAGGTGACGGAAGCACTTCATCCGTCTGTCCCCGTACGTTATGTGTTGGGCGGGGCGGAACGGGGAGATTCCGTATATAACGGGTTAGCGGCCACGGCAGACGATACGGATATCGTAATGGTACATGACGGTTCTCGTCCCTTAGCCGGCCCGGAATGGTTCGATAATGCGCTGGCGGTTATGAAAACGTCGAGGGCCGCTATTTATGCTATTCCCGTCAAAGATACAATCAAGTTGCGCAGCGGCGATTCCATGTATGGCACACAGTCCGTACGGACACTGGAACGGAGTCGCTTGGTAGCCGCACAAACGCCGCAGATTTTTCACAAAGAGTTGTTGTTAAAGGCTCATGAATATGCGAAAAAACATCATGTTACGGGAACCGATGATGCGTCGCTGGTAGAAGCCCTGGGAGAACCTGTTACGATTTTAGCCGGCGATGAACGGAATCATAAAGTTACTACCATGGAAGATGTGCCTATTTTAGAGTTCTATTTGCAGGGGCCCGTAGAACATCGGGTGGGCAGCGGGTATGATGTGCATCCGTTGGAACCGCATGGCAAGTTGATTCTGGGAGGGGTGGAAATCCCCTTTGAAAAAGGCTTATCCGGGCATTCCGATGCGGATGTGTTGATACATGCCGTGATAGACGCGTTGTTGGGGGCTGCCGGGTTGAAAGATATCGGTACCTATTTCCCCGATACGGATGCGGCATATAAGAATATATCCGGGGTGATTTTATTACAAAAAGTGCGGCAAATTTTAGTGGAAAATGCTTGTCGTATTGTCAATGTGGATGTTACCTTGTTGGCGCAACGCCCAAAAATTAAACCGTATGTTTCGCAGATGATTGCCAATATTGCGGCGGCTTTGCAATTGGAACCGGAAGCCGTATCTGTTAAGGCCACCACTACGGAACACTTGGGATTTGTAGGAAAAGAAGAGGGAATGGCGGCACAAGCGGCGGCTATGGTCATTAAGTATCGCAGCGTATAAGCTATAGGAGGGAGTATTCGGCATGGCTAAAAAATTTCGCGTTCGTTTTGCACCCAGTCCTACGGGACCTTTTCATATCGGCGGTGCACGATCGGCATTATTTAATTATTTGATTGCAAAGCATGAAGGCGGCGATTTTATCGTTCGCATTGAAGATACCGACAGAAAGCGGTCGACCGGGGAGTCGGAAGAAAATATCAAGGAAGCATTGCGGTGGCTCGGTATTTCTTGGGATGAAGGCATTGATGTGGGCGGGAGTCACGGCCCGTATAGGCAAACCGAACGCTTGGATATTTATAAACAATATACCGATCGACTGTTGGCGGAAGGAAAGGCATATTATTGTTTTTGTACGCCCGAAGAATTGGAAGCGCAAAAGCGGGCACAAATGGATCAGGGAGAAACGCCGGTATATACGGGGACCTGTCGGGATTTGCCTCCTGAAACGGTACAAGCGTATTTGGCGGCCGGCCGTCCGTATGTCATTCGTATTAAAACGCCTCGTAATGAAACGTTGGCCTTTGATGATCTCGTTCGCGGGCACGTTTCTTTTGATTCCAATAAAGTAGGCGATTTTGTCATTGTCAAGTCTGACGGGATTCCGGTATATAATTATTGTGTTGTTTTAGATGATGCGCTAATGGATATTACGCATGTGATTCGTGCGGAAGAACATCTTTCCAATACACCGCGGCAGCTGGTTTTGTATAAGGCTTTAGGATTTCAGGCGCCTACCTTTGCGCACGTATCGCTGATCTTGGGTAAAGATAAAAAGAAAATGAGTAAACGCCACGGCGCCACTTCTGTGCAACAATATCGGGATTTAGGTTATTTGCCGGAAGCGATTATTAATTTTTTGAGTTTGTTGGGCTGGACACCGGGGACGGAACAAGAAATTTTCAGTCGCGACGAATTGATTCGGCAATTTACGTTGGCACGAGTTGCGAAAAATCCCGCGGTTTTTGATATTGAAAAATTAAATTGGATTAATTTTCATTATATGAAACAATTGACGGAGGACGAGTTGCTTGCCCTTTGTTTACCGCACTTACAAAATGCCGGTTATGTGTCCGGAACATTGACGCCGGAACGGCGGGAATGGGTAAAGCAAGTAGTGGCGGCATTGCGGGATCACGTGCAATACGGCGCACAAATAGCAGCGGTTTCCAAGGTATTCTTTACAGAAGAATATGCGCCGGAAAATGAAGAGGCGGCAGCTGTTTTACAAGAAGAAACTGCGCAACCGGTGTTAACTTGCTTCGCACAGGAGTTGCAGGCGTTGCCGGAAGTTACGGCGGCAACGGTGCAACCGTTATTTAAAAAGGTGCAAAAACAAGTCGGTGTGAAGGGAAAATTTGTTTATATGCCGATTCGCGTGGCGTTGACCGGCGTTATGCACGGTCCCGATTTGCATGTGATTGTGGCGCTTATGGGCCGAGAAAAAGTGTTGGCCCGATTGGCCCGCAGCGGTTCGGTATGATGACTCGGCGGCTTGACAGACAGGGCGTTTTTGAGTAGTATTAAAGAATAAAACAGTTAGTCATATGCGATGAGCAAAAAGAGTTGCACGGATGTACCGCAGAGAGGACGGGGGTAGCTGAAAACCTGTTCGGATTACAGCCGGCAATGATGCCTTTGTGAGCATGCTCGGTGAATAGTGTAGCCCGGCACGGTCAGCACCCGTTATGTGTATCGAGATTATGGCATAGCCATAAAGCAGAGTGGAATCGCGGGCCACCGTCTCTGTATAGGGATGGCGGCCCTTTTTGTGTGTGCGTAGCAGGAGGTAGGAGTATGAGAGACTTATATGTATATAATACGTTGACGAGAAAAAAAGAAAAATTTGTGCCCCTTACAACGGGGCAGGTAAAAATGTATGTATGCGGGATTACCCCGTATAACCATTCGCATATGGGAAATGCCCGACCGTTTGTTACGTGGGATGTTATTAAACGATATTTGGAACATTTAGGGTATGCCGTTACTCATATACAAAATTTTACCGATGTAGATGATAAGATTATTCATGCGGCAAATGGGGAACAGGTACGTTGGGATACGATTGCCAATCGGTATATTGCCTCTTATTTTGATGTTATGGATGCGCTGCATGTCCGTCATGCCGATATATATCCGCGCGTGTCGGAACATATGCCGGAAATTATTCAAATGATTCAGACCTTATTGGATAAAGGTATGGCATATGTGGTGGAACAGGATGTATACTATAGTGTGGAAAAATTTGTCGACTATGGAAAACTTAGCGGTCGTACCTTGGACGATATGCAAGCCGGCGCCCGTATTGAAGTGGATACGCGTAAACATCATCCCATGGATTTTGCGTTATGGAAGGGCGCCAAAGAAGGAGAACCGTCTTGGGAAAGTCCGTGGGGACAGGGCCGTCCCGGTTGGCATATAGAATGTTCGGCCATGAGTTGCAAGTATTTGGGAAAAACGTTTGATTTTCACGGCGGCGGCAGCGATTTGATTTTTCCGCATCATGAAAATGAAATTGCTCAATCCGAAGCTTGCACGGGCGTTTCGCCGATGGTTCGCTATTGGCTTCATAATGGGTTTATTACCATTAATTCCGAAAAAATGAGCAAGTCGTTACACAACTTTTTCCTTGTAAAAGATGTTTTGGCATATTATGATCCCGATGCCGTTCGTTTCTTCTTAATTTCTAATCATTATCGCAGTCCGTTGGATTTTACGGATGCCCGTTTGGAAGAAATGACGCGGAGTTTGGAACGCTTACGTACTTCTATTATGAACGTATTGGAATTGGCAACGATGCCGGCCGGCGGTAAATCGGCAGAAGCGGCCGCCTTATTGACCGAGGCGCAACAGGTAGCGGAAGATTTTGAAACTGCTATGTGTGATGATTTTAATACCGCTTTGGCGGCGGCCGCCTTGTTCGAATTGGCAAAAAAAGTTAATATTTATCGAGAAGCGGTGGTTAATAACGGGGTGCCTGTCGATACGTCCGTGATTACGGAAGTGAAACGTATCTTTAAAATGATGACGGATATTTTGGGCATTTTGGAATCGGCTTGGAACGGACAGACCTCGTCCGCCGATGCCTCCGAATATGCGGCGCTGGTGGAAGCTGTATTGGAAATTCGTAAGGAATGCCGGGAAAAGAAACAATATGAATTGGCCGATGCGATTCGTGATAAGCTACAGGCGTTGGGCATTACGATCGAAGATTCGCCGCAGGGAGCACGGTGGAAAAAATGAAATTTCAGCAAGTACAGGCATTGAAACATAAAGCATATGCCGCATTTGTAGAGAACAGACAATTGGATGTGCCGCAGGTTTTGCCGTACCATATGGATGCCATTACGCTGGCTTTTGTAGGGGATGCGTATTATGCCTTGTTTTTACGACGACGCTTGACGGCCTTGGGGATTCCTGCAGTGCAGGTACTGCATGCGTTGGCAGCGGAATTTGTTTCCGCTAAATGTCAATCTTTCGTGTATACATGCTTGCAGTCGTTTCTTACGGAAGCGGAAAAATCCCTGTGTCGGCGTTCCCGCAATGCGTACTCGCAAGTACCGAAAAGTGCCTCGGCGGCGGAATATCACAATAGTACGGCGTTAGAAGCCTTGATCGGGTATTTAGTATTAGACGGACAAGAGGCGCGGTTACAGGCAGTAATGCAACACGTATTAGCGGCTGTTCGTGCCTATTGTCAAAAAAAACATATATAGGAGTCTATATGAGCGGATTGGCGTGGATTACCGGTCGCAACAGTGTGTTGGAAGCATTGCGGGCAGGCCGGAAAATAGAAAAAATATATATTGCATCTTCTCCGCACGGTGCGGCATTACAAGAAATTATGAGTCTTGCGAAGGCGGCTCATATTGTTGTCGAAGAAAGAGACCGAAAAGCGTTGGATCGGCTTGTTCCGCAGCAACGACATCAAGGCGTGGCGGCACAGGCTCAACCTATTGCGATGACGTCGTGGGAAACGTGTGCGGCAACCGCCGCGCGGCGCGGCGAAGTTCCGTTCTTTGTTTTGTTGGACGGTATTGAAGATGTGCATAATATGGGGGCCATCATTCGTACGGCGGAATGTGCGGGCGCTCATGCCGTTTTAATACCTAAACGGCATAGTGCCCCTATTAATGAAACGGTGGGAAAAACTTCGGCCGGCGCTGTAGAATATATGCCCCTTGTTTCTATCGGCAATACGACGCAAGTATTGAAAGCGTTGAAAAAAGCAGGATTCTGGATTATCGGCGCCGATATGAACGGGGAGGCGGACTATTTTCATACAGATATGACTATGCCTTTAGTTCTGGTCATCGGGAATGAAGGAAAAGGAATTTCACGTCTGGTTAAAGAAAATTGTGATATACTTGTACAAATTCCCATGTTCGGCCATGTGAATTCTCTTAACGCGTCAGTTGCCGCGGCTTTACTTATATACGAAACGGTGCGGCAACGCGGGATAGGTACGGAAAAATGAAAACATTATTGATTGTAGACGGGTATAATATCATTCACGCCTGGCCGGAATTAAAAGCTGTTTTTACGCGCGATAGAGAACATGCGCGAGAACGGTTGGTGGAACTGTTGGCGGAATATGCCGGCGCGAAAGGCGTGGAAGTGTTTATTGTTTTTGATGCGATTTATACTCCCGGCGAAATGACGACGCGTCAAATCGGTACGTTTTGTACGGTTATTTTTACGTCTTGCGGTGAAACGGCGGATAGTTATATTGAACGAACGGTATATGAAAAACTGAAGACCGATGATAATATCTATCCCCTTCCGTCTATTTACGTCGCCACTTCGGACGGTCCGGAACAAGCACAGATTTTGGGTGCCGGGGCGTATCGTTTATCGGCCCGCGAATTACGGGAAAAAGTACAGCGGACCCATTGGGAACAACGTTATACAGAAGCGCGGATGCAGCAAGGTTGCGGTCATACCGACATCGGCGCCAGTGTGCGAAATGCGGAAGTACGAGAAAAATTGGAGAAAATGCGGAGGTCAAAGTAAGGCAGTATGGCAGAACATGCACAGCACGATATAGACCGGCGATTTGTCGATAAAACCGATGAAGAGGTTGTATTATGGCTACAAAAAACGCATGATGATCGGGCCATGGAATATATTGTTCATAAATATAAAAATTTTATTAAATCCAAGGCACGTACGTATTTTTTGGTAGGGGCCGATCGGGAAGATTTAATTCAGGAAGGTATGATCGGCTTGTATAAAGCGACCCGTGATTTTCGGGCGGAAAAAAAAGTAGCCTTTCGTGTCTTTGCGGAACTGTGCATTATGCGACAAATTATTACGGCGGTCAAAACGGCTACGAGACAAAAACATGTACCGCTGAATTCCTATATTTCTCTCAGTAAACCGTTGTTTGCGGAAGAATCGGAGAGGAAATTGGAAGAAACCATTTCCGCTTTGACCGTTACCGATCCGGAAGAAGTGCTCATCAGTTGGGAGAATTATCACGATATACAATTGCATTTACAAGAATTGCTCAGTACGCTGGAACGACGGGTGTTGCAATTGTATTTAGAAGGGCGATCCTATCAGGAAATGTCACTTTCTTTGGGGAGAGAAGCGAAATCAATTGACAATGCGTTGCAGCGGGTGAAACATAAATTGGAAGATTATTTGGAAAAACGCGATTCATCCGAGACCGTGCCTAAAAAAACTATTGATAGAAAAAGCAAATAAGTGTACAATAATATCGTTAAGTGTGTTTTGTGAGGAGGAATAGCGTGATTACAGTACTGGAAGTTCTGGTCTTCATTTTAGCTTTATGTTTAATTGGTGTAGTAGTAGCCCAAAAAAGTAAAAGTCAGGGAATGGGGGCCGGTTTCGGCGGCGGTGCTGAAGATTTGTTCGGCAGTAGAGCACGCGGCATGGATGCTTTGCTATCCAAATTGACGATCATTCTATCTATCATTTTTGCCGTTTTGACACTGGTGTTGGGCGGTTTAATGAATTCGTATTGATACTGAGCAAAAGCCTGCGGCAATGCCGCAGGCTTTTTTCATAGGAGGAACTATGGAATTGGATTTGACTCGTGCTATAATAAACATATGTAAAGCGGCGGAGCCTGAAGGTGCCGGTGTCGAAGACTGTGCAGAAAAATTACACCTGAAGGGAGAGCAACTGCCTGAATTATTTGCCGTTTTTGCGGATTTGGTAAGGAGCGGAAAACTCATGAAAATACATGGCGATCAATACGGGGCGGCAAAACATACACAGGAAATTATCGGTATTTATAAGGGCTATACGGATAGTTTCGGATTTTTGTTGACAGAAGCGGAACAAGAGGATATTTACATTGGGGAGCGGTATCGTCATACGGCCATGAATAATGATAAAGTGGCCGTGCGCATTCTGCCGTCCGCACAACGGCGACATCGACAGGAAGGTGAAGTCGTACGCATTTTAGAACGTGCCAATACCCGTATTATCGGTACGTTTATGCGAGAACGGGGCGGATGTTTTGTGCATCCTGATGACGAACGAATACATGAAGATATTTATATTCCCGAAGCGCAAACGGGTGCGGCGCGTTCCGGCGCCAGGGTGGCGGTTACCGTCACGACCTGGCCTACGGAAAAGCGCAAAGCCGAAGGTACGGTGACCGAGATTATCGGTTATGACGGGGATAGAGATTTAGCGGTAAAAGTAATTATGGCGCAGCATGATCTGCCGTTCGCATTTCCGCCGGAAGTTTTGCAAGAAGCGCAGTCCTTGTCGACGAAGGTGAGCTTGCAAGAGGGGCGCACGGATTATAGAAACCGTCGGCTTATTACCATTGACAGTGAAGATGCTAAAGACTTGGATGATGCCATAGATATTGAACGGTTGCCGAACGGGACGTATCGATTAGGCGTATACATTGCGGATGTCGGCTATTATGTGCGCCCCCATACAGCCTTGGATCGGGAGGCATATGCCCGCGGTACCAGTGTATATTTGGTGGATCGGGTGGTGCCCATGTTGCCGGAAGCGTTGTCCAACGGTATTTGCAGTTTAAACGCGCAGGAAGACCGCTATGCGATGGCCTGTGTAATGGATATTAATCGGCAAGGGCGGGTGGAAAAGGCAAAGATCGGGCCGGCTGTCATTCGTGTAGCGCGTCGGTGTAATTATACGGAAATAAAAAAAGCGTTATGTGACAGCATTGTTCCTGACGATTTGGCGCCTTTTTTGCCGGCATTGCGGCAATTACAAGAAGTAACGACTTGGCTTAAAGAAATGCGTATGCGACGAGGTGCCTTGGATTTTGATTTTCCCGAATATAAAATTATTTTAGATGCGGAAGGCACTCCGCTGCGGTTGGACAAACGGGAACGTACGATTGCCGAACAAATCGTGGAAGAAAGCATGCTGATTGCTAATGAAACGGTAGGGACGTACTTAAAGAACACAAAAAATCCGAGTGTGTATCGGGTACACGAAAAGCCGGAAGCGGCGCGCATGGAAATGTTACGTACCGTGTTGTCCGGGTTTTCTTTGCCTTTTCCTACCGGTACCGATCCGCAACCGGCCGATTTTCAGGCGTTATTAACGGCTACTCGCGGTACTCCGGAAGAAGCCGTGGTACAAATGATGACCTTGCGTTCCCTGCAGCAGGCGCGATATGATATACAAAACCTGGGACATTTCGGATTAGCGTCTGTTTGCTATACACATTTCACTTCGCCTATTCGACGGTATCCTGATTTATTGGTACATCGCTTACTGCGGCAATATTGGCAAAAAGGCAGATTGTCCGAGGCGGAAGCGGCACATTCGGCGGCGTTTTATACGACGGCTGCGGAGCAAGCCAGTATGCGGGAACGCATTGCCGTGGAAGCGGAACGGGAAACGGAAGCGGTAAAAAAAGCACAATATATGATGCCTTTTATTGGCGAACCTTTTCAGGCACATATTACAGGATTAGCCCCGTTCGGCATGTTTGTCGGTTTGGAAAACGGGATTGAAGGATTGATTCATATTTCGTATCTTACAGAAGATGTGTATACCTTTGATGAAACGACGTATACCTTGCGCGGGACATACGGCGGCCATGTATATCATTTGGGGGATGCGCTGGAAGTGACGTTGGCGCGAGTAAACATGGAGCGATGCGAAATTGACTTTGTACCGGGAACGGTGGACGGATTGGCTGATTTACAAAAACTTTTGGCGGCCGGTGAGGCACGCAGAAAGAAGACGGGCCGTAACCGTTCCGGAAAAGATAAAATCAAGGATAAACCGCGCGGGAGACGAGGAAAGAATGGAAACGGCAAAGGAAAAAAACGGTCGGGACGAGCGGTGGGACGAAAAAAACATCGTCGTTCCGGAAAATAGGAGGAAAGACTGTTGGCAAAGCCGAAAAGCGGGATAAAATATATTGCAGAAAACAGAAAAGCGCGACATGATTATTTTATTCATGATACGTATGAGGCGGGGATTGCGTTGACGGGTACCGAAGTAAAGTCGTTACGACGCGGGCGCGTCAATGTTAAAGACAGTTTTTGCCGTCTTGAAGGCGGGGAAGTATGGCTGGAAGCCATGCATATCAGTCCGTATGAACAGGGAAATCGATTTAACCATGATCCCCTGCGGACTCGTAAATTGTTGCTTCATAAATATGAAATCCTCAAATTAATAGGAAAAGTAAAAGAAAAGGGTTATACATTAATTCCGTTGAATTTATATTTTAAAAAAGGTCGTGTAAAAGTTACGGTGGCCTTAGTTACAGGAAAAAAATTATACGATAAACGCCAAGCTTCGGCAGAAAAAGAAGCCAAAAGAGAGATGGACAGAAGGTTGAAAGAAAGGCGTTATTAAGGAGGCAGGGATGATTTTTATTTGCTATAAAAAATGCAGCACTTGTCGGGGCATACAAAAAATATTGGAAGAAAAACGACTGCACTATTCTTTGCGGGAAATTGATAAAGAGGTGCCGACGGCGGCGGAACTGGCCGACTGGCAGCAGCGTTCGGGATTGCCGTTAAAACGCTTTTTTAATACGAGCGGCAGAATATATCGGGAATTGCATATTAAAGAAAAATTACCGCAAATGACGGAGGCGGAACAGTTGGCGTTATTGGCTTCCGACGGCATGCTCATTAAACGCCCGATTTTATTGGCGGGCCGGGAAGTGTATGTCGGCGGCGATGTAAAAAAATATCTTGAAAACAGGTAAGCGGGCAGTTCGACACTGAGGCGATGATATCGTGTCAGTGTTTTTTTTCGGCTTTTTTTATATAGCGGGAAAGTGGGGGCGTAAAGGATTGTCGGGAGTTCTTCGGGAGCCGATTTCGGCGCGGACGGCGACGCGGCGTTTTACGGAATTTTGGCAAGTCCCGGAACGCCGGTTTTTCTTAGCGGATAAGGTGAAAAAAAGAAAAGAATGTAGTATAATGGTAGTGCATTTTACAGCAGAAAGGAATCCTCTTATTCATGACAGTACAAGATAAAATCATTCACTATACAACCGAGGAATCGATTCGCTTGGCGGTGGCCGTTACGAAGGGAATTACAGAAAAAGCCCGTCAATGTCATCGGTTGGCGCCGGTCGCCTGCGCCGCGTTGGGACGGACGATGACGGGGGCACTTTTATTGGCCCGTGATTATAAAAATCGGGAAGGTGTATCCATTGTTATTCGGGGCGACGGGCCGTTGGGAACAATTCATGTCGATTCTTTTGATACGAATAAGGTGCGAGGATTTGTCGAGTATCCGCAAATAAAATTGCCGTTAAAAGCGGACGGAAAATTGGATGTCGGTACGGCTGTCGGCAAAGGTACGTTGCAAGTGACCCGTTTTACACCGCGGCAGGATACGTATACCAGTCGGGCGGAACTGGTTTCGGGAGAAATTGCGGAAGATTTGGCCTATTATTTATATACATCGGAACAAATTCCTTCTACGGTCAGTCTGGGTGTCCTGGTAGCAAGGGATTTTACCGTTGCCGCGGCGGGAGGTTTTTTGGTACAAGCGTTGCCGGGAGCGCGGGAAGAAGATTTGGCGCGTGTAGAAAAAAATGTGCAGGACATCGGTCCCGTTACGTCGTATTTACAGGAAGATCCGCAGGGCGAACGGTTGGCGGAGAAGATTTTTGCAGGGCTGCATTTTCGGGAACTGTTTCGTCAGGAAGCAAAGTGGCAATGTACTTGTTCGCTACAACGTATGAAACGGGCGTTATTATCGTTGCGTGCGCAGGATAAGGAGTTATTATTGCAAGATCCGCAGGTGGAAATGACCTGTCGGTATTGCGGGACGGCGTACGTGTTGACCCGAAAAGAATTGGCGACCTTGTACGGTACGACGAAAAAGGAGGGATAAGCGTGGGTAAAATTGCAGTTATCGGCGGTACCGGAGTGTGCGACACACGGATGTTGACAGATATTCGGGAAGACCGGTTGGATACCTTTTATGGACCGATTCAATATATAAAAGGCACCTATAAGGGAAAAGAAATAATATTTTTACCGCGACACGGAAAAAATCATTCTATTCCTCCTCACTTGATCAATTATCGGGCCAATATTCTCGGCTTGAAACGGTTGGGAGTAACGGCGATTTTTACGACTACGGCCGTAGGATCGCTGAATCTGAAATTTAAACCGAATGAATTTGTCTTACCGCACCAATTTATTGATTTCACCAAAACGCGCCATACGTCTTTTTTTGACGGCGGTGAAAACGGTGTCGTACATGCGGATATGACGGAACCTTATTGCCGTCATTTACAACGTGCCGTACTGAAGGCCGCCACGTTGTTGGGAGATTACACTATACATCACGGCGGTACCTATGTGTGTACGGAAGGACCGCGTTTTGAAACGCCGGCGGAAATTGCCATGTTTGCCAAGTGGGGCGGCGATGTGGTCGGCATGACGAATGTGCCGGAAGTATGTTTGGCACGAGAAGCGGAAATGTGTTATACTACCGTTTCTATGGTCACCAATTTTGCCGCCGGCATTTCGGCGGAAATGTTGACGCATGCGGAAGTACTGACCTGTATGGAAGAAAATTCCGAACGGATTCGCAGGCTGCTGATGAAAGCGGTAGAAATATATGAAGACGGGGACTGCCGGTGTCGACATGCACTGGACTATTACGGCGGTTTTATGGTGTAAATTATGGATACGTTATATTGGCAAAAGGGAAGTTTACAGGTATTGGATCAAACGGTGCTTCCGGAAAAAGAAGTATATCGAACTTGTACGGCGTGGCAAGAGGTGCGGGACGCCATTGCCGTATTGGCCGTACGGGGGGCTCCCGCTATCGGGGTGGCGGCGGCGTACGGGATGGTATTGGCCGGCAAGGCATTGGTACGAGAGCGCCCTTCGTTGACCGCCGCTGAATTTTTACAAGCTTTTCATGCCGTCGGCAAACAATTGGAGCAGGCACGACCGACAGCGGTGAATTTACATTGGGCGATTGCACGGCTGGTATCTATGGCGGATACGTTGTCCGCGCAACCTGTCTCCTGTATCGTTGCCGCAATAGAAACGGAAGCGTGCCGGATACAGGCGGAAGATTTGGAAATTAATCGTGCCATGTCCCGTTTCGGGGCGGAAGAATTGCTGAAACAGGATAAGCCGCTGACCATTTTAACCCATTGCAATGCCGGCGCCTTGGCAACTGCCGGCATCGGTACCGCGTTGGGCGTTATTCGGGCTTTGCATGCAAAAGGACGGCTGCTGCGGGTATATGCCGATGAAACCCGGCCACTTTTGCAGGGCGCGCGACTGACGGTAACGGAACTCATGGCGGATCATATTCCCGTCACGTTAATTACGGACAATATGGCGGCCTGGGTGATGAAAACCAAAGGCGTAGATGCCGTTATTGTCGGTGCCGACAGGATTGCCGCCAATGGCGATACGGCCAATAAAATAGGAACCTACGGCGTTTCCATATTGGCAAAAGAACACGGCATTCCCTTTTATGTGGCGGCACCTCTTTCCACGTTTGATTTGACGTTGGCAAGCGGGGCGGATATTCCTATTGAAGAACGAAATGCGGATGAAGTGCGGACAGTCCGTGGTACGCCGATTGCTTTGCCTGCGACGGCGGTGTTCAATCCGGCCTTTGATGTTACGCCGCATACGCATATTCAAGCTGTTTTTACAGAAAAAGGAGTCATTAGGACACCCGATACGGCGCATATTGACTCATTTTTCCGATCTCATCATTAAAAAGAAAAGAGGAGTTACCTATGGAATCTATTATTCGCGACTTGGCCTTGGCGGAACAGGGGCATAAAAAAATCAGTTGGGTAGAGCGGTATATGCCGACGTTGAACGCTATTGGCGATCGCTTGCGTAAAGAGCAGACATTTAAAGGCAAAACGGTTTGCGTCAGTGTACATTTAGAAGCAAAAACCGCGTATTTAGCGAAAGTATTGCATGAAGCCGGCGCTAATGTGATGGTAACGGGCAGCAACCCGTTGTCCACCCAAGACGATGTGGCCGCCGCGCTGGTAGAGGACGGCTTAACGGTCTATGCATGGTATGGCGCTACGGATGAAGAATATTTTCAATTCCTTAACAAATCCTTAGATCATAAACCGCATATTATTATTGATGACGGCGGCGACCAAGTAAATCTTTTACATACGACGCGGCAAGATGCCGGGGTCAACTTATTGGGAGGCGCAGAAGAAACCACGACGGGAGTCGTTCGTCTGCACGGCTGGGATAAAGCCGGTACGTTAAAATTCCCGATGATTGCGGCCAACGATTCGTATTGCAAATATCTCTTTGATAACCGCTATGGTACGGGGCAGTCTACTTGGGACGGCATTATGCGTACGACCAATTTAACGGTAGTCGGGAAAAAAGTGGTCATTGCCGGCTACGGCTGGTGCGGTCGCGGTTGCGCCATGAGAGCAAAAGGACTGGGCGCGCATGTCATTGTTACGGAAGTTGATCCGATTAAAGCGATTGAAGCCGTGTTTGACGGGTTTGAAGTAATGCCGATGGCGGAAGCCGCTAAAGCGGGGGATATTTTTGTCACCTTGACCGGCGATAAAGACGTCATTCGCGGGGAACACATGAAACATATGAAAGACGGAGTTATTTTGGCCAATGCCGGTCATTTTGATGTCGAAATCAACAAGGTGGAATTGGAAGCGTTGGCAGTGCGTAAATTTGAAGCCCGCCATAATATTGAAGGATATGAACTGCCTAACGGACATCGGATTAATTTATTGGCTGAAGGGCGGTTGGTTAATTTAGCCGCCGGCGACGGCCATCCGGCGGAAATTATGGATCTTTCTTTTGCCATTCAAGCCTTGGCGGCGGAATATATTTTGAAAAATCATGCCCAACTGGAAAATCATGTGTATGTATTGCCCCATGATATTGATAATGAAGTGGCACGCATTAAATTGCAATCCATGGGCTATGCGATTGATGCGTTGTCGGCGGAACAAAAAGCATATTTAAATATGGAATAAGGAGAAAACGGTATACATGAAAAAACTGATAACCAATGTGGCCCTTTATCAAGACCATAGTATAAAAGAAGGAAAAAACATTGCGTTTACAGACGATCGGATTACAGACTTTCCCGATCATCCGGATCGGACGGCGTACGATGAAATTATAGACGGCAACCGCATGTTGGCCATGCCCGGATTTGTGAATACACACAATCATATTGCCATGACCGTGTTTCGCAGTTATGCCGATGACATGCAGCTCATGGATTGGCTGATGCAAAAAATTTGGCCGGCGGAAGCCAAACTGGACAGCGATATTGTATATGCCCATACGATGTTGGGCATAGCCGAAATGATTCGGTGCGGCACCACTTCTTTTGCGGACATGTATTTCTTTATGAACGATGTGGCGCGGGCAGTGGAAACCTCCGGGATTCGTGCCGCTCTGTGCCGCGGCGTGACCGGGATTACGCCCAATGCGCAGGAAGCCTTGGCGGAAAGTAAAGAATTTTATCACACGTGGCATAAAAAAGCGGACGGCCGAATTACGGTCATGTTGGGACCGCATGCGCCGTATACTTGCCCGCCCGACTATTTACGACAAGTCGTGGATTTGGCACACGAATTAGGTGCGGAAATTCATATCCATCTCAGCGAAACCAAAGGCGAAGTGCAGGATATAAAAGAACAATATCACAAGTCGCCCATCGCGTTGGCGGATGAATTGGGCATCTTGGATTGCGGTTGCTTAGCGGCTCATTGTGTTTGGGTAGATGAAGATGATTTGAATATTATGGCCCGAAAACATGTGCGGGTGGCTCATAATCCGGGGAGTAATTTTAAACTTGCCGGCGGTATTGCCCCGCTTGGCGAAATGTTGAAAAAAGGCATTACTGTAGGCTTGGGAACGGATGGAGCTTCCAGCAATAATAACTTGGATATTGTGGAAGAAATGCATTTAGCCGCTTTAGTCCATAAAGCCAATACGTTGGATCCGCTGGTAATTCCCGCGGAAACGGCTCTGCAGCTGTTAACCGAAGGCGGAGCAAAATGCCTCGGGTATACGGATGTAGGAAAGTTGGAGAAGGGATATAAAGCGGATATTACCCTTATCGATCGGGAAGGTCTGCATTGGTATCCCAAACACAATACGATGTCGTTATTTGCGTATTCTGCAAACAGTTTTGATGTGGATACGGTGATTGTTGACGGAAAAACCCTGTTACGCCACAAAGCGTTTACTACTATTGATATAGAAAAAGTGAAAGCTGAAGCGGAGCGGACAAAAGAAAAATTATTCTCTCAATTAGATTGAGGGGACTGAAAAAGACGTGTGCCGGAAGCACACGTCTTTTTTTATGGAAAGAAGCGGTCATGGAGGGCGGAAGAGGAAAGGCCGCTTTTTCAAGGTGAAAACGGCATGTAAAAACGGTGCTTTTTATAAATCAAAAGCACCGTTTTTACATGGCATAGGCGGAGATTGTATCAATACCGCCGAAAAACGCCTACGACTTTTCCGAGAATTTGACAATGGCGTGTATAAATCGGTTCATATGCTTCATTTTCAGGTTGCAGGCGAATGGCCTGCGATTCGCGAAAATAGCGTTTAACGGTAGCTTCCTCTTCCAGCAGGGCTACGACAATTTCGCCGTTTTGCGCGGTATTTTGGCGACGAACAATGAGCAGATCGCCTTCGAGAATCCCCGCATTTTTCATACTGTCGCCGCGAACGGTCAGCAGGAAGGCATCGTCGTCCCCGATAAAATCGGCGGCAAAGGGATACACATCTTCAACACATTCTTCGGCAAAAATGGGTTCCCCCGCACGTACTTGCCCTACCAGAGGGAGGGGAACCAATTTTTTGGAACGCCAATTTCCTTCATCAACCAAGGCGATATTACGGTTTTTGGTAGGATTTCGGCGAATATAGCCTTTTTCTTCCAGCGCTTGTAAATAGCTGTGTACCGTCGAGGTGGAACTGAGTCCCACTTCCTGACAAATTTCGCGTACAGACGGCGGATATCCGTATTGATGTACACAGGCGCGAATATATTCTAAAATTTGACGTTGTCGAGTGGTCAACGATTTTTCTGTTATTTCCATAGCCATCACTCCATCTAAAGGATGAGTTTATTATAAGGTATTTATAATAAAAAATCAAACATTTGTTCTCATACGCCTTGACAGAACGAATGTTCGGCGATATAATAAAACCGATGAACGAACTAATGTTCGCAAAACATTTGTTTTGTTAAAGGAGTGGTGAATTCCTATGAAAAAAACGATAAAACGCAATCCTTCTTCTCTTCCTACTGCGTCAATAACGTATATATGGCGGCGATTTTTTACCGGAATCTTTATCGCGGCGTGTATTGCTTTTGCCGGTATGCAATTAGGATGGGCTTCACATCCGCACAATACGTCTTATGTGACGGTATATGTACGGGAGGGAGATACCATATGGGATTATGCCAATCTGGCGGCGGATAGTCATACCGATGTTCGGCAAGTGATGTGTGATATTATGACCGTAAACGATTTGCCGGGAAATGCACAAATTCATCCCGGGCAAGTACTGAAAATTCCCGTATCACCGGAACGGGCGGAACAAGTAAAAAAAGGATTGCCGTAAATGCGGGGAAGTAAGCGGCGGGGCGTATGTTGCCTTTGTCGCTTCGGGTAAGCGCGTACGGTTTATGTGCCGTTGCGGGGCATGGTAAAGTCGTTCTTTCGGGAGCGACTTTTTTTTATGGGGACGTATTGTCCGCATCGTATTTTCGGATTTAGGGTGAACACGTTGTGTCGGTTCCGCATTGCTGCCTATGGGCGGCTCATAAGTTGGCAAGTAAGGGACAATCATGTATAATAGGCACATGGATAAGAAAGCGTTTTTCAGAAGCGGACAATTTCATGGAAACAGGATACACGGCATTTATGCGGGCATCGTGTGTCTTATCGTGCTGAGTATACTCGGCAGCGCGCTGTATTTTCTTCCCTGTTTTTGGGCGGTGCCGAAACGCGGGTATTTTCGGGTCGTGCCTTCCCAAACGGGTGCGGCAACTGCACAGGCCTTACAGCGACAAGGGTTTATCCAAAGTCCGGGGTTATTTCGCTTTTTTTTAAGTGTCACCGGGTACGGGAAACAAATAAAAGCGGGGGAATATGCATTGCATTCGCAAATGAGCATGTATGCGCTGGTACGTAAATTAACCTGCGGTACATCGGATGCGTATGAGGTGGTCATTCCTGAAGGGTATACAGTACGTCGGATTGCCCGGGCGGTGGCTTCGCACGGACGGATTTCGGAACAGGCGTTTTTGCAGGCGGCCAATAACGATTCATTATTGTATCCGTATATGCGTACTTCACGTCCGGTGGTCTTTAAGGCGGAAGGCTTTTTATTTCCCGATACGTACGCTTTGCCGTATACGGCGAATGCGGACGAAGCGGTGCGCATCATGTTGGATAACTTTAATCGCAAGTTGACGCCGGCACGGCGACAACGGTTGCAGGCCGCGCATATGACTGTGACGGAATGGGTCACCTTGGCTTCGTTAGTGGAACGGGAAGCGAAATTTCAAGCGGATCGACAACCTATTGCCGCAGCATTCAGGCAGCGCTTGCGGATCGGTATGAAATTGCAGTCCGATGCCAGCATTTCGTATGCTATGGGGAACCATAAAAGTACCTACGACATTACGGATACACAGTATGCCTCCCCGTATAATACGTATGTGTTTGCCGGTTTGCCGCCGGGGGCGATCGGGAATGCCGGTTTGCCCTGCCTGGATGCGGTACTGCAGGCGCAGCCTACGGCGAATATCTATTTTGTGGCCGATACACGGGGGCATAATCATTTTGCCGCCACGTACGCGGCGCATCAAAAAAATGTACAGGAGTATTTACGATGAAAACCTTGTTGGCGGAAATGGAGGCGTATGGACGTACACAAGGATTGCCGTTATTGCGCGCGGCGGAATTGCCGTTAGTGCAACGTCTGGCGGCGCAACAGAAACCGCAACGTATTTTGGAGGTCGGTACGGCCATCGGCTATTCGGCGTTGCAAATTATTGCGCAAGCCCCGCCGCATGCCGAGTTGATCACCATTGAAGCGGATGCCGCACGGGCAGCCGCGGCACGTGCCTATATAGCACGCTCTCCGTATGCGACACAAATACACGTTCATTGCGGCGATGCGACGGCCTTGCTCGGCAATTTGCAAGGGCCGTGGGATTTAGTTTTTTTAGACGGACCGAAAGGACAATATGGCCGACAATTACAATTGTTGTTGCCGCAATTACGTCCCGGCGCGCTGATTCTGGCGGATAATATTCGGTACCATGATATGCTGTACAGAGAAGGCACCTTGCCGCATAAGCACAGAACCGCGATTATGCGGCTCCGCGCTTTTTTAGATTATATTGGCGATCGCAGGCATTTTGAAACCGTTTTTTTTGAAAACGGTGACGGCCTGACCGTTTCGCGTTGGAAAGGATAAAGCATGCAACCAATGGAATTATTGGCACCGGCAGGTAATATGGACAAGCTGAAAGCGGCTTTGCTGTATGGCGCCGATGCCGTGTATTTAGGCGGTAAGTCGTTCGGCTTACGCGCATTCAGTGATAATTTTTCTCCGGAAGAAATGGAAGCGGCGATTGCCTATGCGCATGAACGGGGAAAACGAGTATATGTGACAGTGAATATTTTTCCTCATCACCGTGATTTACCCGGACTGCCGGCGTACTTGCGGCAATTGCGGGACTTTCATGCAGATGCCGTATTAGTGGCGGATCCGGGAATTTTCGGCATGGCCCGGGAAACGGTTCCCGATTTACCGATTCACATTTCCACCCAAGCCAATACGACGAATTGGGCGGCCGTCAAATTTTGGTATGAACAGGGCGCAAGTCGCGTGGTTATGGCTCGTGAAGTCGGGTTGTCGGACATTAAAGAAATTCATGATCGGGTACCGGTGGAATTGGAAGGGTTTGTACATGGCGCCATGTGTATTTCGTATTCCGGGCGCTGTCTGTTAAGCAATTATTTTACACAAAACAGAGACTCCAACCGCGGTCAATGCGTGCAATGCTGTCGCTTTAAGTATAATATTGTGGAAGAAACTCGCCCCGGTGAATATTTCCCGGTCGTCGAAGATGAACGGGGAACGTATATTTTTAACTCCAAAGATCTTTGCATGTTGCCCTATTTGCCGGATATGTATCAAGCCGGATTGCACAGTTTAAAAATCGAAGGTCGCATGAAGAGTATTCATTATGTGGCGACGGTAGTGAAAGTGTATCGGCAGGCCATGGATGCGTATGTAGCGGATCCGGAACATTTTTCCGTGCGATCGGAATGGATCGAAGAACTGGAGAAAATTTCGCATCGTCCTTACACTCGCGGCTTTGCCGTTTCCCGACCGACCGAGGCGGATCAGGTATACAGTCATTCCTGCAACACGCAGACCCATGAATTTATCGGCGTGGTGCAGGAGTATGATGCAGCGCGGCAGATGGTTTGGGTGGAACAGCGCAATCATTTTAAAGTCGGGCAGGAAGTGGAATTTTTACAGCCCCGGGGAGAAACGGTGCGGTTGCGGTTGCCCCGGTTGGTGACGGCGGACGGTACGGAAGTGGAAGCCGCACGACATCCGCAGGAACGCATCGGTATTCCCTGTCTGCAACCGTTGGAAGCGCAGTCGTTAATGCGACGGCGGGTGAGGGAAAAATGACAGCGACACTGAGCCCCGAATGGGTGTATTTTCAAGTGGCGCCGTCCGCTATGACGTGGGTGACACGTTTTGTGGAAGGGTGCGAATACTTCGGTGTGGTTACGGCCGTTTGGGGGAAGAAAGGCATCGGCTGTGTACGCACTACTGCGGATACGCGGGAAATTACGACCGCTTTTTTGCAGGATCTTCCTCTTTCCGTGACGATAGTATCCTATGCGGAAATCATGAAAATGACCGAGGCGGAATAATAAAAAAAGTGCTGTCCCGTAACGCGAAAAGCGGCGTCCTTTTTTAGAATTAATATACGCAGAAATAAAGGCGGGTAAAGGAGCGATTTTTATGTATATTAAGTCTATGCACATTGAGAACTATCGAAATTTACGCGATGTAACCTTACATTTTCACGAATCCATGAATTATTTGGTAGGTGAAAATGCGATCGGCAAAAGCAGTTTTTTACGGCTGTTGTCCCTGATTTGCAAAGGACAGGTCATACCGGAACAGGATTATGCCGATGTAACCCGTCCTATTGTCGTAACCTTGGAGTTGGTGTTGTTGCGGCCCGGCGATCAGGGTTTCGCCTTTGATCGACAGGAAGACCGGCGAACTGTAACCTTGCGATTGGAAAAAAATGTGGAAGAATTTTTGCCGCGTTTGTATAACCTGGATTCGGGGGAACTCGTGCCGCCGGAAATCATTCGCTGTGTACGATATTTGGAAAATGCTTCATTTCATGACCCGGGAGAAACGCCGGTCTGGGTATATCGGGCGGTGGAAGAAAAACTGGAAACCGTTTTACACGTACGGGCGGAAAATTTAACGCCTTGTATTCGTGAATTTATCACCCGCGAAGTGCAGGTCGGGAATCGGGATACTTCGTATTATGTGAATATTTTTCTTTTGTCGCGGTATTTGCGTCGGCAAGATTGCCCCGTAGCGGATAATATGAAATTTATATCTTTAGTGGCGTTACGACTGTTGACACAGATTTATGAAATGATGCAAAGTCATGCCGCGCCTTTGGAACGCTCGTTGATTATTAATGAAAACGGTGAGCGCCTGTTGCCGTTATGGGTATCTATTGACGAACCGGAAATTCATTTACATCCGTATATGCAGCGTTCTATTTTGCAATATTATCAAGAATTGCTGGAAAATCGGGACCCGAAATTTTGTAAGTTGTTACATGAATTATTTCATATTGACGGCCTGCGCGGACAGTTATTTGTCGTTACACATGCGACGGACTCTTTGGCGGGCGATTATCGTCATATTATCCGGTTTTACAGAAATGACGCCCAACAAGTACAGGCCGCCTGCGGCAGCGCATTTTCATTTGATGAAGAAATTGAAAAACATTTACTCATGCACTTTCCGGAAGTGAAAGAATCTTTATATTCCCGCAGTGTTCTCATTGTCGAAGGCGAAACGGAATACGGGTGTTTTCGTTATTTCGGAAAAACCTTGCAAGTGCCGTTCGATTATTATGGCATTTGCCTGATTAATGCGCGCGGGGAAAGCTCTATCGGCAAAATAAAAACCTTGCTGGAAGCCTTTCATATTCCCGTAGCGGCCTTGTATGACGGCGATGTCAAACGGTTGCGTTGTTATGAAAAACAAGTCTATTTTACAGATGAAATTTGTTTTGAAATGGATTTGGTGACGCGCCTGCTGCAAGTCGGTAAACGGCGGGAATTGGACCGGATTATTAACGCGGCCGCCGGCGGGCACGGACGAGCCACTGCGGATATGTTGAAACGCGCCTGTCGCAAATTGGCCATTAATTATCACGACTACCCGCCTAAACTGCTGCAACATGTAAACAGTCGCAATTATCAGGCCCTTTGTGTATATTATTTCGCGTGGTTGTATAGTAATAAAGGTGTGATTTTAGGACGTCTTATCGGTCAATCCTTACAAGCGGAGGAAATTCCGCCCGCTTTTTGTCGGGTTATTCGTGCGGCCGGCACCTTTGCTTCCGTGCGGGGGAAACAGGAGAAAGAGATGAACCTATGAAAGTATTTATTGCGGAAAAACCGAGCATGGCACGGGAATTGGCAAAATGTTTACCCGGCAGAATGCGGCGAGAAAAAGGCTGGATTCAATGCGGCGACGATGCCGTAACATGGGCCTACGGACATATTTTGCAGCAAGCCGAACCGCAGGCGTACAATCCGAAATATGCGTATTGGCGCAGAGAAGATTTGCCGATCATTCCCGACCGCTGGCAATTGCTGGTCAGTCCGGGAAGTAAAGAACAGTTTGCCGTGATTAAGGCCCTAATTGAAAAAGCGGATTCTATTGTACATGCCGGCGACCCGGATCGGGAAGGACAATTGTTAATTGATGAAATTTTGGAGTTTGTCGGTAATACTAAGCCGGTAGAACGGATTTTATTGAATGCGCTGGATGAAAAGAGTATTCATGAAGCGTTGCGCAATTTAAAAAATAATAAAACGTTTTGTCATTTAAAGGACTCCGCTTTGGCGCGCAGTCGTGCCGATTGGTTAATCGGAATGAATCTGTCCCGGGCCTATACGTTGGCGGCGCGGGCGCAGGGACACGGTAAAGTCACCTTTCCTATCGGACGGGTCAAAACGCCTACCTTGGCCCTGGTAGTACGGCGACAACGGGAATTGGAAAATTTCACGCCCGTTCATTATGTTATTTTAAAAGCGGTTTTTACGCATAAAAACGGCCCTATTTCGGCACAATGGAAACCGCGGGATACGCAGGCGGGCGTAGATGCGGAAGGGCGGTGTTTGTCGGCTGCGAGTGTGCAGGCCGTGATGCGGAAATTGCAGGAACAGCCGCACGGGGTAATTGAAGAGCGGAAGAAAACGAAGAAAAAAGAAATGCCGTGCCTGCCCTTATCTCTTTCCGCCTTACAAGTAGCGGCCGGTAAACGGTATGGCTATAAGCCGCAAGAAGTATTGGAAACGGCACAACAATTATATGAACGGAAATTGACCACCTATCCGCGGTCGGATTGCGCGTATTTGCCGCGTAATCAGTTCGGCGATCGGCATAAAATTTTAGCCGATTTGCAAGCTTGGCACGGCGGTTCCTTAGGGCAGTGGGCGGCAAATGCCGATGCCTCCCTTTGCAGTCGGGCCTGGAATGACAGCAAAATTACGGCACATCATGCTATTATTCCTACTACCGTACGATGCCGCGCGGAAACCTTAACCCCCATACAGCAACGGATATACTATTTAATTGCGCAGGCCTATGTGGCGCAATTTTATCCGCCTCATGAATATGAGCAAACCCGCTTGGTCATTCGTTGTGCCGAGGAACTATTTGTGGCACATGGCAAGACGGTTACCGTACCGGGATGGAAAATCCTGTATGAAAGCGAAAAAAAAGCGGACGAATCGGAAAAACAACCGTTGCCGCAGGTTCGTAAAGGCGACAACGTTGTATATACGGACGGTCGCATGGAAGAAAAAGCGACCAAACCGCCGGCTCGCTTTACGGCTGCCGGATTATTGGCGGCAATGAAAGAAATTTATAAATATGTAAAAGACGAAAGTTTGAAAAAAACATTAAAAGATGTACAGGGAATCGGGACGGAAGCGACTCGGGCCACGATTATCAAAGAATTGATGGAGCGAAAATTTTTGTTGGAAGAAGGCAAAAAGGGGTATTTAGTACCCGGCCCCCAAGCGTATGTATTGATTGATTCTTTGCCGGAGGCGTTGTCCTATCCGGATGAAACGGCTATTTGGGAAGAACGGCTACATCAAATCAGTTTGGGGAAAGAAAAGCTTGCTACTTTTTTAGCCGATCAAATTGCGTTTTTACAGCGACTGTTGGCATCTGCCGGCGTCGGTACGGCCTCGGCGGCGCGGAAATGCCCCGTGTGCGGTGCCGTTTTACGTCTTCGGCATGGAAAGTTCGGTGCTTTTTACGGTTGCAGCGCTTATCCGTCCTGTCGGTATACGACAACGGCCGCCGCATCGTCGGCGGCGTCGCGGCCGGACCGTAATACAGAATATATTTGCCCGCAATGTCAGGGAACATTACAGCGTAAAAACGGCCCGTACGGAATATTTTGGGCTTGCAATCAGCCTTCCTGCAGGTTTACGGTGAAGGATATACACGGGGTTCCCGGCATATATGAAGAACGGAGACCGGCGGATGCGAAACGATAATGCCAAGACGGATTACACGGCGATTGTTGCCGCCTATGCGAAACAAGATCGGCGACATTGGCGACGACAAGACTATTATACCTATGCGTACAGTCTGCAAAAATTGCGGCAGTATGAAGCGGGACATGGCGTAGCTCGGGAAGGGTTATTGCGGTGGCCGCAGGATGAGAGACTGGGACGGGTATACGGTTGGTGCGTGTATTATGCGTATATTTTGCCGTTTCGGCGGGAAGCGGGAAACCGCGACGTATACTTTCGGGCCGTGCGGTCGATTCTGCAGTATTGTCGGCAAAGTCCGTATACGCCGTATGAACGGACCGTGTGGCATCTGTTGCAGACTTTTCAGGGGGATCCGCACCTTTCTCACGCCGAACGGGATCGCTATATATCGGCGTTGGATCCGGAGCTATTGGCGGCGAATGCCTGTCATGCCGACGGCGAAGGCATATTATCCTGCACGCAATCGCCGCGGGAAAAATGGTATGCGTTAAAAACCAAGTATGCCGTAAAATTAAAACAATATGACCGCTGTATCGCTTTGTGTGAAGAAGCGCTGCGGCGGTTTCCCGAATGCCATAACAATAATGACATTTGGTTTTCTTACCGGATTGCGTATTGTCATCTATTGCAAGGACAAACGGACCGCAGCGAAAGAGAATTTCAGGCGTTGCTGCGCTACAGTCGGCACTGGATTGTTTATCGCGGGTTGATGTATGCGGCCGTCCGGAAAAAAGACGACCGTAAAGCCTTACAGTACGGCAGTATGGCCATGCTGGCGCCGGGAGAAGTAACGGCTAAAATACATGTTTTAACGGAATTGGCAACGCTTTTACGAAACCGGCAGGATATGCAAACCGCATATTGGCATGAGGCATGGACCGTCTATTGGCGGGAGAAAAAACATTGGCATATGGAAGAGGCCTTGCGGCAACGTGTCCGGCAGAGTCCCTTTCCCGTCCTTACGCCGGACGAATTACAAACCGCGTTGTTTTCATTTTGGCGTACGACGGCACATGCCGGCGAACCGTTGTATACCGGCAGCATTGCACGTCTGTTGCCTGCAGAAACCGGCGGTTTTGTGCGCCTTTATACGGGAGAAGAATTTTTTTTCGGCAAAGAAGAAACGGCCCGGCATCCTTGGCACAAGGGACAGCCGGTTACGTTTTATCTGTCTTGTCCGGAAGGTGGCGCCGCGGCTCGACGTGCGGTTCATATACAGTCGTTGCCGGACGGGAGCGTCGATAAAGGAGTGGGCATATGATTTTATCAGGGAAAGAAATTTTCAAACATTTAGGCAAGGAAATTCAAATAGAACCTTTTGATCCGAAGCGAATTAATCCGAACAGCTATAATCTTTCCTTGCACAACGAACTGTTAGTATATGAACATACGGAATTGGATATGGCGAAGCCCAACAGCACGCGCAAGATACATATTCCTGCAAGCGGTTATGTGTTACAGCCCAATATTTTATATTTAGGACGAACGAACGAGTACACGAAAACGGACGGCTATATTCCCATGCTGGAAGGCCGCTCTTCCGTAGGGCGGTTGGGCGTGTTCATTCATGTGACGGCCGGTTTCGGTGATGTAGGCTTTGCCGGATATTGGACATTGGAAATTTTTTGTGTGCAGCCCATTCGCATTTATCCGGATGTGGAAATTTGCCAAATTTATTACCATGACATTGACGGCGAATATGACCGGTATAAAGAAGGTAAATATCAAAACAATACGGGTATTCAGGCCAGTATGTTATGGAAAGATTTTAAGAAAAAATAAGGACGGACAACGATGATACAGGAAATTTCATTACAAGCAATACAGGGCGTGCGGATCGGCAATGCGGAAAACACCCGGGGCGGAACGGGGTGTACCGTGCTGCTGTTTCCGCACGGCGCCGTGTGCAGTGTTGATATTCGCGGCGGTGCTCCGGCAAGCAGGGAAACGGCATTACTTGATCCCGTGGCGACGGCGGAAACCGTTCACGCCGTATTGCTCAGCGGCGGCAGCGCTTTCGGGTTGGCGGCCGCCGACGGGGTGATGCGGTATTTACAAGAACAGGGGGTGGGGTTTGCGACACGCTGCGGCCCCGTTCCGTTGGTAGTGGGCTCCTGCATTTTTGATTTACCCTGCGGCGACATTGTCTATCCGGATGCGGCCATGGGCTATGCCGCGTGTCGGCATAGTGAAGAAAACGCTCCGCAAGAAGGCAATTACGGAGCGGGTACGGGGGCTTCCGTCGGAAAAATTGCCGGCGTTTCACGCATGATGAAAGCGGGACTGGGCATGTTTGCAGTGCAATCCGGCGCGCTGCAAGTGGGAGCCGTCATGGTTGTCAACGCCTTGGGCGATGTCTTGTCGGAGAAAAATACCGTGTTGGCCGGATTGCGAACGCCGGACGGCGGCGCGTTGGCTTCGACACAACAGTATGTATGGGAACACATGGAAGCCGTGTCGACCATTTTTACGGGCACGGTAGAAAATACTACCATCGGTGCGGTGATCACCAATGGCGGCGGCACGAAAACACAAATGAAAAAAGTCGCCGCCATGGCGTCCAACGGTCTGGTGCGAGCCGTTTCGCCGGTGAATACGACAGCCGACGGCGATTCAATATACGCCGCTTCGGTCGGCAAGGTGCCGGCCTCCGTAGATGAAATGGGAATCCTCGCTTCTTATGCGGTGACCTGTGCCGTGCGGCGGGCGGTCCGCTGTGCGACGGGCGCCTACGGAATTCCGGCGCGCCGGGACCTGATAAAAAATAAATAATCCGTTTTTCACGTGCGTCGGCAAGGTAAATATGCTATACTGAAAACAATAATTGAGATAAATTATTAAAAATGCGGACACGCGCGTGGAGGGAGATTATATCATGGATTTAACACCGTTACAAAAAGAATATTTTAAAATAACCGTACAGGACGGATACAGCATAGAATCTTCATTGGGACATCATGTCCTGACCTGTGAAAACGGCGTCTACTACTTGGACGGCAAGCGGTTGACGGAGGACGAAACGGCCCCGGTTGCCGATCTGCTGCAAGCCGTTACGGCGTTACAAGACCAAGTACTGCCGCCATTGCCGTATCGGGTACTGGCTATTGATATTCGGCGCGGTGCCCGTTTGGGAGAAAGCAAAATAAAGACCATGGACGGGTTACAGTTATATACGAGTACGCGGTGCGAATTTATTTATGATCCGCGGCAACATCGGTTTGATAATATTTGGCAAAAAGAAAGCAATGAATTGCGGGAAGAACTGGGAGAAACGGACTTAAAAAAGCCGTATATAGCCGTGCAGATTGACGGTGTACGCAAGGTTGATTTAAGTGACGTCATCGGCGATATTTTTCCGGAGGCGGAAGCGAAAGCGCTGCAGGCGGCTCATTATTGGCAAGATGTGACGGAAGAATAAAAAACGGGTGAAAAAGCGGCAAGACGGTCGCCGATAACACGGCGGTCGTGCACCGGACAAAGCGATGAACCGGACAGGGCGGTCCGGTTCATTTTTTTATCGGCGGTGCGCCGGTTGTCGTGTATTGACGGAAAAGGGCGGCGCATGATATCATTATTATGATAATGATTATTATATAAGGAGGAAATGCAGCATGAATTTAAAAAAAGTTCTTTCCGTTTTAGCCGTTACGGCGACCATTTCAGCACCGGTCGTCGGCAGTGCGTGGGCCGCCACACCGACGGTCGATGCGACGGCGCGGGCAACGACCGCCGCGCATGCCGTTATAGGAGAAAAAACGGGGTTGGTATTTAATGAGTCGTCGTTTAAAGTGGTAAAAAAAGTTTTGCAACGAGGCGACGTAATTCCCCGCCATCATCATCCGGGGGACACCGTTCTCTTTACCGTAGTCAAAGGACAAATGAACGTGTGCATTAACGGCAAAGAAAATTATGAAGTCGTCCCCGGAAAAATGCTGAAATTCAACGGGCAAAATTACATTCAGGCCGTTGCCGCCGCCGACAGTATTGTCTTTGTAACCTTAATTGAAAATAAATAAGCACGCTTTTTCCGGCCCTCTGTTCCTCGGACAGAGGGCTTTTTTTACCTGCAAACGGCTGTATTTTTGGAGGAGATTTTTATAGAATCGTTTACAAGAGCGGATTATACGTGTATATTTTATAGTGGAATTATGAATACATAGGCGTATAATTATGTGCGCTGTGAGGAGGATGTATAATGGCAGTAAAAATCGGCATTAGCGGCTTCGGTCGTATCGGCAGATGTACCTTTCGGACTTCGTTGGCACATGCGGAAGTGGAAATTGCCGCCGTCAATAATCGCTCGGTAGGACCGATTATGGCGGATTTATTAAAATTCGATACCGTACACGGTACGTGGGATCACGACGTTTCCTTTGATACGGATAAACAGGCGCTGGTCATTGACGGACGCTATATTCCCGTTACCAACCATACAGATCCGGCGGCGATTCCGTGGCGGGACAATCAAGTGGATATTGTCGTAGAATCGACCGGCAAATTTCGGGACCGGGAAACGGCCGGCAAACATTTGCAGGGCGGCGCTAAAAAAGTCATTATTACGGCTCCCGGAAAAGGGGTAGACAAAACGATCGTCATGGGGGTCAATGAAGAAACGTATGACCCGGCGCATGATCAGATCCTTTCCAATGCTTCCTGCACGACCAATTGTTTGGCGCCGGTAGCCAAAGTATTATCGCGGGAATTCGGCATTGTGCGGGGCATGATGACGACCGTTCATTCCTACACGAACGATCAGCAATTAGTCGACGGCGTACACAAAGATTTACGGCGTGCCCGTTGCGCCACGCAGTCCATTATTCCCACTTCCACCGGAGCGGCCAAAGCGGTGGCCGCCGTATTGCCGGAATTGGCGGGGAAATTCAGCGGCATGGCCTTGCGCGTACCGACCCCGAATGTGTCGATGACCGATTTGGCGGCCATTGTTGCCCGCCCCGTGACGATTGAAGAAGTCAATCGGGCGTTGAAAAAATGGGCGGACGGCCCGTTACGGGGGATTCTGGCCTATACTGCCGATCCGACGGTTTCTTCGGATTATATCAGCGACCCTCACAGCGCGATTGTAGCCGCCTTGGAAACGGATGTGGCGGATCGGACGATGGTGAAAGTCGTGGCCTGGTACGATAACGAATGGGGCTACTCGCTGCGAGTCAATGATTTGGCCGCCTATATTGCCGCAAAAGGCTTGGCCTGATACGGTCGGGAAAGCGGCAGCAAAGCGGATACGCACGGCAGTCGCCGTCGGTCGTATGCCGCCGAAACGATATATACGTGTACAACCTGTTGCGCAGGTCGTCGCCGCAGCGCGGGAGCTGCGGGGGCGGCGATACGTATGATATAAATACCGGAAGGAAAGGATGTAGAAGATGGTAAAAATCGGAATTAACGGCTTCGGCCGTATCGGTCGCAGTGTGTTTAAATTGGCACAGTCGTATGCGGACACGATAGAAATTGTGGCAATCAATGATGTGGGATCGCCCAAACAAATGGCGCATTTGTTGAAATATGACAGTATTTACGGTATTTTTCCGCCGCGCGTGACCTATGATGAAAGACATATACTGGTCGACGGCAAAGCCTATCCGCTGTTTCAGGAAAAAGATTGCAAGCAGGTGGACTGGTCGGGATTGGGCGCGGAAATCGTCCTGGAAGCGTCCGGACAATACGCCGGCAGAGTCGCCCCGTCTTCACAGGCGCGACTGCCGTTGGGCGGTACGGTCAAAAAAGTCATCATTACGTCCCCGTCCACCATTGACGACGTCACCCTCGTCTTGGGGGCCAATGAAGATACGTACGATCCGGCCAAGCATCACGTCATTGCCGGCGCTTCCTGCACGACTTGCGGCTTGGCCGCCATCTTGCATGTGCTGGATGAAACGTTCGGCGTACAACGCGGCATGACCACGTCCGTGCACTCGTATACGACGGATCAGAAAATTTTGGACGTATCTCATCGCGATTTACGCCGGGCGCGGGCGGCCGGCATGTCCATTATTCCCACCACGACCGGGGCCGCCGAAGCGATTACCAAAGTCTTGCCGCAATTTGCCGGCAAATTGAAATGCCATGCCGTGCGCGTGCCGACCCCGGATGTGTCCATTATCGACCTGGTGGCGGAATTACGGAAGAAAGACATTACGCTTGCGGAATTAAATGCCGCCTTTGTCGGGGCGGCGGCCGGAAAGTATGCCGGCATTATTGACACCAATGAAGACGAACTGGTTTCCGTAGATTATCGCGGCAACGAACATACGGTGACGATTGATCTGCCCTTAAATATGGTCATGGAAGAAGGGCTGGTCAAAGTGGTTGCCTGGTATGATAATGAATGGGGATATGCCCGCCGGATGATCGACTTGATTCAATTTATTGCCGCTAAAGGCTTGGCATAATATATCCTATAAAAATGGCAGGAGGCTTTCATGAAAAAAACAATTCGCGATTTGACATTAGCCGATAAACGGGTTTTTATTCGTGCCGATTTTAACGTTCCCCTGGATGCGAACGGCAACATTACGGACGATACGCGTATTCAAAAAACATTGCCGACCATACGCTATGTATTGGCACAGGGCGGCGCGGTGATCTTGGCCAGTCATTTAGGACGACCGAAAGGCGAAGTACAGGCGAAATACTCGCTGCAACCCGTTGCCGTCCGCCTGTCGCAGCTCTTGGGAAAACCGGTGCAAATGGCGCCCGACTGCATCGGCGCGGCTACGGAAGCCATGGCGCACCGCTTACAAGGCGGGGAAATACTGCTGTTGGAAAATTTGCGGTTTCATAAAGAAGAAGAAGCGAACGATCCGCAATTTTCCCGCGCCTTGGCTTCCTTGGCCGAAGTGGGCGTGAATGACGCGTTCGGCTGCTGCCACCGCGCCCATGCTTCCGTAGCCGGCATTACGGCGTTTTTGCCCATGGCGGCCGGCTTGCTGTTGGCGAAAGAAATTCAATTTATCGGCGGCGCCGTTACGCAGCCGGCACATCCCTTTGCCGCCATTATCGGCGGCGCCAAAGTATCCGACAAAATCGGCGTCTTGGCGAATTTATTACAAAAAGTGGAAGTGCTCATGATCGGCGGCGGTATGGCGAATACCTTTTTGGCCGCGCAAGGCCTGGAAATCGGCACTTCGTTGGTGGAAATCGACAAGATCCCCTTTGCCGCCTCTTTATTGCACCGGGCCGAACAAGCCGGCGTGCAGGTGTTGCTGCCGACGGACGTCGTCGTTGCCGAGGCGGTGGACAATACGGCCGCGTATGACGTAGTGTCCGTGCAACGGGTGCCGTCGCGGCACATGATTTTGGACATCGGTCCGCAGACCTGCAAGACCTTTGCCGCACGCTTGCAAGGCATGAAACTCATCGTGTGGAACGGTCCGATGGGCGTCTTTGAACTGTCACATTTTTCACACGGCACAACGGCCGTTGCTCGCGCCGTTGCCGCTTCGGAGGCCGTTTCCATTGTGGGCGGCGGCGATTCGGTGGCGGCCGTCAATCAATGCGGTGTGGCCGAACACATTACGCATATTTCTACGGGCGGCGGCGCTTCGCTGGCGTACTTGGAAGGGAAAGACCTGCCCGGTATTGCGGCCTTACAAGACGCGTAATCGAAAGGAGAGGGGCCATGAGAAAAAAAATATTGGCAGGAAATTGGAAAATGAATCATACCGGCGCGGCCGTACAAACCGTGTTGACCGAACTGGTGCAAACCTTGCCCGAAACAAAGGCTACGCTTATCATTGCGCCGCCGTTTCCCTATTTGGCGCAGGCCGTTTCTCTTACGGCGCATACGCCGCTGCACATTGCGGCTCAGACGATGCACTGGGAAGAACACGGGGCGTTTACGGGGGAAGTATCGCCGGCCATGTTGGTCGATATAGGCGTGACCCATGTCCTGATCGGTCACTCCGAACGACGGGAATATAACGGGGAAACGGATCGGACGGTGCAACAAAAAGTGGCCGCCGCCTTGCAACACGGACTGACTCCGATTATTTGCTGCGGCGAAACGGCACAACAGCGACAGGCCGGCCGAACGGACGATCTTTTGGGCACCCAATTGCGGATGGCGTTGGCAAAGGTGCGCATGGCGGATGCGTCCCGCGTGATTGTGGCGTATGAACCGATTTGGGCCATCGGTACGGGACAAACGGCAACGGTTGCACAGGCACAGGCGACCTGCGCCTTTTTGCGTCGCCAATTGGCCGCGTTGTATAACTCGGACATAGCGGCGACCGTGCCGATCCTCTACGGCGGCAGTATGAAGGCCGACAATGCCGCCGCCTTGCTGGCAGCGGCGGACATTGACGGCGGTCTGATTGGCGGTGCTTCCCTGCAAGCCGCTTCGTTTACCGCTATCATTCGGGCGGCCGACACGATATAAGTAGTTTTTCTTTTTCATAGACTGTAAAGAGTTCCACGCTGTTGTGCGTACGCTTTCCGGCGGACCTGCCGCCGGGAGAAGCGGACGCAGACGGGGAACTCTTTTTTGTCGTATAAAAAAAGGAATGATACCTATTTCTTATTATTATTAAGCGGAATGTAGTTGGCACTTGAAACAAGAGAAAAAATATCCTATAATTAATGTGAAAATTTATGTTACTTTTGCAGGTTTCAATGCACGTACAGCCTGCGAAGAAGAAGAAGAAGAAGAAGAAGAAGAAGAAGAAGAAGCGTCTCCGGAAGGTCGGCGGTAAAATACGGGGGAGTGAATAAATATACTTTCGAGAAAGTTTACGCGCTCGACAGCGGGAGACAGCGCCTGTATACGGTTTATAACGTTGTCGGAGGAAGGAACGAAAATAATGAATAAAATTTACAAAGTCATTTGGAGTAAAGTAAAACATTGCTATGTAGTTGTTTCGGAACTTACCAAGCGAGACGGGAAAAGTGCGTCCCCGACGGGACTTCTCGGCCGTAAAGCGGCCGTCTTGGCGGTCATGGCTTTGTGCGGCGCAGGCGCCGTCTTGCCGACAATGCCGGTTCGGGCGGAGTATGTGATAGCCGTCGATCAAACGACTGTAGGGAATAATGGGTTTGCCATGAAATGGCCCGGTGCCGATGAGAAGCCGGAGGAATATTTAGGATCTATTGGCGTGGGCTATCTAAAAGATTCTAAAAATATGCAAATGCGTTTCGGACTTGCTACAGGGGACACCGACTATTCAGACAATAAGAAGACTCATGACGGTATTCCGGTGGCTAATGAGTATAAATATAGAACCGCGTTAGGCCGGCAATTCAGGAATTTTGGTGCGGGCGCAACCAGTATCGGCTATTTTTCAAAAAGTGTAGGAACAGAAACGACTTCGTTGGGATATATGGCACAAACGGAAGAATGGCTAGGAACCGCCTTGGGTGCAAGGACGTATTCTTCAGGTAAGGGCGCTACTGCAGTGGGATATCATGCCGTAAGTATTAATACTCAATCAACTGCTATCGGTAATAACGCGGTTGCGTTTGATCAAGCGACTGCTGTCGGTAATGATACATGGGCATTGGGGAAAGGCTCTATTGCCTTCGGTTCGGATGACACGTATTTGGGAAGTGAATATATGGATGCGCTGCCCAGGCCGGTTATCGAGTCGGTTTATAAAAAGGTTTGGGCTAAAGATGAACCTTATCATATTTTTAAGGATTATCTTGATCCGAACAATAAGGATGATTATGGACAGAACGCCTTTAACAAAGCCTATACCGGTGCGGCTTCAATTTATTCTCCTACGTATGCCGGCGGCACGGCGGCGATTGCCATCGGTGCCAGAGCGATAGCGCCGGGTTCCGGATCTACGGCGGTAGGTGTATTGGCCATGGCCATGGGGGCACGTTCCACGGCGATCGGTACGCGGGCGTATGTCAGTGAAGGAGCTGCCGGCGGGTTATCCATGGGGGAAGAATCGCGCGTATTACAAACCAACGGGATTTCTGTCGGCAATCATACCTATTCCGGGGATCAAGGTTCGGTTTCTTACGGGTATAACTCCAAAGCGGTCGGTTCCGGGGCTGTGGCTGTCGGACATCAGGCAGTAGCCAGTGCCGAGCTGAATAAAGACGCTGCAACGAAGTTGGATGCGCTGCTGCAATATAGGATTACGAAAAACCACACCCAAGATATACAGACCATTATGCAAAGCTCTAAGAATGATCCGGAAGCCGCGTTGGAAAAGGTCAATCCGAAAATAGCTACATATAATGATGCCTCGCATATCATTCGTGTTAAGAATGTAGTAAAAAAAGATGAAAAGGGTAATATATCTTGGGCCAATCCGGAGCACACCGTTCCTAATTTTAACACGTCATATGAATATATGCTGAAAGAGAAGGGGAAAAATGCCGTCAGTGTCGGCCGCAATGTGTGGGCGACCGGGACCGGTGCGGTCGCTGTCGGCTCTTTATCTTGGGCTGCCGGGGATAATGCGCTGGCGCTGGGAGAAATGGCCTATGCCAAAGGGGATAATTCATTGGTTTTGGGACGTTCCGGGATTGCCGCCGCTAAAAATTCCCTGGCTATCGGCGTAAATTCTACCGCATTGGGACTGAGTTCGACGGCCATGGGCGTAAATACTGCGGCTACTGCCGAGCAGTCTGCCGCCATCGGGGCGAATGCGTCGGCGACGGCGTCTCAATCTATGGCCTTAGGCGTGGATGCCGAGGCCGACTTGGCAAATTCTATTGCTATCGGTGTAGGCAGTAAGACGGATTACACCGAAAAAGATTTGACGCAAGACGGCTGGGCACCGCGCAATGCCATTACCTTCCCGTCTTCCACGCAGGTGGGTGTGGTTTCGGTCGGATCAATCGGCAGTGAACGGCGTATTTCCAATGTCGCCAGCGGGTATCGCGATACGGATGCCGTCAATGTATCGCAGCTTCGCAGTTTGGAAGAACGGTTCTCCAATAATTTGGCGGACGATTCCGACCTTAACCCGTTCAGCTACTTGGCGGTAGATAAAACGAATGGGGATGTAACCAAAGTTATACCGCTGCAGAAGAAAGAGCTGAATTATCGGAAATATATCAACTACCGCATTAAACAGATCGAATTACAAATAAAAGGAAAACATCAAAAAATTGATAAGACGTTCTTAGATCGAATAAATGTGGTAGTTGATAAGTTGGAAAAAAACACCGCAAATAAGACGGGGATTGACGCTTCCGGATTAAAAGGAAAGTCTGCCGAAGTTATTATTCAAGAGTTGAAAAAAGCCTACCCTGAATTGGATACAAATGATACGAATGCCGTTATTAACAAACTGAATGAGTGGAAGAAGGATAAACTGAAAGACAGCTTAAAGAAAGCGCTGACAGAGAAGGAACAGGGATTTCTTAAGGAAACCAACTATTTGAATGACGGCGCAAAGGGGAAGGATGCCATTGCTTTCGGGTACAAAGCGCAAAGTTTGGCGGACAATGCTGTCGCTATCGGCAAAGAAAGCCGCGTAGATAAGGAGGCGCAAGGCGCTATTGCTTTAGGCGCTTTCTCGTCGGGCACAAGAGCCGGCGGACAGCGTGCGTATGATTTTGATAATGAACGTGTATTTGCCGATGATAATGCCGCACGGCAGGGAATCGGCGGTATACTTGCGAATAAATCGAATATAGGCGCCTTGTCCATCGGCAGTGCCAAGTATACTCGTCAAATTACCAATGTAGCCGGCGGTAGCGAAGATACAGATGCCGTCAATGTGGCACAGTTGAAGCGCGTATTTAACATGGTGAAAGATGAACTCGGATTCAATTTCGAACCGGACTGGGGCGGAAGACCGTGGGTATCTGTCGGCAGAGGTAAAGATAAAAATAATACCCTTTCTTTCGGCATACAAGGCGGTATTCAAAATGAAGCGGAAACAGTTGATGGAAATATCGGCGTATACGGGAAATCGAAGACAAATACCGAAAACAATAAAAATCAATATTATATCGCTAAAGTGCAACTGGCGAAGAATTTGAAAAATTTGGAAAGCGCCACGTTTACCAAGACGGAAAAAGGCGTGACAACGACTTCTGTTATCAATGATAAAGGGCTGACTATCGGTACGGGAAATAACGCTATTTCCTTAACCAATGGCGGTTTGGCTATGGGCGGACAGAAAATCACCGGCCTTGCCAACGGGACACAAGCTACGGATGCTGTTAATCTGGGACAGTTGCAGAATGTCGATAACAAGGTAGAAGGTAATATCGGCTTTAATATCGATGGAAATACCGGCGCACACGGACCGTGGGTGTCGGCAGGAACAAAAGCCAGTCAAAAAGGAAAAATTTCTTTAAAAATACGAGGAGGAGATAACGACAGTAATATTAATGTAGACCTGGGAAGGGTTACGAATAGTGGCTTTGATACGATTGAAGCCAAAATTAATTTGAATCATAATTTGCAGAGTTTGGAAAGTGCTACGTTTACCAAAGACGGACGGACGAGTACGCTCAATCAGGACGGCTTGACCATCGGCTCGGGGAATAGTGCTGTCGCTTTGACAAAAGACGGACTCAGTATGGGCAGTCATCAAATTCATGGTGTCGCTGCAGGTAAAGCGGATACCGATGCGGTGAATGTTGCGCAAGTGAATAAAGCTATACAGGCAAAAGCGGATGAATTAAAAAAGAATGAAATCAAAACGGCACAAGATACGGCGAATACGGCAAATACCAAGGCCGATCAGATAAGCAAAGATTTGGCGGCTCATAAAAAGGTAGCTGTCACTTACGATGACGAACAAAAGAAACAAATTACGTTGGGCAGCGGTACGGAAGGTACGACCATCACCCATGTGAAAGCGGGAGCATTGTCGAAGACTTCGACAGACGCAGTAAACGGCAGTCAACTTTTTGCTACGAATACGAACGTTACTGCCAATACGACGAATATAAGCAATATAACGAAGACATTGTCATCCGGATTTAAAGTGAAAGCCGGCGAAACGGAAGAAACGGTAGGGTTAGATAACCAGAATCCGGAAACGGTGGAATTTAAAGCCGTATCTGAAAATAACAGCTTTACTGTAGGCATTACTAAAAATGACAAGACGCATACTAAGACGATCACGTATAAATTAGCAGATAACTTAACATTCGGCAAAAACGGTAAAGACGGTAGAGACGGTACTATCGGCGTAAACGGTAAAGACGGAAGTGCTGTCACCATTAACGGTAAAGACGGTTCTATCGGCTTGAACGGTAAAGATGGAGCTAATGGTCTGTCCATTCGCGGTGAAAAAGGTGACGAAGGAAAACCGGGTGTAGACGGTACGACAACCATTAAACGCATTGTCATTACCGATCCGAATGGACAGAATCCGCACTCCGTAGCTACGTTGGATGACGGACTGAAATTTGCCGGCGACAGCGGAACTGCTATTGTGAAGAAATTGAATGAAACCATTACTATTTCCGGTGGCGTCACAGAAGAATCCAAGTTGACCGATAAGAACATCGGTGTAGTGGTTAAAGATGGAAAGCTTAATGTAAAATTAGTCAAAAATCTCACCGGTTTGGAAAGTGCTACTTTTACCAAAGACGGACGGACGAGTACGCTCAATCAGGACGGCTTGACCATTGGTAATAATACGGATTCTACAAAGAATGTCAGCCTGACCAAAGACGGACTCATTATGGGCGGTCAGGAAATTACGAACGTCAAAGAAAGCAAGACAGACACCAGTGCCGCTACAGTAGGACAAGTGAAAGCAGTAAAAACTGCCACGGAGCAAGTCGCAAGTGATTTGGCGGCTCATAAAAAGGTAGCGGTCACTTACGATGACGAACAAAAGAAACAAATTACGTTGGGGGGCGGTGCGGAAGGTACGACCATCACCAATGTGAAAGCGGGAGCATTGTCGAAGACTTCGACAGACGCAGTAAACGGCAGTCAACTTTTTGCTACGAATACGAACGTTACTGCCAATACGATGAATATAAATAACATAACGAAGACATTGTCATCCGGATTTAAAGTGAAAGCCGGAAATACGGCAGAAACGGTAGGTTTAGATAACAAAAATCCGGAAACGGTGGAATTTAAAGCCGTATCCGAAAATAACAGCTTGACCGTAGGCATTACTAAAGATGATACGACGCATACCAAGATAATCACGTATACACTGGCAGATAACTTAACATTCGGGAAAGCCGGGGAAAAGGGGAAAGATGGTACTATCGGCGTAAACGGTAAAGATGGAAGTTCTGTTGTTATTAACGGTAAAGACGGTTCTATCGGCTTGAACGGGACAAATGGACAAAACGGTCTTTCCATTCGCGGTGAAAAAGGCACGGAAGGAAAACCGAGTGTAGATGGC
>NZ_AFIJ01000034.1 GCF_000214495.1 Megasphaera lornae | reverse complement strand
CCCAGTGATAAAAGTATTTATCACTGGGATTTTTATGCCCTTTTGGGTTTTTGAATGGAGGAAAATCACATGAAAATTATTAATATTGGAGTTTTAGCTCATGTTGATGCAGGAAAAACTACCTTAACAGAAAGCTTATTATATAACAGTGGAGCGATTACAGAATTAGGAAGCGTGGACAAAGGTACAACGAGGACGGATAATACGCTTTTAGAACGTCAGAGAGGAATTACAATTCAGACAGGAATAACCTCTTTTCAGTGGGAAAATACGAAGGTGAACATCATAGACACGCCAGGACACATGGATTTCTTAGCAGAAGTATATCGTTCATTATCAGTTTTAGATGGGGCAATTCTACTGATTTCTGCAAAAGATGGCGTACAAGCACAAACTCGTATATTATTTCATGCACTTAGGAAAATGGGGATTCCCACAATCTTTTTTATCAATAAGATTGACCAAAATGGAATTGATTTATCAACGGTTTATCAGGATATTAAAGAGAAACTTTCTGCCGAAATTGTAATCAAACAGAAGGTAGAACTGTATCCTAATATGTGTGTGACGAACTTTACCGAATCTGAACAATGGGATACGGTAATAGAGGGAAACGATGACCTTTTAGAGAAATATATGTCCGGTAAATCATTAGAAGCATTGGAACTCGAACAAGAGGAAAGCATAAGATTTCAGAATTGTTCTCTGTTCCCTCTTTATCATGGAAGTGCAAAAAGTAATATAGGGATTGATAACCTTATAGTAGGACT
>NZ_AFIJ01000035.1 GCF_000214495.1 Megasphaera lornae | reverse complement strand
GGTGGCCATAAAATTCATATTTTCAGTCGTACAGAATTGAGCCGCGCAGATGAGATCGCCTTCATTTTCCCGATCCGGATCATCGGTGACGATAATCAGATGTCCTGCACGCAGCTCTTCCAAGGCTTCTTCAACGGTATGGAAAGGTCGTTTTTGGGTTGTCATAAATGATATCCTCCTTTGGGTTTAGCGGGGTACGTAGTGATAAGAAGCGATACACTAAGAAAAGCCCCGAACTGAATGACAGTTTCAGGGCTTTTTTTATGCAACCAAAAGAATAGGTATACATCTTCTTTCATCCAGACTATACTGTCGGTTTTGGAATTACACCAAATCGTACGCCGTAGCGTTCGCGGACTATACCGCCGGTCGGGAATTACACCCTGCCCTGAAGATTGTATATTCAATATATGGCTATATAATACATCAAGAATATGTTCTTGTAAAGTACAAAGAACAGAAAACCTTACAGAAGAAGGAACATTTTCTCCGGATCTCGGGCCTGTTTGTCGGCTTTCCTCATGGCCGCTGTTGCGGGAGCCGTGCATTTTTTTGACTTGTCGGCGTGTATCGTCGATTCCGGGGGATCCTGAAAGGTGTTTGTCCGACGGATAACTATAAGTATATTATTCGTGCCGGGTAGCGTAGTCGACGGCGACAACTCGCCCGCCGCCGGCATGAGTGACCGTCGGACGGTCACGTGGCTGTATTTCGGTTCTAAAGAGGGGCCGGGACAGCGGCAGCGGTTTATGCACGTCAAGAATATACTGTTGTAAAGTATAAATACCGGAAGATCTTACGGCAGATCGAAAATTTTTCCCGGATTTAAAATGTTATTCGGATCCCAGGCCTGTTTGATGGCTTTCATCATGGCCAATTCTTCGGGATTTGTGAATTTTTTCATTAACTGTTTACGTTTATAGCCGATGCCGTGTTCTCCCGAAAGGCGTCCGCCCAACTGATAAATATAGGTATATAATTCCTGCTGATGGGCTTGGACACGGCGTTGCCAAGCGTCGTAGTCTTCGGCGGGCGGTTTGAGAATATTGAGATGCAGATTGCCGTCGCCGGCATGGGCGGCCAGTCGGACGGTCAAGCGGTAACGGGCGGTTGTGGCGGCGATTTTTTGTAGCAGTTCCGCTTCCCGTTCAATCGGGACTACCACGTCTTCTTTGCTGACGCAAAGGCTTTCGGCGCGCACGGCTTCGGCAAAGGATTTGCGTAAATGCCAAATTTTTTTATACTCGGCCAATAAGACTTGGGAAGCACCGCCGGCACGACAATATTCGTCCAGTTGTAACAGATGACGATCGCGTTCGTCTTCATCGGCACTTTCCATTTCAATAATGACATAATGTCCGTCTGCTTGTCCCGGCAAGGGTTCTTGCAAAAAGTCGGCGATGGCGTGCAGGGTGGTTTGATCCAAAAATTCCACACAGGTCGGCAGGATTCCCTTTTGTAAAAGTGTCGAGGCCAGCGTGACGGCCGCTTCGGCGGTAGGGAAAACCGCCAGTATATCCGAACAATAGGGCGGTTTGGGGAAGAGTTTAAGTGTGGCTTGCGTAATAATACCCAAGGTGCCTTCCGATCCGGCCAGCAGCTGTTCCAAACAATAGCCGGTAGATTGTTTACGTAAAGGCGCCCCGACAGACAGAATATGACCGGTAGGATTGACGATTTGCAGGGCGTAAATTTGATGGCGGGTGGTACCGTATTTGACGGCACGATTACCGCCGGCATTGGTGGCGATGTTACCGCCTATGCAGCAAGAATCGCCGCTGCACGGATCGCCGGCATAGAACAGGCCGCGGGCTTCCGCGGCGGCTTGCAAATCGGCAGTACGCACCCCCGCTTCGACGACGGCGTACAGGCCGTCCGGACGGATTTCACAAATATGATTCAATCGTTCCGTACTGAGAACGATACCGCCATAGATGGGGACGGCGCCACAGGCCAATCCCGTGCCGCCGCCGCGGGGAACGACGGGAATGTGACAGGTATTGGCCAATTTTACTACGGCGGCCGTTTCGTCCGCCGAGGCCGGCAGCACCACCGCTTCGGGGAGGTGGTGATAGGAGGGATCCGTCACTTCATCATGACTATATGGCAGCATCTTTTCCCGTTCCGTCAGGACATAGGCGGCGCCGACAATTTGTCGTAAGCGGGCTTGAACCGATGCGGTTACTTTTTCATAGGACATACAACATCCTTCTTTCTTTTACAAAATTACTTTCTCTTCTTCATTATAAGAAGGAAGCGGAAAAAAGTCATCACTTTTCCTATAAATTTGGGCAAGAGACTTTCTATCTTATAAAAATAACGGTATACTATACGTGATACGAATAAAAGAGGAGGCTGGACATGGTACCCCAAGAGCAGCGGCACAGACGGCCGCAACGTCGGCTTCGTCGGCGGAACGGACGGCACGGTAAAACGACATATCGTATTTTTCCCATGTATCGCCTGCTACGTGCGGTGATTATTTTGGCGGGACTCTTCTTTTTGGCATATCGCGGGGCGGAGTTATGGAGAATTCATGATAATATGCGGCAGACGATGCAGCAAAAACAACAACTCCAACAGGAAAACACGGTGTTGAAACAACAAAAAGCCCGTCTGGAAGATCCGGAGGAAGTTGTCAAAGAAGCGCGGCGACAATTCGGGTTGGCCAAACCGGGAGAAATTCCTTATAAACGATAATTACTGTAAAAATCAGTAAAATAGGCAATTTTTATTGAATTTTTCAGGGCTTTTTATTATAATAGCGTTATACGCTTCAGCAATAATGCGGAGCATACAAGGAGGAATATACGTCAGCATGATAATCGAAGCAGGCAAGGTGTTGGAAGGCACTGTGACAGGGATTACGAAATTCGGGGCATTTGTAGAGCTTCCCGATAAAAAGGTGGGGCTGATTCATATTTCAGAAGTAGCCAATGAATATGTAAAAGATGTTCACGATTTTTTGAAAGTGCAAGATGTAGTAAAGGTCAAAGTCTTGGCGGTTGATGATAAGGGAAAAATTGCCTTATCCATTAAACAGGCGCAACCGATGCCGGAAAAAAAGGAATTTCGTCCGCATCGTGAATTTCGGCAGCATAGCGGGTTTGACAATCGTCGTACGGCTTCTTCCGCCTCGTTTGAGGATCGACTCAGTAAATTTCTCAAAGAAAGCGACGAACGTCTCATGGATTTGAAACGCAATACTGAATCGAAGCGCGGTGGCCGCGGTGCACGGCATGCTGATTGATTTCGGATGAGAAAGATTGGGGCAGAAAAAAGAGTATTCCCACCGGGATGCTCTTTTTGTTTTTCATTCGCACGAGGATACTAGAGGAGATAAATCATGACAAAACAAGAATATGCGGTCATTGATATGGGGACGAACTCGTTGCGACTCATGACGGGTTGGAAAGATGAGAGTCGCGATCGTTGGGTGCTTTCTCCCAAACAGGTGGAGACCACGCGGCTGGGACTTCATGCGGAGCAAACCGGACGGTTGTCCGAGGCGGGGATGCAGGCGTCTTTTGCCGTATTGGAACGTTGGCGTTCCCGGTTGGCGCAGGTGCCGGTTTGCGTGGTGGCGACCAGTGCCGTACGGGAAGCCAAGGACGGCAAAGCGTTTTTGGCGGAAGTACGTGCCCGTTTCGGCTGGCATTGTCGCGCCATTACCGGTTGGGAAGAGGCGTCCTTGGGATTTTGCGGGGTGACGGCGGAGCTGCCGGCACAGCAGTGTGTGCTTACGGTGGATATCGGCGGCGGCAGCAGCGAAGTCGCTTCGGGTATGCGGGGCGACGTGCATTGGTCGCATAGTTATCCTGTCGGCGCCGTGCGTTTACAAGAGCAGCGGGAACGGGAAGGACTGTCTTTGGACGACCTGGTCTCCCGGTGTGAGAAACAATGGCTGGCTATGCCGTTACAGGCGGAAACGGTGATCGGTATGGGCGGTACGATTACGGCGGCGGCAGCCGTCGAATTGGGATTGACCGTGTATGATCCGCAGCAAGTACAAGGGTATTATATAGGATTGGAAAAGTTGACCGCTTTAATTCAGCGACTGGATCGCATGGGGGCGGAAGAACGGCGGCATGTACGCGGGCTGCCTGCCGATCGCAGTGAAATTATTGTGCCGGGATTGGTGATTCTCTGGTCTTTTTTATGTCATTACGGTTTACCCGGTATACAGGCCAGTGAACGCGATTTAATGGAGGGCGTCTTTTATCGCCATTCGTTTCATGATGCGGCATGGCGCGGCGGTGCCGGCGCAGGTACGAAATGATCGGGCGCGTTGCGGCGTTTTGTCGGGAACACGGGTTGGTGCATGACGGGGATCTCGTGCTGGCGGCCTGTTCGGGAGGCCCCGATTCGCTGGCTTTATTGGATGTACTTGCCCGTTGTCGGGAGCGTCTGCACATAGAAGTTGCGGTGGCCTATATTAACCACGGTATACGGACGGCGGCGTTCGATGAAGAACGCCGGGTGCAACAAGCCGCGGCGGCACGCGGCTGCCCCTGCTATATACGCCGCACGGCAGTGCCGGCCTTGGCGCGACGGCGCAAGCAATCGTTGGAAACGGCGGCGCGGGAAGAACGGTATCGGCTGTTGCGTGACGTACAGCGGCAAATACGGGCACAGTCCATTGCGGTGGCACACCACCAAAATGATCAGGCGGAAACCGTTCTCTGGCATTTGGTGCGGGGGAGCGGGTTGACAGGATTGGCCGGCATGCGTCCCCGACGGGAGAAAATTATTCGTCCTTTTTTATGTGTAACACGGGCGGAAATTACGGACTATGCGGCAAGACGGCACTTACACCCTTGTCATGATGAAACCAATGATGAATTGCATTGCACGCGCAATAAATTACGTCTTCAATACTTGCCGTTCCTGGCACAACTGAATCCGGCGATTATTGCCGATTTGAATCGACTGGCCGCGGTAGTGCAGGCGGAAGATGACGTACTGCGGCAACAAACGGAAGAGGCGTATCGGCGGACGGCACAGGTACGGGCGGAAGGGATTGTTTTATCGAAAACACGTCTTGCAGAACAGCCGACGGCTTTGCAGCGCCGGCTTATACGTCGGGCGTACGAAGCGCTGACGGGACATATGACGGGGCTTTCGTTGGAACAGGTCGAGACGGTGCGGCACTTGCTGGATAAAGAACCGGGAAAACGATTCGCCATGCGGGCGTTTTACGTACAACGTACGTATGAGGCGTTGGTTTGCACTGCACGGCCGCCTGTATCCCGAACGGCGGAAATTGCCGCCGCGCTTCCCTTCGGAACTCCGCAAGTATATAGGCTGGGAGCATGGCGACTGCAATTGCAGGTCACGACGAAGCCGGTGAAACCGGCGCCGAATCAATGGCTGATCGATTATGATCGGTTGTCGCCGGACACGGTGTTACGCTGTCGTCGACCGGGAGATCGCTGGCTTGGTAAAGACCATACGACAGCGTTGAAAAAAATTTTTACAGCACAACATCTTATGCCGGCACAGCGGGCAACGCTTCCTTTACTTTGTCAGGGCAATCTGGTAGTGTGGCTTGCCGGCCGGGGGGCGTGCCCGACCCTTGCCGTGCAGGCGGAAACGAAACGAATCGGGATTATTACCTTGCTGGGAGGAACTGAATATGCATCAGGATATTAAAGAAATTTTATTTACAGAAGCACAAATCAAACAACGTGTACAGGAATTAGGGCGGGCCATTACCCGGGATTATGCGGGGAAACCGGTTGTTTTGTGCGGTATTTTAAAAGGGGCGGTGACCTTTTTTACCGATTTGGCACGGACGATAGAAGCCCCCGTACAATTTGATTTTATGAGTTGTTCCAGTTACGGCGACGGCACGACTTCCAGCGGTTCGTTAACGATTCGCAAAGATCTGGATACAGACGTGCGCGGTAAAGATTTGCTGGTAGTGGAAGATATTATTGATACGGGCGTGACGTTAAGCCATTTGGTGCCGCTGTTGCAAGAACGGGGTGCCCGTTCCGTAAAATTGGCCACTTTATTGAGTAAACCGTCACGGCGACAAGTGGAAGTGCCCGTGACGTATAACGGCTTTGAAATACCCGATGCGTTTGTTGTCGGCTACGGCCTGGATTATGCAGGCTTATATCGGAACCTGCCGTATATCGGCGTATTAAAAGAAAACGTGTATCAGGCATAACATCTATCCCGGACAGGAGGTGTTGTTGCTTTTTAAGAATTGTGGTAAGATAAGCACATATGAGTCGAATTCTTAAGAATTTGATAAATTATGCGAAAGGAGCAGTATGTTGAGTAAATTTGTGCGTAACGTAGGGTTAAATCTCTTGATTATTGTAGTAGCCGTAACGATTATTGACGCCGTCACTACGAATCACGTCGATAAATCGGAAATATCGTATACTAATTTTTTGAACCAGGTGCATCAGAAAAAAGTGGATGCCGTTCAAATTACGGATGACCATTCCATTTCAGGACAATTAAAGGATGGCACTTCTTTTTCATCTTATGCGCCCACAGATGCTGCTCTAATGTCGGATTTGCGGAATGCCGATGTCAATGTCGTGGCGAAGCCGCCGAAACAACCGTCATGGTGGATGAGTTTATTGAGCTCTGTATTGCCGATTTTAATTCTCATCGGCGTATGGTTCTTTATTATGCAGCAAACGCAGGGCGGCGGCGGTCGAATTATGAACTTCGGGAAAAGTCATGCGAAGCTGCATGGCGAAGGGAAGATTAAAGTTTCCTTTAAAGATGTGGCCGGCGAAGATGAAGCCAAAGAAGAATTATCGGAATTGGTGGAATTTTTGCGTAATCCCGGAAAATACAATGATATTGGTGCGAAAATTCCCAAGGGGGTCTTGCTGTTCGGACCGCCCGGGACAGGGAAAACTTTATTGGCGCGTGCTGTAGCCGGAGAAGCGGGCGTTCCCTTCTTCAGTATTAGCGGTTCCGATTTTGTGGAAATGTTTGTCGGTGTCGGCGCTTCCCGCGTGCGGGATCTCTTTTTACAAGCGAAAAAGAATGCGCCCTGCATCGTCTTTATTGATGAAATTGATGCCGTCGGCCGTCAGCGCGGTGCCGGGTTGGGCGGCGGACATGATGAACGGGAACAGACCTTGAACCAACTGTTGGTGGAAATGGACGGGTTCGGCGCCAATGAAGGTATTATTACCATTGCCGCTACGAACCGCCCGGATATTCTCGATCCCGCCTTGTTGCGTCCCGGACGGTTTGACCGGCAAATCACGGTCGATCGGCCGGACTTGCGCGGCCGAAAAGCCATTTTGGAAGTGCATGCCAAAGGCAAGCCTTTGGGAAAAGATGTGGATCTCGGGATTATTGCCAAAAAGACGCCCGGCTTTACCGGCGCCGATTTGGGAAACTTGTTGAATGAAGCCGCCTTATTGGCGGCGCGTGCCGATAAACGGATTATCAACATGCCGGAATTGGAAGAAGCCAGCGAAAAGGTTTGCTTCGGACCGGAACGACGCAGTCATGTGATCAGCGATAAAGAAAAACGTTTGACCGCCGTACATGAATCGGGGCATGCGCTCATTGCTTACTTGTTGCCCGAAGCCGATCCGGTACATAAAGTTACGATTATTCCGCGCGGCCGTGCCGGCGGGTATACGATGATGCTTCCGGAAGAAGATCGTTCGTATGAAACGAAATCGTACTACTTGGCGCAAATTCGTGTCGCCTTGGGAGGACGGGCGGCTGAAGAAGTCTATTTTAACGAAATCAGCAGCGGCGCATCCGGCGATTTGCAGAATGTCACACGGATTGTACGACAAATGATTACCCGGTTGGGAATGAGTCCGAAATTGGGCCCCATGATTTTCGGCGAACAACAGGAACAGGTATTCTTGGGTAAAAATTTGGGACACGAACGTAATTACGGGGAAGGCGTGGCGGAACTGATTGACCGGGAAATGCATGAAATCGTGACGACCGCCTATGACGATGTATTGCGTATGTTGCGTGAACATATGGATACGTTGAAACATATGTCCGATGCGTTGATAGAAGTGGAAACTATTGATCGGAAACAAGTGGATAATTTAGTAAAATACGGGACGTTGACAGCCCCGGAAGAAACGGCGATAACTGCAGGTGAAGAGGACGTACAAGAAAACGTTGCCCCGCCGGCACAGACCGAAACTTCGGAAAAGGCGGAAGCTGTCAGCCCGTGGGGCAATCCTGAATCTTCCGATACGAAGAAATAAGTGAAAACACTGCGGCATATACCGCAGTGTTTTTTTTATAACTTTTAGGAAGATACAAAGGATGAAAAAGGGGATATTGTAAAGCGAGTGTGAATAAATATTATATAAAATATATATGAGTTATAAGAGCATATGGAAATGGTCACATATAATACGTAAAAAATGCTTACACGATATTGCGACTTTGATAACAGTATTGACATAATTATTAAATATGCTACAATTTTACAGTAGTATAGAGGGTCAGAGAGTACAGCGACCGCAGGCGGTCATCGTTATGATAAATGCAGGTATAGTAGAGGTGAAAGAATGAGACAGGACATTTTGGATTATTTGACGGCACATGAAGGGGAATTTGTATCGGGTCAGCGTATTTCGGAAGCCTTGGGTATTTCACGAACCGCTGTATGGAAACATATTAAAGTACTCAAAGCGCGCGGCTATGTGATTGAGTCCTATACGAAAAAAGGATATTGCTTACGGGAAGCGCCGGAACTGATTGTGCCGGAAAAAATCAAGGCGCAGGTGCAAACCGAGTTTTTCGGAAAACAGTTCATTTACTTGGAAAAGATTGATTCCACTAATACGTATGCCAAGAAGATAGCCGATAGCGGTGCTCCGGAAGGAACGGTCGTGTTGGCGGAAGAACAACGCGGCGGACGCGGGCGGCTGGATCGTTCCTTTTTATCACCTTTTGCACAGGGGCTTTGGTTTTCGCTTATTTTACGGCCGTCGTTTTCGCCGATGGAAGTATCGAAATTGACGTTAATGGCGGCTGTTGCCGTGACTAAGGCGTTGCATCGTTGCGGTTTGACGGAGTGCGGCATTAAGTGGCCGAATGACATTTTAGTACATGATAAAAAAGTGGTAGGTATTTTAACGGAATTACATGCATCGGCGGAAAAAATAAATTATGTTGTCATGGGTATCGGCATTAATGTTTCGCTGACGAAAAAAATGTTGCCGCGAGAATTAAAACGTATTGTTACCAGTTTTGCTATGGAAAATGTGGAGGCGCTTCGCGCGGATATATTGAAGACGGTCCTGGAAGAATTGGAACACTATTATATTTCGGTCTCGGAAAACGGCTTTGCCCCCATTATAGAGGAATGGAAGGTTTTATCCTGCATGATGAATCGGGAAGTGGAAGTGTCGGCGATTGATCGGATTTTTAAAGGAAAGGCCGTAGGGTTGGATGAAGACGGCAATTTATTGGTAGAAACGAACAAGGGGACGGAACGTGTTTTGGCCGGCGATGTGCATGTGCGTCCTTTGGTAATGAGAAGAACTAATTAACAGGTCGGAAACAGTCTTTCCTGCACCGCAGGAACAGGCTGTTTTTTTTGTGCAATTTTTAACAAAGTCTGTTCAAGATTGCCAAACTTTGCTATTATAGTAGGCGTAACTACTTCATCATTAAGGGAGCGTAAAAATGTTATTAGTCATTGACGTGGGCAACACGAATATTGTATTAGGTGTGTTTCAAGGTAAAAAATTATTAGACCATTGGCGTATTTCGACGAATCGTTTGCGGACTACCGATGAATACGGGGTACTCATTCGCAATTTATTTTATTTAAACGGCGTCAATGCGAAAGAAATTAAAGATATTATTATCTCTTCCGTCGTGCCGCCGGTTATGCCGACGTTGGAACGGATGTGCCAGCGGTATTTCGGCCTAGTGCCGTTGGTCATCGGTCCCGGCGTAAAGACCGGTATGGATATTAAATACGATAATCCGCGGGAAGTGGGCGCCGATCGCATTGTCAATGCCGTAGGCGCGTATGAAAAATATGGCGGCCCCGTCATTATTATTGATTTCGGTACGGCCACGACATTTTGTGCCGTCGATAAAAAAGGCAATTATTTAGGCGGCGCTATTTGCCCCGGCATCGGTATTTCCACGGAAGCCTTGGTACAACGCACGGCAAAATTACCGCGCATAGAAATTCGGCGGACCGATCGCGTTATTTGCCGCAATACGGTGGAAAGCATGCAAGCCGGCGTGTTTTACGGTTTTGTAGGGCAAGTGGACGGCTTAATTGCCTGCATGCATAAAGAATTGGGGGCGAAGGCCAAAGTGGTGGCTACAGGCGGCCTGGCAGTCGTCATTGCTCCGGCGACGAAGTCCATTGACGTGGTTGAACCCTTACTGACCTTGGAAGGATTGCGAAGTATATATGAACGAAATTGTTGAGGCGCCGTTGCGGATCGGTTCCGTACCGCTGGCCTCCCGGGTTATTTTGGCACCCATGGCCGGAGTATGCGATTTGCCGTATCGGCGCATTGCCAAAGCTCACGGTGCGGCGCTGGTTTGTACAGAAATGGTCAGTGATAAGGGCTTGGTATATCACAACGGACATACGCAAGAAATGTTACAAATTGCTAAAGACGAGCATCCCCTATCGTTACAACTTTTCGGCGCCGATCCCGCTTCCATGGCCTATGCGGCGGCGGCGGCGGAAGAGGCAGGCGCCGATTTGGTCGATATTAATATGGGGTGTCCGGTCAAAAAAGTGGTTCGTAACGGTGCCGGCGCCGCGTTATTACAAGATTTGCCGCGGGCGGAAGCTATTATTCGCGCTGTCGTACAGGCCGTATCCATACCGGTGACCGTAAAAATGCGTGCCGGCTGGGATGCCGCCCATGTGGTGGCGCCGGCTTTGGCCGAACGGGCCGAAGCGGCGGGCGCGGCGGCGGTTGCCGTGCATGGGCGGACGCGCGAAGCTTTTTACAGCGGGAAGGCGGATTGGCGGGTCATTGCCGATACGGTACAAGCCGTGTCCATTCCCGTCATCGGCAACGGTGATGTCGTAGACGGACCGTCGGCGCGGGATATGTTGCAGCAGACCGGCTGCGCCGCCGTTATGGTGGCGCGGGCCGCGCAGGGAAATCCGTGGATTTTTTCGCAGATTACGCACTATTTGACGACCGGAGAAACGGCCGCACCGCCGACGGCATGGGAACGATATACTCAAATACTGGCACATTTAGAGGCCCTGGTGGCGTATAAAGGCGAATATATCGGTATTCGCGAAATGCGGGCTCATGCGTCGTGGTATACACGGGGCTTATACGGTTCGGCGGCCTTGCGGGAACGGATCAATCGCACCGTGTCGGTGGCGGAATTTAGGGCGGTAGTGGAAGAAATGCGTCGCCATGCGGCGGGTGATTGACAGTCGCCGGGGATATGAATATAATTAAAATTACCATTATTTTGTTATGCAAACCACCGGAGTTGCCGTCAGGCCCCCGTGTATACGCAGGAACATACAAAGGAGTACGGTTATGAATACAGAAACCTTAATTACGCAGGAAGGCTTGCAAAAGCTGAAGGATGAATTGAATGAATTGAAATCGGTGCGACGTATTACTGTTTCCAAGCGCATTCAAGAAGCTATTGCATTGGGGGACTTGAGCGAAAACTCGGAATATGATGACGCTAAGAATGAACAGGCCTTTATTGAAGGGCGCATTGCCGAATTGGAAGGGAAAATTCGCACGGCTAAAATCATTCAGGCCGCCGATGACAGTGCGGCTAAAGTGCGGTTGGGTTCTCATGTCGTATTGGAAGATGTGGAAACGGGTGAACGGTTTGATTATACCGTCGTCGGTACGGCGGAAGCCGATCCGTTCAATAATAAAATTTCCAATGAATCGCCTGTAGGAAAGGCGATTTTAGGACAACTTATCAGTCAACAGGAACCGGTAGTGGTCACCGTAAAGGCCCCGGCAGGTGAATTGCAATATCGCATTTTACCGCCTGAAGCATAAGACAGTAGGAGGAGAACCCCAGATGGCAGATACTAAGCATACAGATACAACTGCAGCAGATATAGAAAAATTAAATGATCAAATGCACGTACGGCGAGAAAAAATGGAACAATTTGCCGCTGCCGGCGTGTATCCGTTCGGGGAAAAATACGAATGGGATCATCATGCGGCAGACGTCAAACAAGCGGCAACGACTTTGGAAACGGCGGCAACGGTGGTGCATTTGGCCGGGCGTCTCATGGCCATTCGTCGGCACGGCAAGACGGCTTTTTGTGTACTGCGCGATATTAGCGGTGAAATACAAGTATATTTTCGTAAAGACTTGCTGGGCGAAGACTCGTATACGCTGTTTAAACTTTTGGACATCGGCGATATTATCGGTGTAGAAGGTACGGTCTTTACTACGCATACGGGGGAAACGACGATTCGCGTGAGTGACTGGAAACTCTTAACTAAGGCACTGCGTCCGTTGCCGGAAAAATTTCACGGGTTAACGGATAAAGAAACCCGGTACCGGCAGCGGTATTTGGATCTCATTGTCAATCCGGAAGTGAAGGATACGTTTATTAAGCGCTCAAAAATCATTAAGGGCATTCGTCGCTATTTGGATGAACGCGGCTTTTTGGAAGTAGAAACGCCGATGCTGCATACGATTGCCGGCGGGGCGGCGGCACGGCCGTTCAAAACTTATCACCATGCGCTGGACATGGACATGTATTTGCGGATCGCCCCGGAATTACATTTGAAACGACTGTTGGTAGGCGGATTGGAACGCGTGTATGAAATGAATCGCTGCTTCCGCAATGAAGGTATTGACACCCGGCATAATCCGGAATTTACAACGGTTGAATTATATCAGGCCTTCGGGGACTTGGAAGACGTGATCGCCATTACGGAAGACATCGTCGCCACGTTGGCAAAGCAACTGTACGGTACGACAAAAATTACGTATTTGGATACGGAAATCGATTTGACCCCTCCTTGGAAGCGCATGACCATGATTGAAGCGGTAGCCGAATTTACGGGCAAAGATTTTACGGGCGTGACGGATTTGGCCGCGGCACAAGCCATCGCGGACGAGTTACAGGTGCCGTACGGGAAATTTGACGGTATCGGCAAGATTATTAACGCCTGCTTTGAAGAATATGTAGAAGAAAAATTAATACAGCCGACGATTATTACCGGTCATCCTTTGGAAATTTCCCCGTTAACCAAGCAGCAACGGGAAAATCCTCTGCTGACGTACCGTTTTGAAGCCTTTATTTACGGGCGGGAATTGGCAAACGGCTTTTCCGAATTAAATGATCCCTTGGATCAGCGGCGACGGTTTACGGCACAAATGGAAGAACGGGAACGCGGGGATGATGAAGCGCATCAGATGGACGAAGATTATTGCCGCGCTCTGGAATACGGCTTACCGCCTACAGGCGGTTTGGGAATCGGTATTGACCGCTTGGTTATGTTTCTCACCGACAGCGCTTCTATTCGCGATGTGCTGCTTTTCCCGACCATGAAAACAATAGAAAACAAATAGGGCAACGTGTATTTTTTATAGTAAAGTACCCTCGCAGCGGTCGGTTTCGCTACGACGGGTACTTTTTTTTATATCGTTTTCGCTTTGTTCGGCGGTTGGGAATTGACCCGACAAGGCGGGAACAGTATACTAAGAAGAGACATGTTGCAGTGGCGGGTTGCAGGCGGATGCACGGTAGGGGACAAGCGTTTTTTTTTGTTACGGCGCCGGCAGCAAACCGGGTAAACCATGTTATATTTCAGTTATTATACAACAGCAGGACTGTCCATACAGGAGGAAGTATGAAATACCATATATCTATAATGACGGCGTTGACGGCGGGCATTGTTTTCGCGTTTGCCGGAAGCAGTGCGGTGACGGCGGAATCGCCGTTGTTTACGCCCGCAGCGATAGAAGAAAACGTTTCAACGGCAACGACGACCGACGCGGCGGAGCAGCCGAAGGATACGACGGATACGCCGGCCAAGCCGGCAAAAGAGGATGCCTACGCCCGCTTGGAACGTGAATGCCGGGAACATCCGGACACGGACAAGACGGCGCCGACCGGTCCGTTGGGAGAAAAAAGCAAAGAAATACTTTCTATTTTAACTCCCTTGACGCCCGTTACGGCCGCGCAACGACAACTATTGGCACAGCAAGATACGTTGCATGTTATTCCTCTTATTGCGGCGGATTTGAATATACAGGGAATTGAACGGGGCTTTTCACAAGCCCAAGTGGAAGAAAGATTGGGTAAACCCGTACGCATTACGAAGACGGATCATTTTATGACCCTGCATTACGGTAATGATAAAGAATCTCTGCGCTGTGTATTGCGTACGGAACAGGAAACGGCGGACGGCCGATTTACGTATACACCGCAAGTGGATGCCGTTTTTTTGGCCAAAGGCGATACGGTGTCGATTGGCAGAAATATTTTTTTGCACAATCCTGTAGAACTCGTTTTGCGTCGTTATGGCGTACCGCACAACGTTTTGCGGGATGCCGCCGCCAATGTGTATTATTTGGTTTATGAAGCGGGCCGTACGGATTTGATCTTTGCCGTAGCGGAACGGAAGGTACAGCGGGTGGCGCTCATGGAGGCCCGTTATCCGTATCATCGGGAACAGGCGCTTACCGGGCGACAGGCGCGGGAAAAGCGGGATTTTACACTCATGGGGTTCGGCTTGGACGAACCGTTCATTGCCAACCGCTATAATATGTGGAATAATCAACTTAAACGAGGCACCGATACGTTTTGGTTATATAATAATTACGGCGTGGCGGTAGACGGAAAAAATAAGGTGAAACGGGTGTTTTTACTGACCAACAGCGGTTATACCGATCGCGGCGCGACGTTGGGTTACCATGTGTCCACCGTGTTGGGCTTATACGGGTATCCCGACCATGTGGATCATACGGGGACGGATCCCAAGGGAGTCGATGTGTACTACTACAGCAGTCCGTATCAACCGGGCGTGTATTTAGCCTTTGTCATCAAACGGGATACACAGTATGTGGATGATGTTATCTTGACGGAAGGTCCGTTGCACGATGTGCAAAATCCGACGGCACGCTACGGCTTATAAGCGGGGCGAGAAGGAACTTTGCTTTTTCGTTGCCGTTCCAGTATAATAAAGATACAAGTAAGTCAATATTAACAAACGAAGGTGATTTCCATGGTGACAGATGCAGAGGTTTTAAAACGGTGGAAGTACGTGGCGCAGGAAGAGGAAAAAATTCTCATCCTTATCGGCGGCCCCGGTTCGGGAAAAAGCAAGGTCATTCGGGATTTATCGGAACAAGACGGGTGGAAAATTTGTGAAGCGCGGCAACTGTTCGACGACGAATTTCTCGCCATTCCCCGCGCCGATCGCCCGGAACGGGCAGTGGCCCTGATTGCAACCGCCTTGGAGCGATTGCATGCCAAAGTGGTCATGATTGACAATGTGGAATTTTTATTTGCGCCTATTTTAAACTTGAATCCCGTACACATGTTGCTGGAGTTGAGCAAAAAATTTCCGATTATTGTCAGTTGGCGCGGTACGCTGGACGGGAATACGCTGTATTTTGAACATAACGGCGAACCGAAGTATGCCAAATTTACCGTAGCCGATACGAATCATGTGATTTCTATGGATGCGTAACCGTCCACCTGCAAAGCGTTGTCTTTGCAGGTGGATTTTTTTATACGAAGAATTGTACACAGGCGGTGTATATGCCGCCTGTGATTTTTTTGATCGGCAAAGGGTGGATATATGGCTGGTGTAATACCGGGAGTACAGGTGTTAACGGAGAAAGTTGGGGAAGCTGCAATGTCATCGGACAAAGAATCGGCAGCATGTATTGTCGTTTGTTGCCATGTGTCGGTACATTTTTAGGGAAGGTGTTGACGGTGGCTCGGCGGTATTCGGGAAGGTGCGGGTGGTTACGGGTAGGAGAGCACATTCGCTATAGGGGAAAGACTATATAGGTATTGTATGTTCGGATGAATCACAGTATAATAATAAATGCTGTCGTAGGAAAATAAAAGAGGTGGTACGGGATGAAAAAGGCTGTATGGTGGTTATCGGTACTGACGGTGATGATGACCGGTACGGTGACGGCAAATGATTTATATACATATCGTTATGTTAATTCGGACGGTACGATTGTCAATGTTACGGATGCGGGATATACGAAAGTAGGAAACGTAACGGTGGCAGGAAAAACGTATTGGGGGGCCTTTTCGGCGGTACCTAAGTCGCAGGATACGATTATCGGTAAATTGGCAACGAATATGCCGTTGACTCATCACGAGGGCTTTACGGTTACCAAGCGCATGCCCGATCCGGAGCATCCGGGGGAGCAGATAACAGAACTGGAGCAAGAAATTCCTCGTAATTTATATGATATGGCAAAATGCCCTCATGTATGGGGAACCACAGACGGAATCGAGGTTTCTGTACCGAAGACTCCGGGAAAAATGGTATTGCTTAATAATGCCATTCATATAGAGCCGACCGACAGGGATACAAATGTGGATTTGGCGAAGACTTGTTTACGGAATGGTGAGGCCCATGGGAAGGTGGCCGCAGTGACGGAGTCGGCAGCGTGGTGGACCCATTACACGTCGGCACATATACAAGATGTGCAGGGCGTGGGAAATAGGCGGTTGTTATGGGAACGAGATGCGGCGGGAAAGTGGAAAACCGCAATGCGGTATAATCTGTTTGAGAAAGAAACGCAGCTTCGTGTATGGACTATCGGTAACAATCGCATGGGGCGCGATAAGAGTGTAAACAGTATGTACTTTTTTTACGGACAAGAGGCCGGTCGATATTTCAGGACGTCCGTTCTTGATGAAAGGATACGGTGGATTGCGAATCCGAACGGCTTTCATGTAGCCAATGCCAAGACGGATATGTTCGGCGTGGGATTTCGTAAGACTAAACCTTTTGCGCACGGGCTGTACGGAGAAGTGCTGGGGCAATATGCCGTATTTGATCGTCAGATACATACGGTAAATGACGGCATATATGGCAGTCAAAAGGCGTCCGTACAGGGATCGGATGTGGGACTGTCGGTGGAAGCGGGGCGGCATATAGCGGTCATGTCTCATGTATCTTTACAACCGGAAGTGCAGTATACGTATCATTTGTATGATCAACATGCGTATACGGACAGTTTGCAAAGGAAATTCGGGCGTATATATCGACATGAAGAAGACATCCGTGTCGGTTTGCAAGTAGCGTATAAGGGGATTTATGCGAAGGTGAACCGATATTTTTCGTGGTATAATCAGTATCGCTTACCGGCGGTAACGGAATATGAAATCGGGTGGGAACGACATTTTCATCGGAACGGCGAGTTGGGGGCGGCAGTTTCCTCTCGCACGCAAGTATTGTGGCGTTCAAGAAAGAGCGGTAAGACGTATAAAAAACGGCAACAGACCTATCGGTTTTGGGCACAATTTCATTTTTAAGCGGCGTGTCCATGGCGTCTGTAAAGGAATGATAAGAAAGAGAGCACTTGTATGAAAAAAATATTGTATAGTGTGTTGGCTGCCGCTTGTTTATTCATGACCGAGGTTGCGGCGGCTAATGATTTAAATACATATCGTTATATCCGGTCGGACGGAACGGTACATGAACTGACGGATACGGATGATTATACGGAAGTGGGAAGAGAGCCGATAGAAGGGAAAGAGTATTGGGTAGCCGTCATGTTTCGTCCTCAGGATGAGTACACGGATATATATAAGCTGAAAACTAATGCACCGCTAGATAACAAGAGTGATATGGGCGGCTTTATTTTGCGTAACCGTACGAAGGATCCGAAAGACGGTACGGTCGTGACCGAATGGGAAAAGCCGATCCCACGTAAGGTAAGTGGGGGGTGGTTGGGATCCCCTTTTGTAACGTGGGCTGTACATGGGAAAACGTATAGGATCGGCGATGACAAGGGAAGATTTATATTGCTTAATAATGCCCAACACATACAGCCGTCCGACCCGGATACCGGTCTTGATTTGGCGAAAGCGGGCCTTATGAGCTTGGAGCGGCGAAACGTGGCGGCAGCGGAAAAAAAGAAGAAATCATCGTGGTGGACAACGTATACGACAAACCGTATACATCGAAAATATTTTAGTATATATAAGTTACCGACATGGAAAGTTGATAAAGATGGAAAGCGGAAAATAGGGAAAGCGAGGATGGTGGCTTTTAAGAATTCTTATAGTCGGATTTTAGGTGTCGGCAGGAATATAATCGGACAAGACGGTAGTATTACGGGGATGTATTTCTTTTATGGGCAAGAAGAGGCGCAATATTTACGAGATCGTATTATGGATAAAAATATTAATGTTATTCATAATAAAGCAGGGTTTCATGTGGCGAATGGAAGTACCAAGATGCTTGGCGGCGGCTTAAGCAAGACAACGTATTTTTCGCATGGACTGTATGTAGATGCGTTGTGTCAGTATGCGGTTTTCGGTAGAGATATACATACGGTGAATAATGGTGTATATCGTAGGCAAAAGGCTTCCGTACGGGCGGATGATATAGGGTTGTCATTGGAGGTAGGGCGGAAGATTCAGATGCGGAATCATTGGTCGATGCAGCCGGAAGTACAGTATACATATCATCACTATGTACAGGATCCGTATACGGACAGTTTGCAAAGAAAAATTGCCCGGGCGGATATACGGGATCGAGAATTTAGGGCCGGTATGAAGGTCATGTATCGGGATATATATGTTACGTTCAATAAGTATTTCAATTATACAGACCGTAAAAAGATAGATACAGAAACGGCAATCGGCATAGATAGGGAAAGAAAGAACAACTACAGCATTCATTCTTCCGTGACGTATCGAACGGGGGTACAGCGAGAGGAAGAGCAGGTACGGCTGAATATTTTAATGAAAAAATATTTATAAATCGGCAAGGCGCGTTTTCAAGGGTCCAGGTCAAGACGGCAGCTTCGCGGCGAAATGCGAAGCATGCCGTTTTTTTTATGATCCTCTCCGGTTGGTTGTAAAAACAACATCTTGCCGGCAGGGTATATGGTATAATGACGATGTAAAGGCGGTACGTATGGATATTAGCGAGAAAAGAGGGACGGACAATGAAAAAAACGTTGGATTTAAAAAAGAGTGTGTATGAGTTGATTCAAGAGTATCCGGAAGTGGTACAGATATTGTCTTCAGTCGGATTTTCAGAGGTGGAAAATAAAGTGGCGCAACATACGGTGGCCAAGGTGATGACGATTCCGCAGGGCGCGGCTATTAAACATATTGCGTTGGGCCATGTCATTCGGGCTTTTCGCAAAGCCGGGTTTGCCATCGAAGGTCGGGAGGAGGTCGGGTTTGCCGGTCCGGAGGTGGCGAAAAATCGTGAAGAACGTAAAGCGGAATTAAAAAAGATGTTGTTGCAATTACATGACGGGATTCCTTTGGAACAAGTTCGGCAAGCGTTTATCCGTTCTTTTTCGCATGTGGAAGCGGCGGAAATTATGGCGGCGGAACAGGAATTGATACAAGAGGGAACGCCGATAGAGGAAGTGCAGAAACTTTGTGATTTGCATTCGGCTTTATTTCATGATGCGGCGGGACAGCGGGTGCAAAATCCGGAAGAGGTGGAGCAAATGCTCCGGAATGCGTATGAGGAAACCGGTCATCCTTTACGCACGTTTAAACGAGAAAATGATGTGCTCCGGCAGGCGATTGTTGCAGTTAAGGAGGACTTGGAAAAGGGAACGGATGCCGGGGACTCTTTGGGGAAAATGTCCGATTTGGCGATTCATTATGCTAAAAAAGGAGATTTGCTGTATCCTTTATTGGCACAGAAATACGGTGTTACCGGACCGTCAAAGGTCATGTGGACGGTAGATGATGAAATTCGCCGGGATGTACGCCTGTTACAACGTCGAGAGTTTCATGAAGAAATTTGGCGGGAGGAAGTCAAGACGTTGGTGCAGCGGGCGGAAGAAATGATTTATAAGGAAGAGCATATTTTATTTCCTATTTGTGTACGCACGTTTACGCAAGCGGATTGGGTTCAGATTTATAAGGACGGCGAAGAGTACGATCCGGCCTTTTCTCTGCCGGCGGAAGTATGGGCGGCGGCAACGGCGGGAAAAGCGGCGGTGCTTCCGGAAGGGTGGGAAGACGGTAAAATCGTCATGCCCGGCGGCAGTTTTACTGTACGGCAGTTGACGGCTGTGTTAAATACGATGCCGGTAGAAATTACCTTTGTAGATGAGGAGGATGTGAATCGGTTTTTTAATGAAGGACCGAAAGTATTTAAGCGTCCTATGGCGGCGATCGGACGGGATGTGTATTCTTGTCATCCGCCGAAAATTGAAGCGATGGTACGGATGATTATCAGCGAGTTTAAAGCCGGCCGTCGGGACAAGGTGGAACGATGGGCGGAACGTAAGGGGAAACCGTTATTTGTTACGTATTTTGCCGTACGCGATCGTGACGGAAAGTACTTGGGGACGTTGGAAACGGTACAGGATATGCAATTCGCCAAGGATCATTTTGCCGGCAGATCGTAAGGGTGTATTTTTTAGCGACAGGGACATGATGCAGGGTCATGTCCCTGTTTTGTATAGGGAAGGTCGCGCGTAGTCGTTTACTTTTTTCTATATATACATTAAAATAGAAACAAAGTTCGAGAAGGGAGATTATCGTGAAAATATCGGATGTTGGGGAATTCGGGATTATTCGTATGATACAAGAGCGGCTGTCGGTTTCTCCGGAAAATGTGGTAGTAGGCATCGGTGATGACGGTGCCGTGTATCGCACCACCCCGGGACGGGAACAGGTGGCGGTGATTGATACGATGGTGGAAGGTGAGCATTTTATTATTCATAGAACCGCGACGTGGCATGCGGTGGGATATAAGGCGGTGGCGGCCAATTTGAGTGATTTGGCGGCCATGGGCGCCGTGCCGACACAGGCGGTAGTATCGACGGCGCTGGCACCGACGATGGAAGTGTCGGAGGTGTTGGCGATGTATGATGGCATGCAGGACGTTTGTCGGACGTATGGGGTGAATATTATCGGCGGTGATACGGTAATGGCCAAGGAAAGTGCGGTTATTACGGTTACCGCATTGGGCGAAGTGGAAGCGGGTCGCGCGTTGTTGCGAAGCGGCGCGAAAGCGGGCGACATCGTGGCGGTTTCGCATACCTTGGGTGATGCCGGCGCCGGGTTGGATGTGTTATTGTCCGGAACCGCAGGGTATGAATCCTTAGTGCGGGCGCATCAATATCCGGTACCGCAAATACAGTTGGGGCGAATATTGGCGGCGCATCATGGCGGTTGTGCCAATGATATTAGTGACGGCATTGCCGGTGAGGCCAATGAAATCGCCAAGGCTTCTCATGCGGACTTGGTATTATATGCGGAATCCATACCGGTATCGGCGGCATTGCGACAATGGTGTGCACAGGAGAAAAAAGATGTGTTTCATTATGTGTTGCAGGGAGGAGAAGATTATGAGCTGATTTTTACGTTGCCCCCGGAAACTTTTTCGGCAGTGCGGCGGCAAATTCCGAATCTTACGCCTATCGGTCGCGTATGCGCCGGCACAGGCAGGGTGCGGTGGGTGCAGGACGGAAAAGAAAGCATTGTGCCGCCGCACGGATGGACGCATTTTTAAGGAGGACGGCATGACAGATATAATAACTCGCTCAGAAGCGGAAACGGTGGCGCTGGGAGAACGGTTGGGAGCCGTTTTGCGTGACGGTAACGTGTTGGCCCTGCATGGGGATTTGGGTGCGGGAAAAACGCATTTTGTGCAGGGGATTGCTCGCGGTATGGGGATTACAGAGCCGGTAGTGAGTCCTACGTTTACGATTTTAAATTATTATGAACATGAGATTCCTTTGCAGCATTTTGATTTTTATCGTCTCGAAGAGGCGTCGGAGTTGGCGGCGTTGGGATTTGATGAATATGTGCAACACGGGGTGACGGTTATTGAATGGTCGGAAAAATTCCCCGAATGTATTCCGCATACGGCGGCACATGTATATATTGATAACCCGGGTCTTTGCGAACGGAAGTTTCATTTTGTATGGCAAGGTTCGCAATGGGAAGCGGTTGAAAAAGAGGTAAAGAATTATGCAATTGGCCATTGAAACATCCGGTCTCGTATCGAGCGTGGCGCTGCTGCATGAAGGTGTATTGCGCAGTGAATTAACGATTCAGGCCCGGTTAACGCATTCGGAACAATTGATGCCCCATATTGCCGATATGTTGGTAAAGGCGGGGGTTACGAAACAACAAATTGACAGTGTATCGGTGTCTATCGGTCCCGGATCGTTTACAGGGCTGCGTATCGGACTGGCTACCGCAAAAGGGTTGGCATTCGCTTGGCGTGTGCCGCTGGTCGGCATCGAAACGCCGGTCGGTCTGGCCTGGAATTTTGTCGGGGTCGGGGATTTGATTTGTCCGTTAATTGATGCCCAAAAGGGAAATGTATATGTTTCTTTATATCGGTGGCGACGGGATACGTTGGAAGTGGTGCAAGATACGTATATTGCGCCGGTAACGGAGGTGTTACGGTCTTTACGGCAACGGGGCGAACCGACGGTATTTTGCGGTGACGGCTTGCGGTTGGCGATGCCGTATTTGGCGGCGGATCCTTTATTCCGCATCGCCCCGGCGACGATGGCGATTCCTCGGGCCGGCAGTACGGCGCTGGCGGCGGCACAACGGCTGGAAAATAACGATACGGACGACTGCATGCGGTTGACCCCGGCGTATAAACGGCGAAGTGAAGCGGAAGTATTGTGGGAAAAACGGCATGGAGGCAAGGCATGATTGTCAGAAAAGCGCAGAAAACGGATGCTTCCGGTATTTTTGCCGTCGAGCGGGAGGCCTTTTCCGTACCTTGGTCGCAAGTGGCGATTCAACGAGAATTGCAGAATACGGCGTTGACTATGTACTATGTATTGGTTACGGACCGGGGCGACATTGCCGGATATGCCGGATTGTGGCATGTGGCGGATGAGGGGCAAATTACGAATGTCGCCGTGCTGCCTGCTTTTCGCGGTAAAGGATATGGCGAATTGCTTTTGCGCGTACTTATGGAAGCGGCGTGGCGTGTCGGGTGTGCGTCGATTTTTTTGGAAGTGCGGGTGTCTAATTTATCGGCGCAGCAATTGTATCGCAAATTGGGCTATGCGGCGGTGTCCGTTCGCCGTGCGTATTATTCGCAGCCTACAGAGGATGCGTGTGTGATGGAGTGTAAAAAAGAGCGGTATTGTTGGAGTATATAATAAGAGAAGGAGAAAGATATGTATACATTAGCGTTGGAGACCAGTTGTGATGAAACCTCGGCGGCCGTGATTCGGGACGGACGACATATATGCTCCAATATTATTTCGACGCAGGTGCCGATTCATCGGAAATTCGGCGGCGTTGTGCCGGAAATTGCTTCGCGACAGCATATTGAATATGTGTTGCCCATTATTCGGGAAGCGCTTACGGTCGCCGGGTGCGAGTTGGAAGATATGGATCATATCGGCGTTACGTATGGACCGGGGTTGGTAGGCGCCTTACTGGTAGGGGTAGCCGCCGCTAAAGCTATCAGTTTTGCCGTGAATAAGCCGTTAGTGGGCGTAAATCATATGGAAGGGCATATATTTGCCAATTTTCTCAGTCATCCGGAATTGGAACCGCCGTTTTTATGTTTAGTGGTTTCCGGCGGCCATACACAATTGGTGCAAGTACAGGATTATAATGCGTTTGTTTTGCTGGGACAGACACGGGATGATGCGGCGGGAGAAGCGTTTGATAAAATTGCCCGCGTTATGGGCTATCCTTATCCCGGCGGCCCGCAAATTGATTCGCTGGCAAAACAGGGAAATGCGGAAGCGATTGTTTTTCCCAAAGCGCTGCATGAAAAACATAATTTTGAATTCAGTTTCAGCGGTTTAAAATCCGCCGTGTTGAATTATTTGCATACGTTGGAACAGCGGGGGCAAACTTATGTGGCGGCGGATGTGGCGGCTTGTTTTCAAAAGACGGTGGTGGAAACGCTTGTGGAAAAAACCATGGATGCGGCACAATATAGCGGCGCCGTAAAAATTGCCGTAGCCGGGGGCGTATCGGCCAATTCCGGTTTGGCCGCCGCTATGGAACGGGCATGTATGGAAAAAGGGTATACCTTTTATCGACCGCAGCCTGTATTGTGTACGGATAACGGCGCTATGATCGGGTGTCGGGCATATTATATGGCACGGGCCGGTTTATTTTCGGATTTGACGTTAAATGCGAAACCCAATTTAGCGATTGCGTCCGCGGCGGGAAACGAAACCTAGGTTATTGGGGGAAAGGTGTTTATGAACACATCTATTTTAGAGATTTGTCGCAGGTACAGTTCGCTTTCGGAAGTACAAATTCATATTTTGCAGCATAGTGAAGAAATTTTGCAATTTGCAAGTGATTTATCCCGGCGGGAAATACAACTTTTTGTGCCCGGTAAAAAGCCGCAGTCTTTGGTTTCCGTCGCCTGGCGAACGCCGTTTTCCCGGCAATCCAGTATGGCGGAAGGTGTACGGGTGGGGTGCGAAATCGCCGCTTATGAAGAACCCGCGGTTTGGCAAGTGTTACAACAGGGGCGCCCGTTACATGCCGGTCGGGAAGTGCAATATGGGAAGATTGAATCGTTGGCGGCATATCCTTTTGCAGATAATGCCGGTTCGTGTATAGCCGCGGTGGTGTTTTTCGGCAATGTCGAAGTAAGTAGAGAGAGCTTGACAGAAACGGCGTATTGGGCATTGCAGGTACCTCAGGAGATTGCCGCGCGCGATTTATATCGCCCGTTAACGGTACAAGAAGGGGTGGTAGTAGTGGACGGTAACGGGGTTATTACGTATGCTGATGAAATGGCGGTGGGAATTCTTCATTTGCGTGGGCATATAGGCGGGTTGCAGGGATTTAATATTTATAATGCCCAGCGTGATTTTATCGGCGCCAAGCGGGCGTTGGCCACGGCTAAGGGGTATATGGATGAAGTACTTTTTCAGGGGGCCGTGTTTACGCGTCGGGTGTTGCCGTTATTGCAGCACGGTAAGGTACAGCAAATTGTATCTCTTTTGGCGGAGCGTACGGAGTTGCATCATAAAGAGGCGGAATTGTTAGTAAAAACTTCGGTTATTAAAGAGATTCATCATCGGGTGAAAAATAATTTGCAGACCATTGCCGGGTTATTGCGCATGCAAAGTCGACGTGCGCATAATGAAGAAACTAAAATGGCGTTAAATGAAAGTGTGCAGCGGATTTTAAGCATTTCTTTTATTCATGAAATTTTAGCACGGCAAGATGCGGAAACGGTGGATGTTGCCGCAGCGGCACAACAGTTATTGACATTGGCGGTGCGCAGTATGGCGGCACCGGAACGACGGATAGAAACGGTTTTTCGGGGGGAGTCGTTGTATCTGTCTTCCGGACGGGCCACCTCGGTAGCCCTGATTTTAAATGAATTGATTACTAATGCGTTGGTTCACGGATTCGGTAAGGAACGCTCCGGCACGTTGTCCGTAAGTGTACAGGCAAAGGGGGAACAGGTGGAAGTGTCGGTGACGGATACGGGATGCGGCATGCCGCCGGGAAGCGATCGGGAGAATCCGGCGCATTTAGGCCTGGAAATAGTACGTACGCTGATTGAAACGGATTTACACGGGCAGTGGCGCATAGCGGCGAATATGCCGCAGGGGACCCGGGTTACCGTTCGGTTTTTACGGCAAAAGGAGGACAGAGATGGCATATCGCATGGTCATTGCTGATGATGAAGCGATTATTCGCATGGATTTGCGGGAAATGTTGGAGGAATACGGGCATGAAGTGGTGGGCATGGCGGATAACGGTGAAACGGCTTGGCAATTGGTACGACAAGAAAAGCCGGATGTCGTGCTGTTGGACATTAAAATGCCGACGTTGGACGGGATTCAGGCGGCACGACGCATCGGACACGAACATTTGGCGCCGGTACTGTTGTTGACGGCATATAGTCAACAGGAGATGGTGGCGAAAGCTAAATCGTCCGGCGTTTTCGGGTATGTTGTCAAACCGGTGTCGCCGCAGCGCCTATTTCCGGCTATAGAAATTGCGGTGGCGCAATTTTCCCGGCAAGAGGAATCCTATCGGCAAATGGCGGCCATGCGGGAACGGATAGAGACGCGGAAACAAGTAGAGCGGGCGAAGGCCGTGATGGCGGCACAATTTCATTTGCCGGAAGCGGAGGCGTATCGGCGTCTACAACAATATAGTATGAAACACGGCAGATCGTTGCGGGAAGTGGCCGCAGCCGTTATTAAACAGGCGGGGGAAAAGAAAAATAACAGTATTTTTTAGTATTGTATTGACTTTTTTACCTTTCTTGAGTACACTATAGACAGTGATTAGCACTCAAATCCGTTGAGTGCTAATAAAACGATAAAGATGTTTTTGTTGAGGAGGAATTGTACGATGTTAAAACCATTAGGAGATCGCGTAATAATTCGTGTATTGGAACAGGAAGAAAAGACCGCCGGCGGTATTTATTTACCGGATACGGCGAAAGAAAAACCGAGCCGGGGAGAAGTCGTAGCGGCAGGTCCGGGAAAAATGACGGATGACGGAAAACGGGTTGCCTTGGATGTGAAAGCGGGCGATACAGTTATTTTCTCCAAATATGCAGGAACCGAAGTAAAATTTGAAGGAACGGATTATCTGATTGTAAGCGAACGGGACATTTTGGCTGTTTGCTGATTTAAAAATAAATATTTTCGTATAGGAGCGTGTGTAGAATGGCAAAACAAATTTTGTTTAATGAAGAAGCGCGTCGCGCTTTGGGTAAGGGTGTAGATGCTTTGGCAAACGCCGTAAAAGTAACCTTGGGACCTAAAGGCCGCAATGTAGTATTGGATAAAAAATTCGGGGCACCGACGATTACTAATGACGGGGTTACCATTGCTCGTGATATTGAGTTGGAAGATGCGTTTGAAAATATGGGCGCACAATTGGTAAAAGAAGTAGCTACCAAAACGAACGATGTTGCCGGTGACGGTACGACGACGGCTACGTTATTGGCACAGGCCATGATTCAGGAAGGCATGCGCAATGTGGCCGCAGGCGCCAATCCGATGATTTTAAAGCGCGGCATTGAAAAGGCCGTTACGACGTTGGTGGATGAAATTCAGCGCCGCGCCATTCCGGTTGCGGACAAAGCCGCTATTGCTCAGGTCGCTTCCATTTCGGCAGGTGATGAAGAAGTGGGCGGTTTGATTGCCGACGCGATGGAAAAAGTAGGGAAAGACGGCGTTATTACGGTAGAAGAATCGAAGACCATGGGAACACAGCTCTCCGTTGTGGAAGGCATGCAATTTGATCGCGGCTATATTTCTCCGTACATGGTAACGGATACGGATAAGATGGAAGCCGTTATGAGCGAACCGTATGTTTTGATTACCGATCGTAAAATCGCTTCTATTCAGGAAATGTTACCGGTATTAGAAAAAGTGGTACAGGCAGGTAAAGAATTATTGATTATTGCGGAAGATGTAGAAGGCGAAGCCTTGGCAACGTTGGTAGTCAATAAATTACGCGGTACGTTTAAAGCGGTTGCGGTTAAAGCTCCCGGCTTCGGCGATCGTCGTAAAGCCATGTTACAGGATATCGCTATCTTGACGGGTGCTACGGTTATTACGGAAGACGTAGGTCGCAAATTGGACAGTGTGACGATGGAAGATCTCGGTACGGCTCGTCAAATCCGTGTTACAAAGGATGAAACCACGATTGTGGAAGGCCACGGGAATCAGGAAGAAATTAAAAATCGTGTGGCACAGATTCGGGCACAAATTGCAGATACGACATCCGATTTCGATAAAGAAAAATTGCAGGAACGGTTGGCAAAGATGTCCGGCGGTGTTGCTGTTATTGAAGTAGGGGCCGCTACGGAAGTAGAATTAAAAGATAAAAAATTACGTTTGGAAGATGCGTTGAATGCTACGCGCGCTGCTGTTGAAGAAGGTATTGTAGCCGGCGGCGGTACGACATTTATCCATATTTTGCCCGTGTTGGATCAATTGAAAGAAGAAGGCGATGTACAAACGGGTATTAATTTGGTAAAACGTGCGGTTGAAGAACCGGTACGTCAAATTGCCGCCAATGCGGGATTGGAAGGTTCCGTTATTGTCGCAAAAGTTAAAGCATCGGCTGCAGGTGTAGGCTTTAATGCGTTGACTGAAGAATATGTGGATATGGTTAAATCCGGTATTGTCGATCCGGCCAAGGTAACCCGTTCGGCCTTACAGAATGCAGCATCTATTGCCGCATTGGTATTGACGACGGAAACATTGGTAGCGGATAAACCGGAAGCTAATGCACCGGCCGCACCGGCTATGCCTGCCGGCATGGGAGGAATGCCCGGTATGATGTAAGCCGTTGATTTTTACGGCGTGTTTTATAGACTCGGACAAAAAATTGTCCGAGTCTATTTTTTGAAAAAACATAAAACACGGCTTTATTCTTGCCATATATATGGTGTCTATGATATAATAACCCGGTATGGATTTTGTATGTCAGAGAAGAAAGAGGTGTGAATCGTGAAAGAAAACATTCATCCGAAATATGATACCGTAAAGGTTACCTGTGCTTGTGGCAATACGTTTGAAACTCGTTCCACCGCATCGGAACTTCGCGTTGAAATTTGCTCCAAATGCCATCCCTTCTTTACGGGACAACAGCGTGCACAACAAGCTCGCGGCCGTATTGAACAGTTCAATAAGCGTTATGGTAAAAAAGCTAAATAACAGCAATACAAGTGGGCGGCAGAGCAGAAATGCTCTGCTCTATTTGTATGTTTGGGCGGAAGGAGAGGAGCAGTATGGAAAAGCCGCGTGCGTATGTAGGCGGGCAAGCGGTTATAGAAGGGGTTATGATGCGCGGTCCGCAAAAAGTTGCTACGGCTGTCCGCCTGCCGGACGGCAAAATTACCGTACAGTGTGAGCCCGTTCATTCCCTTACGGAGCGGTTTCCTTTTTTAAAGAAACCTTTTATACGGGGTTCCGTGGCGTTGTATGAATCTTTGTTATATGGTATGCGGAGCTTGTCTTTTTCGGCTAAGGCGGCGGAGGAAGAAGAGAACGTATCGGATGTTCAGATGGGATTGACGTTGACGGTTTCCGTGGTTATGGCGATCGTGTTTTTTATTTTATTGCCGACGTACGGTGCTCATTTTTTATTGTCCGCAACTGCCGCTTCCGTACACTTGAATTTGGCGGAAGGCGGGCTGCGATTACTGATCTTTTTGCTGTATATTTGGGGGATTTCTTTTACGGACGGCATGTACCGTGTATTTCAGTATCACGGTGCGGAACATAAAACTATTTGGACTTATGAAGCGGGCGAACCGTTGACGGTGGAAAATGTAAAAAAACATAGTCGTCTTCATCCGCGTTGCGGGACGAATTTTTTATTGATTGTTATGGTAGTATCTATTTTTGTTTTTGCATTTTTAGGTTGGCCGGGGATTGTTTTTCGCGTGCTTTCACGGATTATTTTTATGCCTGTTGTTGCCGGGATAAGTTATGAAATTATTCGCTTGGCGGCGGATTCTTCTCATACCTGCATACGAACAGCGGTACGACCCGGTTTGTGGCTTCAATATTTAACGACCCGGGAACCGCAGGCGGATCAGATAGAGGTGGCGATTGCCGCTTTGGAGGCGGCCAAACCGTCGACCGGGCAGACCGCACAGAACCTATAGAAGGAGAGATGTACACGGTGTTTTTGGATAAAGTGCAGGCAGTAGAAAATAAATATAATGATTTGGAACAACGCATTAGTGACCCGGCTGTTATTGCCCGACAAAAGGAATGGCAAAAATTGACCAAAGAGCATGCTTCTCTGGCCCCTATTATTGAAGCATATCGTAAGTATCAGGAGGTTTGTAAGACCATACGTGGGGATCGGGAATTGTTGGATGATCCTTCAACGGATACGGAATTAACGGCGATGGCCAAGGAAGAAATTGCCGAATTGACAAAAAAACAAGCAGCATTGGAAGAAAAACTGCATATTCTTATGCTGCCGAAGGACCCGCATGATGATAAAAATGTCATTATGGAAATTCGCGGCGGTGCGGGCGGTGATGAAGCGGCGTTGTTTGCGGGAGATTTATTTCGGATGTATATGAAATATATTGAAAAACAACCGGGATGGAAAGCCGAGCTGATCAGTGCCAATGAACCGGAATTGGGCGGATATAAAGAAGTGGTTTTTTCGGTAGAAGGGGCCGGCGTATATGGCAAGTTGAAATATGAATCCGGCGTGCATCGCGTGCAGCGGGTTCCCGTAACGGAAGCGGGCGGGCGCATTCATACGTCTACCGCCACTGTAGCGGTGTTACCGGAAGCCGATGATGTGGAAATTGATTTGGACATGAAAGATGTACGGGTGGATTATTTTCGTGCCAGCGGCGCCGGCGGACAGCATATTAATAAAACCAGTTCGGCCGTACGGATGACGCATATGCCCTCCGGAATTGTGGTGGAATGTCAGGATGAACGTTCGCAGTTGGAGAATCGGACCAAAGCGTTGCGGGTATTAAAAGCGCGGTTATTGGATCAGGCACAACAGGCCGCTGCGCAGGAGGTGACGGAAGCTCGTCGCAGTCAAGTCGGTACAGGCGATCGCAGTGAACGGATTCGTACGTATAATTATCCGCAAGGACGGGTTACGGATCATCGGATTAATGTTACCTTATATAAATTGGATGCGGTTTTGAACGGCGATCTTGATGAATTTATTCAGGCCTTGGCGGAAGCGCGACGGGCGGAATTGATGCAGGCGGAGGAACATGAATAAGATCTGGACCATTGGCAGTGTGCTGACGTGGACGCAAAAATTTTTTCAACAAAAAGGAATAGAAACGCCGCGATTGGATGCGGAAATATTGTTGGCCCATGTGTTGGGAAAAGAAAGAATTTATTTATATGCGCATTATGAGGAGCCGTTAAATGTTGATGAATTGGCGCAATATAAGGCATATATTCAAAAACGGGCGGACGCGTATGCGGTTGCGCATATTACCGGTGTGAAGGCGTTTTTCGGGAGCGATTTTTTAGTATCTCCGGAGGTCTTAATTCCCCGGCCGGAAACGGAGTTGTTGGTGGAATACGTGATTCATGCCTGTAAGCAGCGGGAATCTTTGCGGATTTTGGATATCGGTACAGGCAGCGGCGCTATTCTGTTAAGCTTATTGGCGCATTTGCCGCAGGCCGTCGGTTGGGGGGTGGATATTTCCCGGGCGGCTTTGCAAATTGCTGAAAAAAACAGCATCGTGCAGGGTTTGGAGACGCGCGCGGTTTGGCGGGAAAGCGATCTTTGTCAACAGGTGCAGGGGGAACGATTTTCTGTCATTGTTTCCAATCCTCCGTATTTGACGGCGGCGGATATGGCGCAATTACAGCCGGAAATTCGTCGGGAGCCCGAAACGGCTCTTTTCGGCGGACAAGACGGACTGGATATATATCGTCGTTTGGCTGTAGAAACGGTACCGCTTTTGGAACCCGGCGGGTTATGCGCAGTGGAAATCGGACGGGGACAAGAAGAAGCGGTACAACGTCTGTTCACGGCTGACGGCGACTATACGTTACAGGATTGCGTGTGGGATTATGGCAGGATTTTGCGGCATCTGGTATTTAAGAAAGAGCGAAAAAATGAAGACTGAACTACTTAAAATTACAGATATAGAACAACAACAGGAGCTTTTGCGGCAAGCCGGCGCTTGTATTCGGCAAGGCGGTTTGGTAGTATTTCCGACAGAAACGGTATACGGATTGGGCGCCAACGGGTTGGATGAAACGGCTTGTCGGCGAATTTTTGAAGCGAAAGGCAGACCGAGTGATAATCCGTTAATTTTGACGGTAGCGGATCGACAGGGAGCGGAACAGATCAGCGACCATATTTCGCCGTTGGCGGAAAAATTGATGGCACGATTTTGGCCGGGCCCGTTAACCTTGGTTTTACCTCGGCGTTCCTGCGTACCCGATGTTGCGACCGGCGGCTTGGATACGGTGGCGGTTCGTTGTCCGGATCACGATATTTGTCGTGCCTTTTTGCAATATGCGCAAGTTCCGGTGGCCGGGCCGAGCGCCAACTTGTCGACCCGTCCCAGTCCCACTACCGCCGCAGAAGCGTTACATGATATGGACGGACGGGTACAGATGATCATTGATGGCGGCGCTTGCCATATCGGCGTGGAATCTACGATTGTGGAATGCACGGCGGCTGATGAAGTAACGATTTTACGACCCGGCGGCATTACGCCGGAAATGTTGGCGGAAGTGGCGGCAAAGGTGGTACTGGATACTCATTTGGTCAGCGGTAAGGGCGTTCCCAAGGCTCCCGGAATGAAATATAGACATTATGCGCCGGAAGCTCCCGTACAAGCCTTTGTCGGCTCGGAACAAGCGGTTATCGAAGCTGTACAAACGGCATATACAGAAGCGAAAGCGGCCGGAAAAACGGTAGGTTTTTTGCTCAGCCGAGAAGTGGCGACGCAAGTAGGAGCCCCACATACGTTTATTTGGGGACATCATGGCGATGCGGCTGCATTGGCCAATAAACTTTATACGGGGTTGTTGTTTTTTGATAAAGAGCGGGTAGACTTGATTTTGGCGGAAGGCGTGCAAGCCGTCGGGTTGGGATTGGCGGTCATGAATCGTTTAAAAAAAGCGGCCGGCGGTCATGTACAAGCAGTATAATTGAAACATTTCCGGAAGATCGGAACTATAGAAAGGAGTTTTTTATGAAACTGGTAATAGGTGCGGATCACGGCGGTTTTGCATTAAAACAGATCGTGGTAAAATACTTACAGGAAGAACAGTGGGATGTCACCGATTACGGGACGTTGACCGGAGAACGGTGCGATTATCCGGATATTGCCCGAAAAGTGGCGCTTGCCGTAGCGGCGGGAACGTTTGAGCGTGGGATTTTAATTTGCGGTACCGGGATCGGGATCGGGATTGCCGCCAATAAGGTCAAAGGTATTCGTGCGGCATTATGTAATGATTTATTTTCCGCAGAATATTGTCGGCGACATAATGATGCGAATATTGTTACGATGGGCGGTCGGATTATCGGTCCCGGCGTAGCGCGGGAAGTGGTGCGGATTTTCTTACAAACGCCGTTTGAGGGCGGTCGTCATGCGGCACGCTTGGAAAAAATTGCCATGTTGGAAGAACGATAAGAAGGGGGAAACAGGATGCAGGTACAAGTAATGGATCATCCGTTGATTCAACATAAAATTACATTAATGAGAAAAAAAGAAACGGGAGCGATGGATTTTCGGCAATTATTGGAAGAAATTACCATGCTTATGGGCTATGAAATTACCAGAGATTTGCCTTTAGAAGAAGTGGCAATAGAAACCCCGTTATGCGCGATGACGGGAAAACAAATCAGCGGCAAAAAACTGGGAATTGTGCCTGTATTGCGCGCCGGTTTGGGGATGGTTCAGGGCATGTTGAATTTAATTCCCATGGCGAAAGTGGGACATATCGGATTGTATCGTGATCCGAAAACGCTGGAGCCGGTAGAATATTATTGTAAACTTCCTGATGTTACCGATCGTGATTTTATTATTGTCGATCCTATGTTGGCAACCGGGGGAAGTGCTTCGGAAGCCATTACGTTATTGAAAAAGAAAGGCATACAACATATTAAACTCATGTGTTTAGTGGCGGCTCCGGAAGGCGTTAAACGAGTGAATGCGGATCATCCCGATGTACGTATTTATGTAGGTGCGTTAGATGAAAAATTAAATGACCGGGGATATATTTTACCGGGGTTGGGAGATGCGGGGGATCGCATTTTCGGAACCAAATAATTAGGGACATATCGAAAGAAAGACTGTCGGCGGGCTGCGTGTTTTCGTGTTGAATGAAAACGCGCAGTTTTTCGTTACGGTCTGTTTTTCATCCTTACATAAGAGAAAAAGGAAAGCGGAGAAAAATATCGAATAAAATAAATATAAAGAAAGGAAAGGAGGAACATATATGATTACGATTACAGACAGAACACAACATAAAACCTATACCGTAGAAGAGGGAATATCATTGGAAACGGTAGTGCGGGAACAGTATGCGACAGCGCAACCGCGTATAGCGGCGGCTTTATATAATCGGGATTTTGTCGGGTTGGATACGAAAGTAACTGCCGATGGGGAAATTACCTGGTTTTCTTTAGGTACCGTGGAGGGCAACAGCTGTTTACAACGAACGGCGATTATGCTCCTGGTGAGAGCGGTGGATGATTTATATCCGGGAGGCAAGGTATTTGTAAAACATGCCTTGCGAAAAGCACTGTATTGTGAACTCAGTATCGGTCATACCGTTACGGTGCGGGATGTGAAGATGATTCAACAGCGGATGGAAGAGATGGTGGCGCAAGATGAAAAATTGACGCAAGTCATTACGGGTACGGAAATGGCGATGGAAATGTGCCGTAACCGTCATATGGAACGGGAAGCGGAATTATTGCAACACTTGGATATTCATCATATTATGGCGTACCAATGCGGTCGTATTTTTGATTATTATATGGGGCCGTTGTTGCCGAGTATGGGCTATATTACGTGTTTTCATGTACGTTCGTATGCACCGGGAATTATTTTAGAATTACCGACGCCGCAGTCGCCCGAGGCGCTTCCGGTGTACAAGGAAATTCCCAAAATGGCACGGCTTTTTTTAGATGCGGAAAGTTGGGGGCGGATTGTTCGGTGTGAATATGTGTCGGATTTAAATCGTTATATAGACGACAATACGATTCAAGATATTGTGGATATGGCGGAAGCCTTACAGGAAAAAAATTAGCGGAAATTGCCGACTATATTGTTCAGCAACGACCGAAAATAAAAGTGGTGCTGATTTCCGGTCCTTCTTCCGCCGGTAAGACGACCTTTTGCAAACGCTTGACAACGCAATTGCGGGTAGTGGGATTGCGTCCTGTAAAAATTTCTTTAGACGATTATTTTTATAATCGGGAAGATACGCCGAAAAATCCGGACGGCTCCTATGATTTTGAATCATTGCGGGCCATTGATGTCCCTTTATTCAATAAACAGATTGATGCCTTACAGCAGGGCAAAGATGTGTATTTATCAAGGTTCGACTTTGTTGAAGGGAAACGATATTTTGACACCCTGCCGGTTCATTTGGAACCGCAGCAGCCGATTGTTGTAGAAGGATTGCATGCTTTGAATGATTCTTTGACGTACATGTTGCCGCGATATGAAAAAGTAAAAATTTCGTTAGGTGTACTTACGCAAATTCGCATAAATGATCATAATCGCATTTCTACTTCCGATACGCGGATTATTCGGCGGATGGTGCGTGATCGCCAATTTAGAGATCGGGACGCATTGGCGACGATGGATGTATGGGCGGATGTCCGTCGGGGGGAAGAAGTTAATATTTATCCGTATCAAGAAGATGCGGACACCATTTTCAATACGGCTTTACCGTATGAGTTGTCCGTATTGAAACCATATGCGGAGCCGTTGTTGGCATCTATTGAAAAAGACAGTACGCATTATGCGGAAGCACAGCGGCTGTTAAAATTTTTAAAACCATTTAAAAGTTTACCGTCCCAAGTGGTGCCGGGAAATTCATTGTTGCGGGAATTTATCGGAAAATAACAGCATATAGAATAACAACGTCTGTCTTTATTGATAAAGGCAGGCGTTTTTGTATGGTTGCAGACCGTAGACGTATCGTCGGGCAGCGTGTATAGCAATAAAATATACTCTACTATCCACATACAAATGTATAACAGTAATAAACAAAATGAGAAAAATTATATTGACAGTGAGACCGGAGTGACGTATATTAGAACTGCAATCTCATAATACCAACCATGTAAGGGGGAATTTTTTATGAGTGAAGAACGAGTGACTTTACAAATGATAAAAGACGCTCGGCAACGCCTAAAAGGCGTAGCACAACAGACCGGTTTGTCGTATACGCATTCCGTAAGCAATTCGGCCGGTTGTCAAGTATTTTTGAAAATGGAAAATTTGCAACGCACCGGTTCGTTTAAATTGCGCGGCGCTTACAACAAAGTAGCGTGTTTGTCACCGGAAGAACGGGCAAAGGGTGTAATTGCCGCATCGGCCGGCAACCATGCGCAAGGGGTGGCGTTGGCGGCCGGAGAATACGGTTGTCAGGCGACGATTTGTATGCCTAAACATGCGCCGTTGGCAAAAGTGGCCGCTACTCGCGGGTATGGGGCGAACGTGGTATTACACGGTGATTTTTTTGATGAAGCCGCGGCCAAAGCGGTGGAACTCATGAAGGAACGCGGGTATACTTTTGTGCATCCCTTTAATGATCCGGAAGTCATTGCCGGGCAAGGCACGATTGCGTTGGAAATTTTGGAACAATTACCGGAAACTGAAGTGATTGTGGCGCCTATCGGCGGCGGCGGCTTAATTTCCGGATTGGCGGTAGCGGCTAAAAGCCTGAACCCGAACATTAAAGTTATCGGCGTGCAGGCGCAGAATATGCCGTCTATGCTGGCATCTCGGGAAGCAGGTCGGATTGTTACGTATGACGGTAAAGCTACGCTGGCGGACGGTATAGCCGTCAAAAAGCCGGGAGAATTGACGTATGCTCTTTGTCGGCACTATGTGGATGATATGGTGACGGTAGATGAAACGGAAATTGCCGGGGCGATTTTATTATTATTGGAACGGGCCAAAACGGTAGCCGAAGGTGCGGGTGCGGTGCCTGTGGCGGCGTTGATGAACGGGAAAATTTCCGGTATTCGCAATAAAAAAGTTGTCGCTCTGGTCAGCGGCGGCAATATTGATGTCAATAATATGACGCGTGTTATTAATAGCGGCTTAATTCGTTCTTGGCGGAAACTTTTCTTTGAAACGGTGGTTCCCGATAAACCCGGAGAAATGGCTAAATTATTACTGCTTATTTCCCGGTTTAATGCCAATATTATTTCCATTACCCATGCGCGCAGCCAACACGGCATCGGGTTCGGCTCGACAGCAGTGGGCTTGGAATTGGAAACGGCCAATGAAAGCCATGTGGAACATTTAGTGGAAAAACTTAAAGAAGAAGGATATCCGGTCAATATAAAATAGAGAAGAGAAGGGATTGAACAACATGGAGAACACTGCAAGTGAGAAAAACACCATGGAACGAGGATTAAAACCGCGTCATGTTGAAATGATAGCCTTAGGCGGCACGATCGGCGTGGGACTTTTTATGGGCTCGGCCAGCACGATTCAAATGGCCGGTCCGTCCGTTTTATTATGTTACGGTCTGGCCGGATTGGTCATGTTTTTTATTATGCGCATTATGGGAGAAATGTTGTATACCGAGCCGGTTACAGGGTCTTTCGCCATGTACGGCCATAAATATATTTCTCCTTTTGCCGGCTATATGACCGCATGGTGTTATTGGTTTTTGTGGATTGCCGTTGCTCTTTCGGAAATTACGGCTGTCGGCATTTATATTCATTATTGGTTTCCCTTAGTACCGCAATGGATTTCCGCTTTGGGCGGTATGGCCATTGTCACCGTTGCCAACATGGTGGCCGTAAAATTGTACGGTGAATTTGAATTTTGGTTTGCCATTATTAAGGTTATTACGATTATTGTCATGCTTATTATCGGCGCGTTGGTTATTGTGTTCGGGTTCGGCAATCACGGGGTTCCCGTCGGTATTTCCAATCTTTGGACAAACGGCGGATTTTTCCCGCACGGCTTCAGCGGTATGTTGGGTGCCATGTGTGTGGTAGCGGCCGCCTTTCAAGGGGTGGAATTGGTAGGTATTACGGCCGGTGAAGCGCAAAAACCTCAGGAAACGTTGCGGAAAGCTACGAAAAATATTGTTTGGCGAATTTTAATTTTCTATATCGGCGCTATTTTCATTGTGTTGGCCTTATATCCCTGGAATCAATTGGGAACCTTGGGAAGTCCCTTTGTTACGACGTTTGCAAAAGTGGGGATCACATCGGCGGCCGGGATTATTAACTTTGTCGTTTTAACGGCGGCGTTGTCCGGGTGTAATAGCGGTATTTACAGTTCCGGACGTATGTTGTATACCTTATCGGAAAACGGCTTGGCACCTAAATTTTTCGGCAAACTCTCCCGTCACGGCGTGCCGCGTCACGGTATTTCCATTACTATCGGTTGCCTGTTGATTGGCGTTATTTTAAATTATCTCATACCGAATTCCAAACTCTTTATTTATATTTACAGTGCCAGCGTATTTCCCGGCATGGTAACTTGGTTTGTATTGGCCTATTCGCAGAAAAATTTCCGTAAAAATTGGGGAGAAGCTGTCATGTCCAAGCATCCTTTTACGTCGCCTTTATATCCGTATGCCAATTATTTTTGTATTCTTTTCCTGGCATTGGTTACGGTCGGTATGTGGTTCAATCCGGACACGCGCATGTCATTGATTGCCGGTTGGATTTTTATGGCGATTATTACGATCGTATATTTCCTGGCAGGATATCATAAAAATCAGTATGATAAAGAAGGAAAGTTAATAGGAAAACAATAATATAACCGGTTCCTCGTAAACCTGTTGAAAAAACGCGTTGCTTTTGTAGAAGCAACGCGTTTTTCTGCGGAAAAGCAAGCGGCAAAAAGGAGACACAAAGGCGGGAGTCGGTAAGCGAGCGGGTATATACGAGCGGTGATTGCAGGGGCATCTCAGCCCTTTGTCGTATACAAAAATACCCCTGCCGTTCGGCAGGGGTATTTTTTAATGCGCATATTTGGCAAAGCGTTTGAAAAAGGGAATTTTGCTCAAATCGTCCTGCGTTACGCCGCCGGTGGCGGTCATAATACCTAAATAAATCAATAATCCTGTAAAGCAGGGAACAAATAAACTGATCACTGCCGGTGTGTGATGGTGTAAAAAGCTGTACAGACAGGCCACGATACAGCCCATAACGGCAGCGGACAGGGCGTTGCGTAAAATAATTTTAAGGTCAATGATATAGCCCGTATGACGGTAAATGAAGATTAAATTTAACAGAGCCGCTACGCCTATATCCGCTACGGTGGCACAGGCGGCGCCGCGAATACCGAAAGCGGGAATGGCTACCAAAAACCAGTTGCAACATACTTTGACCGCGGCGGCAATCATCATATTCATGACAGGAATTTTCGGCTTTTTCAGACCTTGCAAAATCGCCGTTGTAATTTGGTGCATGCCTAAAAAGAAAATGGCAATCGCAATGGTGCGGGTAGCCGGTGCGGCGGCCGGCGCATTGTAAATAAAGGTTACAATAGGATGAGCCATCACAAATAAGAGGACACTGAAGGGAATGGTCACTAAAAAAGCGACGCGCAGGGCTCCCGCCGTACGATTATAAATTTCTTTTTTATCACCCAACGTGAAATAATGACTAATCGTCGGCACCAAGTTCATGGCCATGGCAATGGTAAGAATGGTGGCCAAAGTGACCAAAGGGACGGACATACCGGTTAAATAGCCGAACAGTTCGGTCGCTTTATGTGTCGGAAAACCGGCCGCTTCCAAGCGCCGCGGTACAATTAATAAATCCAAATTAGACACGATCGGCAACATAATACTTGCCATGGAAATGGGAATCGATAAAGAAACGAGTCGTTTCAGAATGTGCCACACGTTTTCTTGCGGATAGGAGACCGTTGTCGTCGGTAACGTTTTTTGCAAACGGCGATAGAAGAACAACAAGACGAAAAGTGCGGCCAAACCGCCGAAACCGGCACCTAAACTGGCACCGCCGGCGGCATATTGCAAGCCGTAGGGCATAAAAAAGGAGGCAAAACCGAGCATGGAGATGACGCGGACAATTTGCTCCGTAATTTGCGATACGGCGGTCGGGGTCATTTGTCGCCATCCTTGTAAATAGCCCCGGAAGCCGGCGATAATGGTGGTGAAAAAAATAGCCGGCGCCAACGCAATTAACGACCAGTAGGCGCGACTTTCTCGAATAATATGTTCGGAAATTAAGAAGCGGGAGCCGAAAAATACGAGGAGGCTGAGTATAAAAGCCGTTGTGCACAGCATAGAAATGGAGACATGAAAAATTCGTTTGGCACCGGCATAATCTTCTTTTGCCGCTTTTTCCGCTGTAATAATAGAAATCGCAATGGGAATACCGGCGCTGGATATTTCCAATGCCAATAAATAAATAGGAAAGGCCATTTGATAAATGCCGATGCCTTCCCCGCCTAAAATACGTGAAAGAATGACCCAGTTAATACTGCCGATTGCTTTTACGACAAACCCCGACAGGGTCAGAATCAAGGTCCCGGAAATAAATTTATTACTCATAATAACCCCTTATTCTTTTGGTAATGTGTTTACTATAAACAATTTATTTTAGCATATTTTTAGTATTGTTGCCAAACATAAGGGAAAAACGGGGATGTTTTATTCTCTTAGTTGTCAACACATAGGGTACACGTTGAGAAGTATTCTGTGTAACCTATATAGTATTACCTTATATATGGGGAAAAACGGCGAGATTTTATGCGCCCGATGCGGGTATGAAATGTCGTAAGAGACAGGATATACGGAGCGGTATACATTGCCGAGCTTGGCAATGGGAAAGGGCTTTGATAGCGGTAAAGAAGTGCATACGGTATAAATTTTGAAAATAATTCTTGCGGACATATAGGCTTTTTGCTATACTAATGTTGATTGAATCAACTTTAAGGAGGAGCGTACGTATGATGGATTATTTTGAAATAGGACATGAATTCGGGATTATTAACAGACGGACGCAGGCCTATGTATCCGGGGCATGCCGCCCGTGGAATGTATCCTATTCAGAGCATGTTGTTTTGCTTACTTTATATTCTCATGACGGTTGTACGCAAGTGGAATTGGGAAAATTACTGACGGCGGATAAAGCATTGGTAGCACGCAATGTAAAATTATTGGAAAAAAAAGGATTGATTTTTCGTCGGCAAGATAATGAAGATTTACGGTATAAATATATATATTTAACTCGCAAAGCCTGGGAAATGCGACCGGCGATGGAAGCGATTGTGAAACGATGGGTATCGTTTCTTCTGAAAGGAGTAGAAGAAAAACGGTTGGCGGAAGCGTTGGATACGATGAAAATTGTTTCGGAAAATGCGGCGCGAGCTATGGTTGAAACTATCGGTACGCCCGGAAAGGGTGAGGGAGATGAAGATGAATAAGTGGCTTATCGGTATCGGGTTACTGATCGCCATGAGCGTGCTTGCCGGCGGTTGCGGTAAAAAAATATCGCCGCCTCCGGAACCGCAGTTGGTCAAAACCGTTACGGTCGGCGGGACGATGGACAGTGATACGAAAACGACATATGCCGGTACCGTGCGGGGACGCTATGAAAGTAAATTGGCGTTTCAAGTGGGCGGTCGGATTACGGCCCGTTATGTACAATTGGGCTCACGGGTGCAACGCGGACAGGTCCTGATGACGTTAAATCCGCAAGATTTGCAGTCGGCTGTACAGCAAACGCAGGCACAGGTGGATGCGGCAACCGCACAAGTAAAGTTGGCACAAGAGAATTACGGACGGTTTCAAAAACTGTATCAGGAAGAGGCGGTCAGTGCGGTAGCGTTGGATCAAGCGAAAACGGCATATCGACAAGCGGCGGCACAGTACCAACAAGCGCTGGCGGCACGGCAGTTGCAACGTAATCAGTTGGCATATACACAATTGACGGCGGATGCGCCCGGAGTTATTTCTTTCGTAAACGGTGACCCGGGACAAGTTGTTGCACCCGGCATGCCTGTGTTGACATTAGTTCATGACGGGGATTGGGAAGTGGAAATTCATGTCCCGGAAAATAAAGTGGCCGATTTTACGGTAGGCAAGACGGTATCCGTGTCGTTTTGGGCGTTAGCCAATGCCGCGTGTCGGGGGATGGTGCGGGAAGTGGCGCCGATGGCCGATCCGGTTACCAAAACGTATACTGTGCGGGTTTCTTTATGGCAACCGCCGGCAGGGATGCAATTGGGGATGACCGCCGGGGTGGTCAATGCGGCGGCCCCGAAGGTTCCGCAGGGAACGTATCGGTTGCCGTTGGCGGCTATTTATCAAACGGGTAATACGCCGCATGTATGGGTGGTGACTAAAAACAATCGTTTGCAATTACAAGCGGTGCAGATTCTTGCTTTCGATGATGATGCAGTACAAGTAGGGGGACTTTCGGCAGGTGCGCAAGTGGTAACGGCCGGTGTAAATCTCTTATATGAAGGAGAACAGGTGAGGACGGAGAGTGAGGAAACATGAGGAATCTCTCGGAAACGGCACTGAAAAATAAAGTGCTGGTATGGTATTTCATTGTCCTTATTGCTGTTGCCGGCGTGTTTTCCTATATGAAATTGGGGAGAATGGAAGACCCGGCGTATACGGTGCGGCAAATGGTTGTTACTGCGGCTTGGCCGGGGGCCACGGCGGAACAAATGCAGAAACAGGTGACGGACAAGCTGGAACGACAGCTGCAGGATACGAAAGGCTTGGATTCTCTGCAAAGTTATTCCCGGCCGGGACAGACCGTTATTTTTGTTTCCTTGCAGGATTCGGTGCCGGCTTCGCAGATTCGCAGTACGTGGCACGATGTCAGAAATTTGACGGAAAACATGAAACGACAACTGCCGGACGGCGTTGTAGGACCTTTTTATAATGACCGCTTTGATGATGTATACGGCTCTATTTATGCGTTGACCGGAGACGGGTATTCGTATGAAGAATTGCGGCAAAAAGCGGAAAATTTAAGACGGGTGTTATTGACGGTTCCCGATGTCGGTAAGGTGCAATTATTAGGCGTGCAGGAGGAAGAAATTTATATTTCCGTGGCGAATGCGAAATTAGCGGCCTTGGGTATTCCGCCCACGGCTATTGCGCAAGCGGTGCGGGGACAAAATGCCATGACGCCGGCCGGCATGATTGATACAAAGTCCGACAATGTATACTTACGGTTATCCGGCCGGTGTAATGACTTGGAAGATATTCGGAATATTCCCATCAGTGCCTCCGGGCGTACGTTCCGTCTGGGAGATATTGCGACGGTGGAACGCACGTATACGGATCCGGCCAATCCGAAAATGTATTTTAACGGTAAGCCGGCCGTGGGACTGGCGTTATCGATGAAAAACGGCGGCAATATTTTGACGTTGGGGAAAAATTTACAGCAATTTTGTCAAACCGTGAAAGCAGATTTGCCGGCAGGGATGGTATTGCATCAAGTGTCCGATCAACCGCAGGTTGTTAAAGAGTCGATTGCCGATTTTATCGGTACGTTGCGGGAAGCGATTATTATTGTCCTGCTGGTAAGTTTTTTGAGTTTGGGACTGCGAACCGGATTGGTAGTCGCTTGTTGTATTCCCCTGGTATTGGCAGGCGTATTTTGTGTGATGGAAGTAAGCGGGATTGATTTACATAAGGTATCGTTGGGCGCCTTAATCATTGCCTTGGGATTATTGGTGGATGATGCGATCATTGCAGTAGAAATGATGAGCGTACAGTTGGAGCGCGGGAAAACCCGGCTGGAGGCCGCCTGCTTTGCATTTCGTGCGACGGCCAAACCGATGTTGACCGGAACGTTGGTTACCTGTGCCGGATTTATTCCCGTGGCCTTTGCGGACGGGGCCGCTTCCGAGTTTTGTCGGAGTTTATTTCCGGTGATTTTTTCCGCATTATTGTTATCTTGGATTGTTTCGGTAATGGTAGCCCCTTTATTCGGGTATTATCTTATTAAGCCGAAGATTACGCAAACCCGCAAACCGTTATATCAAAGTCGATTTTATCGCCTGTTTCGCCAAGTATTGGAGAAATGTTTAACCCATTATCGCGCGGTTATTGCAGCGACGGTGATTGCTTTTGTCGTGTCTGTGGGAATGTTGCGGTGGATTCCGCAAGAATTTTTCCCGCCTTCTTTGCGTCCGGAAATTATTGTGGAAATGACGTTGCCGGAAGGATCTTCATTGGCTGCGACACAGCAGGAAGCACAACGGTTTTCGACATATTTGCGTCAGCATACTAAAGAAATGAAAAGCTATTCTTATTATGTGGGAGAAGGGGCTCCGCGTTTTGTATTAACTTGGGAACCTGTATTGCCGGCAAGTAATTATGCACAGTTTATTATTGTGGCTGATGACTTGCAGTCCCGCGCTTCTTTAATGAAGAGTATTCAACGGGAAATGAAGGAGCATTTTCCGACGGTTCGCAGCAATGTTAAAAATATATCGTTAGGACCGCCGTCTTCGTATCCGTTGATGATTCGTGTTTCGGGGTATAATGCGGACCGGGTTAAACTGTATGCGGAACGTATGGCGGCAAAAATTCGGCAAAATCCGGATACGGCAGATGTATTTTTGAATTGGGAACAAAAGAGTAAAGTTTTACGCGTCGAAACAGATCAGGCAAAACTTCGTTCTTTGGGGATCTCCGATCAAGACGTGGCGAAGACGTTGTATACGGAACTTTCCGGAGCCTCGATTGCTCAATATTATGCGCCGGATAAGACGATCGGTATACAAATGCGATTACAAGCACAAGATCGCAATTCGTTGGCGGCCGTGCAGAGTATTCCCGTATATACGGCCGGCGGTTATGTGCCGTTGGGACAATTGGCAAAAATTTCCTATGGAGCGGAAGATACTTTAATTTGGCGTCGTAATTTAAAACCGACGATTACGATTCAGGGAAATATCAGAAACGGCACGGCGAATGATGTGACCGCCGAGGCCTATCAATCCATTCAAGGGATTCGCAACGCCTTGCCTTTCGGGTATGATGTAGAAGTGGGCGGAGATTTGGAAAACAGTCGTAAATCCTTGCACTATTTGTTGCGCCCCGTACCGATCATGATCATTCTTATTATTACGCTGCTGATGTTGCAATTGCGGAGCGTAGCCGATATGTTGTTGACGTTGGTAACGGCTCCCATGGGAATGATCGGCGTCAGTGCGGGAATGTTGATTTCCGGTAAGCCCCTGGGGTTTGTCGCGTATTTGGGAATATTGGCATTAAGCGGTATGATCATTCGCAATTCCGTGATTCTTATTGATCAGATTAAAAAGCATATTGCCGGCGGCGAAGATCCGTGGAATGCAGTCATTGATTCGGCTATTTTACGGTTTCGACCGATTATGTTAACGGCGGCGGCCGCTATTTTGGGGATGATTCCGTTGATGCGCAGCATTTTTTGGGGGCCTATGGCGGTGACTATTTCAGCGGGCTTGTTGGCCGCGACCGTACTTACCTTACTGGTTTTACCGGTGATGTATGTGGCTTGGTATCATATACGTCGACCTTCTTATAAAGAAGAATAGCGTATTTTAGTAAAAACGAAGAGCAAGAAGGCTTTCTTACTCTTCGTTTTTTTGTATTATGAATATAATGAACGTCGTGTATACAAGGAGGAAGTTACATATGGATTCTTATTATGTAGTATTTGACGCGGGAACGCAAAGTGTGAAAGTGGCTGTATATAGTTTCGCCGGGAAGTGTGTAGCCGCGGCGACGGCGAAAACCTCACTGCAATACCCGAGACCGGGATGGGTGGAAATGGATATTGACGAGTATTACCGTTCGGTAAAAAATGTATGCGTATATGCAGTGACCGCATGCGTGCCGACGGCCTGTCGACGGCGGCAGTGGCGGCAATAATGGGGGACGGTATTATTTGCGGCATTGCCGGGATTAATGAAGAAGGGAAGCCGGTTACGCCGTATATTAATTATTTGGACAGTCGTACCGCTGCTGATGTGGCGCGGTTGAAAGCGGAGAATCGGTCTATATGGGCGAGAGAAACGGGAAATGCCGAACCCAATGTGATGTTTCCGGCGATGATTGCGCGTTGGTTTTTAGCTCATACGGAGTTTGTAAAAACAGGGGTTAAATTTATTCACAATTGTCCGTACATCTTACTTCATTTGGCCGGGTTACGCGGTACGGAGGCGTTTATTGATTGGGGCACGTTATCGGGCTGGGGGTTGGGATATAAGGTGGCGGCAAAAGAGTGGTCGCCGGCACAATTGCAGATTCTCGGCATTGACCGCACGTATTTACCGCGTATTGTCAAACCGTGGGAGCATATTGGACGGTTGTGCGCCGCCGATGCGGCGGAAACCGGTTTTCCCGAAGGGATTCCGATTTGTGCGGGTGCCGGCGATACGATGCAGTCCATGCTCGGCAGCGGCGTGTGGAAGGCCGGACAAGCGGCGGATGTTGCCGGTACTTGCGCCATGTTTTGTGTGGCCGTACCGGGAATTATACCGGCATTGTCTCAACGGGGAAGCGGATTTGTATTTAATGCGGGGACGTTGGCGGATACTTATTTTTATTGGGGGACGGTGCGGACAGGCGGCTTGGCTTTGCGTTGGTTTAAAGATGCCGTTTGCCGGCAGGAAGCGAATGAATCGTATTATCGGACGTTGGACGAGCTGGCGCAGGCGTATCCCCCCGGATGTAACGGCGCGTTATTTTTTCCTTATTTGACCGGCAATTCGACTTCCCGGCCCTATGTGCGCGGTACGTTTACCGGGTTGACCTTGGAGGCGAATCAAGGAGCTTTATGGCGTTGCGTATTGGAAGGGATCGGGTATGACTATAGGGAGATTATGGCGCAATGCCGTCAGGCGGATATAAAGATAAACGGGGTGACGGTGACGGAAGGCGGCAGTCGGGATGCTTTGTGGAATCAAATCAAAGCGGACATGCTGGAAACGACCGTGTACACTTTGGCGGAAGCCGGCGGGGCAATGCCGACCAATGCCGTTATTGCCGCGTATAGTGCGGGGCATATATCGGATGTACGCGGACCGCTTCAAGAACGCATACGATTGCGGCATACGTTTTTGCCTCGGGAAAACGCCGTGCGGCTGTATAAAAAACAATACGAACGACGTTGCCGCTTGTTGACCGCTTTAAATGAAGGGGAGAAGGCGGCGCGGAGATATGACGAAAGTTCATATTAGAACATAGTATAAGGATAAATTTGCATTAAAGTATGATAAAAAAGAACTTGACTGTCGGAATTATGGCAAAAAAGCATAGAATATTAGTGATAAATTATAAAAAAATGAAATTTTTAAGTAGATTTTTTAATAAAAACCGGTATACTTATAAATGTAAGCAGTGCATCTTAAAAATAGTAAGAACGCATAATTTTTTTTACTTGAAAAAGTGAAAAAAATCACGCGACTAAAAGGAGGAATTACTATGTTTTGTAAAAAAGTAATGGTTATCGGTGCAGGTACAATGGGCTCGGGTATTGCGCAAGTATTTGCTACACACGGATGCCAAGTCATCTTGAATGATATTAAAGATGAATTTATTGCCGCCGGCAAGGGTAAGATTGATAAGTCTTTGGGCAAAATGGTGGAAAAAGGAAAAATGACGCAGGCCGACAAAGATGCGACGATGGGGCGCATTGACGGGTTTGTGACACGGACGGCCGACAACATGAAAGACGTGGATCTCGTGGTGGAAGCGGCGGTAGAAAACTTGAAAATTAAAACGGCAATTTTCCAAGAATTGGATGAACTTTGCCCGGCACATGCCATTCTTGCCAGCAATACTTCTTCTTTGGCCATTACGCAGATCGGGGCCGCTACAAAACGTCCGGGACAAGTCATCGGCATGCATTTCTTCAATCCCGCACCGGTAATGAAATTATTGGAAATTATTAACGGTATCGCTACGTCTCCCGAAACCTATGAAAAGATTGCCGAATGCGCAACAGAATTGGGAAAAACGCCGGTTAAAGTTTCCGATTTCCCGGGATTCGCCGGCAACCGTATTGTTATTCCCATGTTGAATGAAGCCATTCAGGCGTTGATGGACGGCGTGGCATCGGTAGAAGATATTGATGCGGTTTGCAAATTGGGATTCAATCATCCGATGGGACCTTTGGCATTATGCGACCTTATCGGGAATGATGTTGTACTGCACATTATGGAAGTGTTATATGAAGGGTTCGGCGATCCCAAATATCGTCCTTGCCCGTTGTTAAAGAAATATGTCAATGCCGGGTATTTAGGCCGTAAGACGGGCAAAGGCTTCTACGATTACAGCAAATAAGAGACTGCACGTATGGGGGATTTCTTCAGCGGCAGAATACATAGGATATAGGAGGCTTCACGGATGGATTATAAAAATATTCTTTGCACAGTAGAAAACAGTATTGCGACGATTACTATTCATCGTCCGCAAGCATTGAATGCGTTGAATGCGGAAACGGTACAAGAATTAAATGATGTCGTAAAAAAAATCTCCGCCGATACGACAGTTAAGGTCGTTATCATCACCGGAGACGGCGAAAAATCTTTTGTTGCCGGCGCGGACATTAAGGAAATGTCGACGAAAAATGCTGTAGAAGGACGAGCTTTCGGACAAATCGGGCAAGATACATTTACTTTGATTGAAAATATGCCTCAACCGGTTATTGCCGCTGTTAACGGCTTTTGCCTCGGTGGCGGTTGTGAATTGGCATGCGCCTGCGACATTCGGTACGCTGCGGAAACGGCCAAATTCGGACAACCGGAAGTCGGTTTGGGCATTACGCCGGGCTTCGGCGGAACCCAGCGTTTGCCGCGGGTTATCGGACGAGGTGCCGCTAAGGAATTATTGTATACGGGCGGCATTATTGATGCACAGGAAGCATTGCGTTTGGGATTGGTCAATAAAGTGTTGCCGCAAGGGGAATTAATGTCGGCGGTTCAGGGATTGGCGAAAAAAATAGCGAAAAATGCGCCTGTTGCGGTACAGCTTTGTAAGGCGGCCGTCAATCGCGGTATTAATTGTGACGTTGTTACCGGTATTGCCTATGAAGCGGAAGTATTCGGTCTTTGCTTTGCTACGGTAGATCAAAAAGAAGGCATGAGTGCTTTTATTGAAAAAAGAAAAGCTGATTTCCAAGGAAAATAAAATCGTATAGACACTCCTCTATATACTTATTATGAAAAGAACGCCTCCTGCGGTTTGAGCCGCCGCAGGGGGCGTTCTTTCGGTGCGAAAAACGGTTCGGTCGGACGGAGATTATTTTATACCTAAGCAAATTTGCAACCAAGACGGTAAGGAGATTTTTTGTATGAGTAGCGAATATAGTAAGGACGTCAGTGTTACAAAAAGATATAGACACAGTATATAGGCCGCATCGGGAACAAGGTGACGATGATGTAAGTAGGCCGCTCCTATACTTAACCATACGGGGTGTACTAAATACATCGGATAAGAAACATTGCCGAGTAGCGTAAAAAGGCGCTGGCATACCGGCGAAAGGGACCGGCATTCCCACTGGTATAAAAAGAACAGTAACGTGGATACGGTATAGATCATGCCTATCGGGCTGAGCTGATGAATGGTAAAAACGGCGGATAAGGCACTGTATTGCCAATAATGCATGACGCCCGCATAGGAACCCAGCATGGCGAGTACGGCCGCTCCCTGAAAGAGATAGAGGAAGACCGCATGGTTTTTCATCCATGCTATAACGGCCGGAAAATGTTCTGCTGTAAAGGCGCCGAAGAAAAAGATGAAAATATAATGAAGGACAAGATAATTCAGTCTGTAGACAAAGAGATCGTGCCACAAAGAGGTCGGCGGGGCAATCCAAACATACGAAGAATAATAGTTGAAAATGACATTTCCTATGAATAAAAGGGGAAAGAAAATAGAGGCATGTCGGTCGGTTTTTTTGAGAAGATAGCGCCAAAGGGGCATGAGAAGATAAAACCATAAAAGGATTACTAAAAAATAAATATGGTACATGCTCAGTCCGAAGAGCAGGGTTTTACCTAATGTAAGAGGCCGGAACAGGGTGTAGGAGTGCTCGGCGACCGACATATAGCACAGATAAAATAAAGACCAAAAAAGATAGGGAATGAACACGGTTTTTAAGCGACGTTTTAAATATGTCGTATAGGAAAAAGGACCCTGTAAGGGGTATTTATAAAACAGGCCGAAGGCGGAAAGGAAGAAAAAGGCGGGGACGGAAAAGCGGGATAAAATTTCCAGAACGGCAATAAGCCCCAAGTTGGGGGTCGGATTGGTTAAGGCGACGGAGCCGATATGAATCGCAATGACCCCCAGCATACACAAACCGCGCAAATAATTAATGGAATGAACGAATCTCTTTGACATTTCGCACCTCTAACTATACAATAAGATATAGACTGTCCGGATCCGAAGGGAAAACTTCGGTCGGCGGCAATGTCTTTATTATACCAAATTTTATGAGGAAAAACAGAACATTCGGGGAGGGGAACGATGGCACATTCGGTTATTCAAAAAATTACGCGTACGGCACTTTTGCTTGCCGTTACGTTATTACTACAAGGACTGCGGTTGGTAATACCTGTACCGCCGCAAATCAGTTTGTTTTTTATCGGTTCGCTGGTCAATGCCTGCCTGGTTATTGCCGTACTGCGGACCGATCTGAAAGCCGGCAGTGTGATAGCTGTTGCGGCACCCGTTTTTGCGTATTTGGAAGGAATGCTGCCGTTACCGTTTTTTATTCCGGTCGTAGCGGTGGGAAACTTGGTATACGTCGTCTTTATTTGGGCATTGCAACAATACGGATTACGGAAATTGTACATTGCGGCTTTTTTAAAAGCCATTGTTTTATTCGGCGGTTTTTCTTTATTGTTTGCGTTAGTGCAGGTACCGCCTAAAATTACGCATATGATTTTATTTGCCATGAGTTGGCCGCAAATTGTTACGGGCATTATCGGATTGGTTGTCGGATATGCTGTCAGTCAACGTTTGAAAAAAGTTGACCGATAGATAGGAGGATGGAAGTTTGTTATATTATGTTCCCGCCGTTATAGGAATTTTTTTAATCGGTTTCGGAGTTTATCACGGGTACGCGCTGCAGGCGTTCATTCGTCGCTGTACGGTACGTACGGAAGGGGTAGTGGAAGCGTTTGTCTGCCCGCCGCAAAAGGGACGGCCGCTTTATTTTCCCGTTATTTCGTATCGGGACCGGGACGGTAAAGTACAGCGAAAGCAATACAGATGGGGCGACAGTCAATGGCATATACAAGTGGGGGATATTGTAAGTTTGCAGTATAATCCGCAAAATTACGATGAATTTTATTTATATGCCGAACAGGCGACGTGGCGGCAGTATGCCAATGCGTTTTGTATTATTTTAGGAGGCATCATTTTTATTTCAGCGTATTATCGCTTGGCTATGTAGAGAGGAAATTGGCAAAGTATGGCATACGAGTTACAAACACAGGAACAGCAGGAGCAGGCGGTTCAATCTATGCGGACATTTTTACAGGCATTGGGATTGGATTTACAGGCCTTGGGGATGGAAAAAACTCCGCAACGGGTAACGGCAGCGTTTACACAATTTTTTTCGGGACTGCGGGAAGATCCGGACAAAGAATGGGGACATCCCATACAGACCGGGACGGACGGATTGGTAGCCGTACGAAATATTCGTTTTCACTCTCTCTGTGAACATCATTTGTTGCCTTTCTTCGGCACCGTACATATAGCGTATTATCCGCAACATGGCAAGGTGGCCGGGTTTGGGCATTTTATTCGGGCGGTTACGATTTTAGCCGAACGGCCGCAATTGCAAGAACGACTTACGGAAGATATTTGCCGGTCGGTGTATCGCGGCTTGCAACCGGCGGGGGTACTAGTGATTGTAAAGGCCAAACAATTGTGTATGACCATGTTGCAGGCGGCGGCCGGGGATACGGATATTGTTACGGCGGCAACGGCCGGAAATATAGTGAACGGCAATGCTGCGTATGAGCAGGCATGGAAATTGTTAATGGAGGATACAACGAATGCACTTTGAAAAACGCAGGTATACATGGGCGGACGGAAAAACGTTGACCATCGGAGAACGGCCGCTGATTATGGGCATTCTTAATATTACGGCCGATTCGTTTTCCGACGGCGGCTGTTGGAATACGCCGGAACGGGCGTTACAACATATGCGGCAAATGATTGCCGACGGCGCGGATATTATTGATGTCGGTGCCGAATCGACGCGTCCGGGCTGTACGGCCTTGGGCGAGGAAGAGGAGATTTCCCGCTTAGAAAAGATTTTACCCCTGCTGTTGCAACATACGACCGTACCGATATCCGTCGATACGTACAAGGCGAAAACGGCAGCCTATGCGATGGCGGCAGGGGCGCATATATTGAATGATATTTGGGGCTTACAATATATGCGGGAACCGGGAGAAATGGCGGCGGTAGCCGCGGCGTATAACGTTCCGATTATTGTGATGCATAATCAGGAAACGACGGTATATCGGGATTTGCTGTCGGATATGCAGCATTTTTTTACGCGCACCATGGCGATTGCGGCGCACGCCGGAATAGATGAGTCCTGTATCATTACCGATCCCGGCTTGGGATTATTCGGCAAAACTACGGAACAAAACTTATACATTATGCAACATTTGGAAACGTTTACCCGGTTACCGTATCCCTTGTTGTTAGGACCTTCCCGCAAGCGGTTTATCGGTGCCGTGTTGGATTTGCCCGTACAGGAACGGATGGAAGGTACGGGGGCCGTCTGTGTCGCGGGGGTCTTGGCCGGGGCGGCTATTTTGCGTGTACATGATGTACGACCGGCGGCGCGGATGTGTCGTATGGCGGCAGCGTTAAGGAGACAGGAATAATGGATTGTATACAATTGACAAACATGGCTTTTTGGGGATATCACGGCTGTTTGGAAGAGGAACAACGCAATGGACAGCCGTTTTATGTGGATCTGAAATTGTATTGTTCGTTACGGACTGCCGGCAAAACGGATGATTTGGCCGCCACGATTGATTATAGTAAAGTGTATGCGCTGCTTCGGCAGATCATGACGAATACTTCGTATCATTTAATCGAAGCCCTGGCGGAAACGGTAAGTGAGAAAATATTGTCCGTTTTTCCGGTGGAAAAAGTATGTGTAACCGTTCATAAACCGCAGGCTCCTATGGGCGGTTTAGTGGGTGATGTAGCGGTCACTATAGAACGGGGACGGCATGAATAGATTTTATCTCAGCTTAGGCGCCAATTTGGGAGAACGGGAAGAAACCCTGGTACAGGCCGTATCTTTGTTGCGTCGGGCGGCGTGTGATATAACGGCTCTTTCTTCATTATATGAAACGGTGCCGTGGGGAAAAACAGATCAACCGGATTTTCTCAACGCCGCGTTGGCACTTCGAACGGAGCGGGACGGGGCGGCATTACTTGCGGTCTGTATGGATATTGAACGACGGTTGGGAAGACAACGACATGAAAAATGGGGGGCACGTACGATTGATTTGGATTTAGTGTACAGTCCGGATGAAGAATGTCATACTGTCAACTTGCAATTACCCCACCCGTATTTAACACAACGGGCGTTTGTGTTGGTGCCGTTGCAAGAAATTGCGCCGAATTTGTGTTTTTATGGAAAATCAATAGATCGGTGGATACATCGGGTAAGCCAAGAGGGACAACAAGTACGAAGGTATAGAAAGGGGAATACATGGAAAAAATTTTAATTGCGGATGATGAACAACTGATGCGTCGATTAGTACATGATTTTTTGCTTCCCGAAGGGTATGAGCTTATGGAAGCGGCGGATGGCAAAGCCGCGTTGGCGGCATATGAACAATATCATCCCGATTTAATTTTGCTGGATGTGATGATGCCCGGTTATGACGGTTGGACCGTATGCAGAGAAATTCGCAGAGAATCTGCGGTTCCCATCATTATGTTGACCGCCAAGGGCGAAGAAATCGACCAATTGTTTGCGTATGATTTGGGTGTGGACGAATATGTAACGAAACCGTTCAGCCCTAAAATTTTAGTAGCGAAAATAAAAGCCGTGTTTCGGCGTTCCAAGCATGCGGCAGAGGGGGAAGCCTGTGGGGTATGCCTGGATAAGGATGCCCGACAAGTCGTATTGGACGGAAAAAATGTCGACCTCAGTCCGACGGAATATAAATTGCTGAATTATTTAATGAGCAATACGGGAAAAGCGTTAAGTCGCAGACAAATTTTAAATCAAGTATGGAATTATGACTACTATGGCGATTTGCGTACAGTAGATACGCATATTAACCGTTTACGCATTAAGTTGGGCATAAAAGGGGAGTATATTCAAACAGTGCGCGGCTACGGGTATCGGTATGATGCCCGATGATGGCGGCATCGTTGCGGAAGCGGAGAGGCGGCAGGTTGTTTGCACGGCCTGTGTGAGAATTGGGGAGCGGATTTAATACAAGAAAGGAAGCGGCGAATTGGGAAAGCGTTCAGATGCTTTATCCGCGCAGCTGCATGCGGCGTTGGCGGCAAAAAATGCGGCTAATCGGCAACTGCAAGCGGAGTTGCGGCGTACCAAAGAAATGGAAACGATGCGACAACAGTTTCTTTTTGCCGTGTCGCATGAATTAAAAACTCCCTTAGCTATTATTCAAGGCTATGCGGAAGGGTTGGAAAGTCTTACGATTGATGAGGAAACGCAACGCCGGTATTGCCGGATTATTCAAAGCGAAGCGCGGAAAATGGGAATTTTTGTAAAAGATTTACTGGATGTATCCCGCTTGGAAATGGGCACTTTGCAGCTACAGCCGGTGTTATTTGACTTTTCGGCATTAATTGATGAAATGAAGGAACGGTTTTCCCGGATTATAGTACAAAAAGAATTGTGCATTACCTGGGAAATCCCGAAAGATATACTTATTTTTGGAGATCCCGCACGGATTGATGTTATTTTAACCAATCTTATCAGTAATGCTGTTGATTACACTCCGCAAGGCAGAAAAATACGGATTTCTATTCTTCCTAAAGAGGGGGGATACTGCATTCGTGTATATAATCAGGGGATTCGGATTCCGGAAAAAGAACAAACGTTAATTTGGAATGCGTTTTATAAAGGGAGTTCGGGACAACCGACAGACCGTACCTTCGGCGGGCACGGGTTGGGTTTGGGCATTGTCTCAAGCTTGGTTACTCTGCACGGTGAAGCATACGGGGTATATAATGAAGCGGACGGGGTAACATTTTGGTTTACGGTCAGTGACCGGGAAAAAGAATTGCCTGTAAAAAATGAATAAAAAGAAACATAAAGCATGTTGCAAGCGGCAGGATGCTTTATTTTTGTGGGTTCAGGGGGATAATGGAGAGAGAAAAGGGCGTATTAGGAAGGCTGTCTTGACAAAACATGTATTTTACGATAAAATAAACAAGCTTTCACTTGAGACGGCGTAAAGCGTCACGGATTTTCTCAAA
>NZ_AFIJ01000036.1 GCF_000214495.1 Megasphaera lornae | reverse complement strand
AGTCCTACTATGAACCGGTTCCGCAAGCCAAGGTGGCGCCGGCGCCGCGTTCCCAAGTATGAACTTTAATCGTATGTGAATCTATACATTGAACAAAATTCATATTGGTCTTTTTAGGAAATGCCGGATGGGTTTCAAATTTAGGACCCAAGACGGGTAAATCGACTTGCTCCACATCCTTTACATAAATCATCGTATGCGGTACGCCCATAAGTAAGCTGGTAATGCGGTACTCTTTACCGTCCACTGTCAACGGTTCATTAATAACCGTTCCGCTCGGCCCGTTCATAGGAATTTTTCGGCGTTCCGGGAAGGGTTTGCCCATATTAATCGTAACCAATTGCACCTTCCCGTCTTCTCCCGTCAGCACTTTCGGCTTCATAATACCGGCCAACGTTTCTACCGTAAATTCTTCCTTTGCCATAATATGATGATCGTATACATATTTTGCAAAACACCGAATCCCGTTACCGCACATTTCCGCTTCACTGCCGTCCGCATTAATAATGCGCATGCGAACATCCGCTTTTTCGGAAGGAACAATGACAATAAGACCGTCCGCACCGATACCCGTATGCCGTTTACACATCTTCACGGCCAATTGCGAAAAATCTTTATTTTTTCCCGCTTTATCTTCAATAAACACAAAATCATTTCCCAACCCGTGCATTTTTACAAACTTCATAAGCTATCCCTCCTGTTGTTAAAAGGTTATTATACAGCTATCATACAATAACAGAAAATAGTAAAAATATATAAAAAATGCTATACTTATTGCAAATACTGCTGTCTTATGCTTACGAGGTATGATCATGTACAAAAAAACAGGCTATTTACAAGAACCGTTAAAACTTTTTTATGTTCAGGATAGTACCGAATGGATATGTCCCTACCATTACCATGATTTTCATAAAATAACTTTTTTTTTACAAGGCAACGTAACCTATGAAGTAGAAGGAAAATCATACATTTTAAAACCTTATGATATTATTTGCGTTGCCGCCGGCCAATTACATCGCCCTATTATTTCCGATCAAAAATTATATGAACGAATCATTGCCTATATCGCTCCGGAATGGCTTTATACTTATCAACAAAAAGCTTGCGATTTTTCCCCTATTTTTGCTCCTTCTCATGCGCCCGTATTACGCCAATCTTCACAAACCGAAACCTTGGCGGATACGATTCGTCGACTCCGTCAAACCTGGTATGAAGGACAGGAAAATAAATTATTAAAAGACACTATTTTTTTAGAAGCTATGCTGTATTTATCGGAGGGATTAAAGAAAAAAACCGTAACTACCGTAAAATTAGGTAATCATAATGAAAAAATACAACAGATCATGTCTTATATTCACTGCCATTTAAAAGAAAAACTGACCATCCCCATATTAGCGGAACAATTTTATGTCAGTCCCGATCATTTAATGCATCTCTTTAAAAAGGAAACAGGGTATTCCGTCGGCACATATATTACTACCCGGCGTTTAATCCTTGCCAAACATTATATGAATGCCGGACTGCCCTTAACGGAAATCTGTTATGAATGCGGCTTTACACAATATTCCACCTTTTATCGCGCTTGGAAAAAATATTATCGTACGAAGCCGCGGGATCGGGGTTCTTCTGTTATCGACGACCGACCGTTAGAATAAAAAATGATACCTCCTTATGTTTAGCCGCCAAAACGGTCTTATAAACTATAGGAGGTATCGTTTTTTTAAGAAAAGATCGTTAATTCCGTATACTCTTTACCGAAACGTAAAAATTCACCTTTTCCCAACGAAAAAGCCGGGGATTGTATATCTTCCGCCGCCGGTCGTTGCGGTACTTGTGTCCAACCATAGGTTTTTGCAAAAACACTACAAGGCGCCGTCACGGTCAAGCCGCTTTTTCCGAAATAAGCGCCGCTATCCGCATACGCGCGCACAGCTAACAAAATACCTCCTTTTACAAATAAAGAAAGATGCGGATGACTATATTGCCATCGTTCCATACCTTGATCTTCCGCTACCCGATCGGGAGCGCCGAATAGATGAATAATCTCTTGGTCCGTCATCCCCAAATACGCACCGCACAGCGTTTCATTATAATCCGCTTTGGCAGAACGCCGCAGAGCCTGATGATCATTAATAATTAAGTATTGATGTATATTATGTCCTAATAAATCCAAATGAATTTGTCGTTTTCCGGCGGCCTCTGTAATATAAAAATTACCGCTACGCGGATAATCTTCCGTCATATTGTCACCGTCCGTAACTAAACATCCGTTAAATAGATTGCCTTTAATATATGCCGCCGCATGTCCTTTCGTCGAGTACCACCTTCCTTGCGCCGGTGCCAACCAATGTATACTTTCATTGGCAACATCGGCGGTATTCGCCGTAACTCGTTCAATCGTTACTACCGGTGTTGCCGCTTGTAAACATACCGGAACCGCAAAAAGAACAGCCGCTGCGACCGCCCATGTTGCAACCCGTTTATTCATATCCCATCACTCCTCTATATCATTTTCTGTAGGGTCTTTTATTATACGCCGCTGCCCCGAAAAAACAATATAAAAATTTTTATAAAAAAATGCCCGCCCACGTTGCACAAAAAAACAACGCCGGAAGGGCATGGTAAATTTATATATTGTTTTGTTTTCGTTGTCGATTAAAATTAATCAAACAACCTGATAAAATAATATTTTTTTCATTTTCGGTCAACGGTTCTATATATAACGAAACGGGACGCACGGTATGATCTAAAATATATCCTGTAAAATGCAACTTTCCTTCTTGTAAGCGAGAACGCACAAAAGGAATAAAAATATATTCGTCTACTGAAAAAGAAGCCTCCTCTTTTAATTGAAACGGTAACATCCCCCAATTAATCACATTGGAACGATATCGTTTCGTGGCATATTCCCGGCAAATATTTGCCGCCCCGCCTAAGACGCGTTGACAGCTGGCAGCTTGTTCCCTTGCCGAACCGTCCCCCGGTTTGACACAATAAATTAAACTGCCTATACCCGTATCTTTCCAATCGGCAGATCCTACGACAATCTTCATTTTTTTATGTATTTCTTTTAACACAGAATCCGCATACCGGTCTTCAGCAACTTCTTTCTTTCTTATTTCTTCCAACATTGCCGCGGCTTTCGCCCGCATAACATAGTCAGGATCTCTTCGTGATAAAGTAAAAGCGGCCAATCCTAACGGATTGGATCGATAAGAAGAGGTTTCTCCCGACGGAATGAGTTCGTCCGTAGTAGTGACAGGATCCGAAATTTTAGTACAAACTTTCAAGACAAGATGTTCCGGTAACGGAGGTAATTCCGGCCAATCCTTAATATTGGGACCATATATTAAAGCCGTATCACTTTTTTCTTTCCCGAATCCTTCATACACTCTTTTATTATATACCATATCATCATATATATATTCCGGTTCCACATACTCATCCAAGTAACCTTCCGCCGAGGTCAAACAGCCGCCATTGCCGGCAGTAGCCGCAATAGAACGCGCATCCATTAATGCCACTGCCGAAAATTGTCCGTTCCCCGGTTTCGATCCTTCACGATTGGGAAAATTACGTGTTGTATGGCGAATACTGAACGCATTATTGGCCGGCGTATCGCCGGCGCCGAAACAGGGACCGCAAAAAGCGGTTTTCACTACCGCTCCGGCCGCCATTAACGAAGTGACACAACCTTTACGAATTAAATCCATATACACCGGTTGGGAAGATGGGTATACTTCTAAAGAAAACATATCATTGCCGCAATTTTTATGTGCCAACACATGGGCGGCGGCGGCAATATTGCCATAATTACCGCCGGCACATCCTGCAATCACTCCTTGTTGTACATAAAATTTTCCATCTTGCAATTTATCCGTTAAAAAAGCGGCAGAATTATTTCCCCCTATTCGTTTTTGAATATCTTTTTCCGTCATCCGCAAAATATCCCCGGCTTGTCGTTTAAATTCGTCAATAGTAAATACATTGCTGGGATGCATAGGTAACGCAATCATCGGACGAATTTTACTCAAATCCACATAAATCATGCCGTCATAATATGCCGTTTCATGAGGCGCCAATTTTTTATACGCCTCTTTTCGTCCATGTAAAGATAAATATTGTTCCGTATCTTCATCCGTTTGCCAAATAGAAGATAAACAAGCGGTTTCTGTCGTCATGACATCAATACTGTTACGAAAATCCGTACGCATATGTTTTATGGAAGGTCCTATAAATTCCATAATTTTATTTTTTACATATCCTTGTTTAAACACGGCACCGATAATAGCTAACGCAATATCGTGAGGCCCCACTGCCGGATCCGGTGTCCCCGTAAGATATACGGCAATAATTTCCGGATACGGAATATCATACGTATCTTGCAATAACTGTTTTACCAGTTCGCCTCCCCCTTCACCGATCGCCAAAGTACCTAATGCACCGTAGCGAGTATGACTGTCCGACCCGAGAATCATCTTCCCGCAGCCGGCCATTTTTTCCCTCATATATTGATGAATAACGGCAATATGAGGCGGAACAAAAATACCGCCATATTTTTTGGCGGCCGACAATCCGAATACATGATCATCTTCATTGATTGTGCCGCCTACTGCACATAAAGAATTATGACAATTCGTCAATACATACGGTAACGGAAATCGATGCATTCCCGATGCTTTGGCCGTTTGAATAATACCGACATACGTAATATCGTGAGAAGCCATAGCATCAAATTGAATTTGCAATAGATCGGCACTTTTACTTTTATTATGAGTTTGTAAAATACCGTAAGAAATCGTCCCTTGTTTTGCCTTGTCTCTATATGCCGCCGCCATCTCTTTTCCTATTTTCTGTTCTTGTTCATGTGCCGGCACCGGATCTTTTCCCTTTATAACATATACGCCTTCCCCATATAAAGTAATCATATATCGGTCACTCCTTATTTCTTTATGTAAAATCCAAAGTCATAAAATTTCATATACAGAAAATTATTTATATTTTCATACATATAATGTACATTTAAAACTGTCAGTATATTTCTAAATTCATTGATTTTTATTTTTTACTTTATTTTTTTATCTTATTTTTATGTTATAATAACATATATTTTTCATATAATCTATAGGTATTATTATTTTTTACACCTCTCTTATTATTTTATAATTTATAATAAAAAAAGAATAATTAATTAAAAAAGAGGAGATGTCCATGGTAGATAATAGTATTTATTTAGCACAATTTTATGGTAAATCTCAAAATTATACACAAATCCCCCGTGTTTGGTATAATAAATATGGCGTAAAAAGAGGCTTACGAAATGAAGATCACACAGGAGTTCTTGTAGGATTAACGCGTATAGCCGATGTTATCGGCTATACGCGTGATGAAGAAGGAAAAAAAATAAACTGTCCGGGAATTCTCTATTATCGCGGGATTAATATTGACGATTTGGTAACCAAAGAATCCTATCAAGGGTATTTATATGAACAAGCGTCATTTTTGTTACTCTTCGGCTATTTGCCTAATCGTCAGGAATTAACCGATTTTTGTGCTATATTACAAAAAAACTATGATTTGCCGAATGACTTTCTGGAAATGAACTTATTACGCTTACCGGGAAAAAATTTAATGAACAAATTGCAACATTGTTTATTGACTTTGTATAACTACGATTCGGACCCTGACAATACGGATGTCTATCAAACCCTGCAAAAAGGATTAAACATTATGAGTAAACTTCCGTCTATCGCCGTATACGCATATATGTCAAAAATGCATTATTACGAACGACAAAGTTTAGTAATTCATTATCCTTGCAGTAATTATTCCACGGCAGAAAATATTCTGGCCATGCTTCGTCCCTCCTGTACATTTACCGAACAAGAAGCGAAAGTATTGGACTTACTCTTATTCCTGCATGCCGATCATGGCGGCGGTACAAATTCAACCTTTGCCAATATTGTCGTTTCTTCCACGAATACGGATATCTATTCCGGCATGGCCGCTTCTATCGGGGCTTTAAAAGGACCCAGACACGGCGGTGCGAATATAAAAGTGTCCCTTATGATGGAAGCGATCCTGAAAGAAATAGGTCCCTACGCCTCGGATCAGGAAATAACCGCTTGTATTCAATCTTTATTACAAAAAAAATTTTTTGATCGTCAAGGTTTGGTATATGGATTCGGACATGCCGTTTATACTTTAAGTGATCCGCGTGCGGAATTAATTCGCAACTATTGTAAAATATTGGCCGGAGAAAAAAAGAAAGAACATATTTTTACTTTTTATGAACGCTTTGAAACAATAGCTAAATCCTATTTAAGTAAAACCAAAGAAACGGATATTTGCTGTAATATTGATTACTATAGCGGTTTTGCCTATGAATTATTGGGCATTCCGCGCGATTTATACACGCCTTTATTTGTTATCAGTCGTTTTGTAGGCTGGTTGGCTCATAACATTGAACACAAATTATATGACAATCGAATTGTTCGGCCTGCCGGAAAATATGTAGGCCATTTGGAATCTTATATTCCTTGGGAGGAACGCTGATGAAATCAATTACTGTATTTAAAGGCGACGGAATAGGACCTGAAATTACCGCCGCTGTATTACAAATTTTAAAAGCCGCCCACGCTCCTTATGATTATGAAGAATTTGAAGTAGGGGAAAAAGAATATAAAAAAAACGGCGCGCTTATTCCGGAAGCCGCGTTTCGTTCTTTTGAAAAAACCAAGCTATTATTAAAAGCGCCTATTACCACGCCAATCGGTAAAGGATTTCGTTCCTTAAATGTAACACTGCGAAAAAAATATGCTTTATATGCAAATATCCGACCGGCACGCAGTTCCGCAGTCATTCCCACCCCCTTTCCCGATGTGGATATTGTTACCTTTAGAGAAAACACGGAAGATTTATATATAGGCGTGGAATATGCTATGGATGCGGATACGATTCATGCTGTCAAACTCATTACCCGAAAAGCCAGTGAAAAAATTATTCGCGCCGCCTTTACGTATGCCCAAAAACACCATAGAAAAAAATTGACGTGTGTACATAAAGCGAATATTTTAAAACAAAGCGACGGCTTATTCTTACATACCTTTTATCAGATTGCCGAAGAATATCCCCATATTATAGCGGAGGATAAAATTATTGATAATCTCTGTATGCAATTAGTGATGCACCCTGCACAATTCGATATGTTGGTAATGCCTAATTTATACGGCGACATTGTTTCCGATTTAACCGGCGGACTGATTGGCGGCTTAGGATTATTACCGTCTATGAATATAGGTACAACCTATGCTATGTTTGAAGCGGTACACGGCAGTGCGCCGGATATTGCCGGAAAACATATTGCCAATCCGACGGCTTTATTATTTTCCGCTTGCCTGCTGTTGGAACACACAGGAGAACAGGAAATTTCCCAACGTATAAAAAAAGCGGTACAAACCGTATGGGAAACTACGAATATACGCACTCCCGATTTAGGGGGAACAGCAACGACGGAAGAATATACCCAAGCCGTTATCCGGCAACTGCAATAAAATAATGACCTTGATTCTTTACTTCAAGAATCAAGGTCATTATTTTATTTTTTATATTCATATATCCCCAAACGATTGTTTAACATATACATAATAGGCGCCATGAATCGCCAATACCACGGACCGATTTGCAATAATTTCGGAGTAAAAGAAAGCAAATCCGTTTGTTTTATCCGAGGCGCCCACATAGCGATTTCTTTACCGTGTTGAGAGCCCCAAGTAAACTCGGCTTCCATATACCTGCACATATCATGTTGTTTGGAATGATGTACTAAATACTTGGATAATAAGTCAATATACATAGTAAAACAAGAAAAATTAGTTTGTAAAATCTGTAAAATCTTTTGAATGTCCGATGTTGTGAAATACATAAAAACCCCTTCACTGACAAATAAAACCGGTCTTCCTATAGTATCGACTTGTTTCGCCCATGCCGCATCTAAAAGGGAAGCGCCTATGTTATGAATTCGTTTATGCGGTGTAAGAAATTGTTCGCGCAAATGAATAATTTCAGGAAAATCAACATTATACCAATCAATAAAGCCGTTATCAATACGATAAAATCGCGTATCCAACCCGCACCCTAACGAAATGACAATACTATCCGGATGTAAGGATAAAAATTTTTTTACTTCTCTATCTATAATAAAGGCCCGTGCTAAAATACCGTAATATGATTTTTTAGCGGTTTTCCAGGATGTATAATCAATACTTTCTTTTACCTGACGCCAAATCGCTCCCGCTTTTTTATCTCCCAATACAGGTTGCGCCGTAGACGCATCTATCGCTCGCACATACAGCGTTAATAACGAAGTGGCACTGACGCCTTGTAACGTATCCATGCTGCCTCCTTACTGCAAAATAATAGGCTTATATAAAGAAAAAGGGCAATATACATGTATTGTCCTTTTCTTTATATATTTTCTTATATTTTATTTATTCTTGTGACTGACGCAGCATCCAAATCGCTTTACTGTATTCCGCAATAAAATCATCAGCCATGGTCGATACTTCATACACATTCGCTGCATCCGCCGCCGCTTTTATATCACAAATTTGTTTTTTCATCGTTGTAAAGTCCGCAATAACACTTTTAGCTACGGCATCGGCGGAAATTTTTTTATTTTCCGCTTCTTTCAACGTAGCAATCTTCAAATACGATGCCATCGTACCCAGAGGTTCGCCTTGTAATTTTAAGATTTCTTCGGCAACAACATCGATACCTTCATTCACATGCGTATAGTATTCTTCCAGTTTCGCATGTAATGTAAAAAATTGCGGTCCCGTTACATTCCAATGATAGTTTTGCAACTTACGATGCAAAACCGCCAAATTAGCCATATACGCATTCAATTGCTCAATCAATTTTTCCATGTAAAGTACCTCCTTAAAAAACAGTGTCCCTTAGTTCTTTATGATAATAAGAACTAATATCTTATGTTCAAATTGTATCACATACTTTCTGATTTGTAAACCATTTACATGAAAAATTATTGTTTCTGTTCCTATTTATTTACCGATCCTTGGTATCTACATTACAGTTTTCTCCGTTTTATCACTTTTCCCGACAATAACCAAAATCTTATCTACACGAAGATGATCCATGTCCATAACTTCAAACGTAAAATTCTTCCATACATACGTATCCGTTTCTTTAGGAATCCTTCCTAATCCGTACACAATAAAGCCGGCCAAGGTTTTATATAAATCTTCCTCTTCTTCCGGCAATTCTTCTTCCAGTTTAAAAAAATCTTTAAATTCTTCAATCGTAAGTAATCCGTCCATAAGCCATTCATGGTCATTACGACAAATAATTTTATTGGCTTCTTCTTTTTTCTCTTCTTCTCCTGCAGGCATAATACCGACTAATTCTTCTAAAATATCATGCAAAGTCACAATGCCGGTAAAATTTCCATATTCATCCAAGACGGCGCCTTCATGCACACTATGTTCCCGAAACAAAGCCACCACTTTCATAATATCCATAGATTCGGGAACATAAAGAGGTTTATATATACATTGTTGTAAAATATGTTGAATAGAAATTATTTTTTTTCTTTTACCGCTTCATAATAGCATTTAAAAACTTGTTGTACAGATATCATACCGCAAAAATCATCTAAAGAGCCTTTTCCTACCGGTAAATTATTATGATTAAAGGACAACATTTCTTTCATAATATCGTATTCTTCATTTTCTATATCCAGCCAATCAATTTGCATACGATTCGTCATAATATCGCTCACATCCATATCGGCTAAACGAAAAACACGATCTACCAATTCCGGCTCTTCTTTTTCAAAGGCTCCTAATTTAGCCCCCTGTTCCAATAATAATTTTATTTCTTCTTCCGTTACCGGCGCGGATATATGTTGTGAAATTCCCAATATTTTCGTCACTGCATTCGTAGAGGCGGCTAAAATCCAAACAATCGGTGTACATAGTAAAGAAAAATACAACATAGGACGTGCCAAAATACAGGATACGCTTTCCGGATTATCAATCGCAATACGCTTGGGCACAATTTCCCCAAAAATAATAGATAAATACGTAATAACGGCTACAATTACCGTTAATGCGATAGTATGTGCATAAGGAGCCGCTATAGAAAAATGAGAAATCCTGGCAGCTAACGGAGATGCCAATTCTGTACCTCCGTATACACCTGTTAATAATGCGACTACAGTAATACCGAATTGTACAGTAGAAAACATTTTATTGGGATTTTCTTGTAACTTTAATACAATCGAAGCGGCCTTGCCGCCATCTTCAGCCATCGTTTCCAAACGAGCTTTACGACAACTTACTACCGCCATTTCTAAAAGAGAAAAAATACCGTTCGCAAAAATCAGGAGAACAATAATACACAGTTGCTTTCCTAAGGAATATTCCACTACGATCACCAGCCTTATTAAATGGTATTGTTTTCATTATACCTTATTTCCAGTATCCGAACAGCACAAAAAAATAACTTCCGCCCGTTCTGCAGAAGTTATTTTTTTATTATAAGTCAAGATTACGAACTTTTTTGGCATTTTCTTGAATAAATTGACGTCGCGGTTCAACTTTATCTCCCATGAGAACGGAAAAAATTCTGTCGGCCTCTACGGCATCTTCCAAATGAACCTGTAACATAGTCCGATATTCCGGATCCATCGTTGTTTCCCATAATTGCTCCGGATTCATTTCCCCCAGCCCTTTATATCGCTGTACGACTATATTATTCGTATCTCTTCCCAATTCATCCAATTTGGCATTCATCGTTTCATCCGTATAAAAATACCACATTTGTTTGCCTTTTCGTACTTGATATAAAGGCGGTTGGGCAATATACACATGGCCCTCCGTAATTAACGGTTTCATAAAGCGATAAAAGAAGGTCAGCAACAACGTACGAATATGTGCTCCGTCCACATCGGCATCCGTCATAATAATAATTTTATCATATCGCCGTTTCGTAATATCAAATTCTTCACCGATTCCCGTACCGAAAGCGGTAATCATAGCACGAATTTCTTCATTAGCCAAAATTTTATCCAACCTGGCTTTTTCTACATTAATAATCTTACCGCGTAACGGCAAAATAGCCTGAAACTTTCGATCTCTCCCTTGTTTCGCGGAACCGCCGGCAGAATCACCTTCGACCAAATAAATTTCCGTTCGTTCGGAACTTTTTTCCGAACAATCGGCTAATTTTCCCGGTAAACTGCTGATTTCCAACGCATTTTTACGACGTGTCAATTCTCTTGCCCGTCGTGCCGCTTGCCGAGCCCGGGAAGCGGTAATTGTTTTATTTACAATACTTTTAGCTTCTACAGGATGTTCTCCGAAAAATTCCCGCAACCCGTCCGAAACCAGCGTATCAACAATTCCTTTTACTTCACTGTTTCCCAACTTGGTCTTGGTCTGTCCTTCAAACTGAGGTTCTCTGACTTTGACGCTGACAATAGCCGTTAATCCTTCTCGTACATCTTCTCCGGAGAGGTTATCTTCATTTTCTTTAATAATACCGGCGGAACGTCCGTAATCATTAATCGTTCGCGTCAATGCCGAACGAAAACCGCTTAAATGAGTTCCTCCTTCTTCGGTAAAAATATCATTAACAAATGTTAATATATTTTCACTGTACCCGTCATTATATTGCATGGCAATATCTACCATAACTTGATTTTTTTCTCCATCCAAAGGAATTACCGTAGGATGAACGGCTTGTTTATTTTCATTTAAAAATTGTACAAAAGAAATTAAACCGCCTTCATAACAATATACTTCTTGTTTGTTATGTTCTCTATTATCCGTTAACGTAATATGTAACCCTTTATTTAAAAAAGCTAATTCTCGTAGCCGTGTTTTTAACGTGTCAAAATCATATACGACATCGGGAAATATTTCCGGATCCGGCTTAAAATGAACCGTTGTCCCCGTTTCTTCGCCCGGTTCCAACGCACGTGTTTTAGTTAACTTTTTTTCCGTAATCCCTCTGGCAAAAGAAATGTCCCACAAATAATTATCCCGTTTTACTTTTACTTCCGTTTGTATACTCAACGCATTAACTACCGAAATCCCTACACCATGCAAGCCGCCGGAAATAGGGTAGCCGTCGCCGCCGAATTTCCCTCCTGCATGTAATACCGTTAATACCACTTCCACGGCAGGTTTTCCGACTTTATGCATGGCCACGGGAATGCCGCGGCCGTTATCACTGACAGTAATACTGTTATCTGCTTCAATCGTAACTTCTATATGTGTACAAAATCCGGCCAAGGCTTCATCTACACTGTTATCTACCACTTCATATACTAAATGGTGAAGTCCTCGTAAAGAGGTACTGCCAATATACATTCCCGGACGTTTACGAACCGCTTCCAACCCTTCCAATACCTGTATTTGTTCAGCACCGTAATCTTTTTTTTCGCCTTCCGCCATACCTTCTTCCTCCTCTATACGTAACGCTCTATATTTAATTATAACGCAAATACATATTTTTTTACCAGTTATTTTCTATAAGCAATCTTAGAAAAACATCCTATATACCGTTTAATCAGTGTCTTTAAAGTAAGAGGGGATGCATAAATATATTCTTCCGTAACAATATAAGAACGCACAGGCGTATCTTTTTCTGTATGTACAAAAATTAAAGGACGATAATATTTTTGCAAAGGATTACTTTTTTCCGATCGTTTAGGATGCTTTTTAAAAAAAGCCACAATAGATTGAATATTCACCATGTAATTACCGCCAATATGAAGATACATACTTATTTCCCCTCTTGTTTTACAGATTTTTTCGCTTGTCTGTATTTTTCTGTTAATCGCTGTACAAATTCATCCGTTATTTCTGTCGGTTTATACCGTGTAATTAATAAGGCTAAAACCAAATCATCTTCCGACGTGTCTACATTAAAGTGAATTTTCTCAATATATTGATAAATACAATCTCTTCGTACTTCATTGTATAATTCTGTAAAAGAATTACATCCTTGAGGCACGTATCCTTGCGTAATACATTCTTCCAAAGAAATCCACGGCATAGAAAGAATTATTTTACGAATTTTATATTTAAATTCATGCCGCTCCTGTAAACGACAAAATAAACAAATTTTTTCTCCATGATCCAACCAATTCCCGCATTTGGGACATTTTTTTATGCCCATTTGACGATAAGCTTGTATTTTTTTTCTTGTGTATATCGTACTTTTCGTATTATATCTCTCAATTCAGGAATCACATGACTCGTTTCCATCTGAATTTTATCTACAATTTCTTTCGACAACACTTGATTTTTTATAGATACAGAAGATGTTTTACGATCTGTTTTTTCCGAATATATAGAACTTGTCTTTTCTTTACCGCTATGAACAAACCGAATATCTTTGACTATTGCTTCTTCTAAATACTGATTAATATTTTGTATTAATTTTTGTTTATACATAAAAAGATGCTGCATCCATACAGAATTCAATACCCCGATATATAACACAAAGCCATGCAGCTTTTGCACATAAGAAAAAGCTGCAATTTGTTCTCCCGCCACTTTTTGCCAATCTTTTTTTAATAAAAATATTTTTAAAGGAACGGCTAAATGATTTTTTTCCAAAATATCCGCTAATGATACGCCGACCGGTTCCAAAGTTCCTTTTTTATGATTCATATTGAATAACCTTTCCGTCTTCTATTTTCCACTGACATCCCTCCTGCAACATAGAAAAAAGTAAAGGATCGGTAGTAGTAATAAAAGTTTGTATACGCTGATGAACAAATTGTAATAATTGTTTTCTTCTTAACAAATCCAATTCACTCATCACATCATCTAATAGTAATATAGGATATTCACCGATTTCCGAATATACAAATTCAAGTTCAGCCAATTTCAATGATAAGATTGCCGTTCTTTGTTGTCCTTGAGAAGCATATTTTTTAGCCTCTTTCCCTTCGATACAAAAGGTAAAATCATCTCTATGAGGTCCGATGGAAGTAGCGTTTTTATAACTATCCGCCGCTATATTTTCCTGCAATAAACGGGCATACTGCGACGCTTGCAAAATTACCGTATGACGGTCTTGATTATACGGCTGTTTATAGTATACATGCAGAGATTCTTTTCCCTGTGTCAACTCTTTATGGATTTTATCTGCTAATACATTAATTTTTTTAACATTTCCAATCTTTTTTTTACCATGTCCGCTGCTAATACGGCAAGTTGCGTATCCCATTCTGCAAAAGAAATATTTTTATCATAACGGACTTCTTTTAATAAAGCATTTCGTTGCGCCAATATATGATTATATTGTAAAAGACACCGATAATACATACGATTAACTTGCGATAATTCCATATCCATAAATTTTCTTCGTAAAGAAGGAGCACCTTTGATTAATTGAAGATCATCCGGAGAAAAAAGTATTTCCGGAATACTGCCGAAAAATTCACGTCCAATCGTTTTGGTTTCATTAATCCAAAGTTGTTTGGAAGATACACGGGATAAAATAATTTTTACTTGTTGTTCCACATGATTGCGTAAAAATCTAACAATAATCGATCCTTCCTCTTGTTCCCACCGAATTAATTCACGATCGGCAATACCTCTGTAGGTTTTTCCGATGCCCGCAATATATAAAGATTCCAATAAATTTGTTTTTCCCTGTCCGTTATTTCCATAAAAAATATGAATCATATTATGAAAATTCAATTCCATATTTTTATAATTTCGGAAATTGAACAAACGGACACCGGTTATTTTCATGATTCCTCTCCTACTAACTGCCATTCTCCCACATCGGTAATGGTTACAATATCATTAGGATATAATTTTTTCCGTTTCACCTGACACGGCATATGATTTACCGATATCTTATGTGCCGCTAAAAAAAATCGTATTTCTCCTCCGCTAGGCAATACGCCCGCCCATTTTAAAAATTGATCCAATTGTATATAAGCTGTATTAATTTTTATTTTTTCCATTATTTTTCCCTCATCGGTGTAACTACAAAAACACAAGAAGAATCATCTTTATCCTTAATTAATACAGGACTTTGCGTGCGTAAATTAATAATAATTTTTTCTTCATGGCAATGTTTTAATAAATCTAAAATATATTTACTATTAAAAGATATGGTAAGATCTTCACCCGTCATATCACATGCGACAAGATCTTCTACAACACCATAGTCGGGATGACGGCTCATCAATTTAATTTGATTTTGTGAAAAAGAAAATTTAATTAAATTATATTGCGGATTTTGAACGACTAAAGAAACACGTTCTACTGCAGAGGTAAAAGCTGCGCGATCGGTCGTGACCGTACATTGAAAATCTTTCGGAATAACGCGTTCATATTTCGGATATTCGCCTTCAATCAATCGCGTTTTAATATATACATTACTAAAGCGTATGGCTAAATAATTCCGAACTGCTGTAATCGTTACCGGTTCCGGTATATCTATCGGTAAATTTCGACTGATTTCCATTAATAACCGACTGGGAATTGTTACTTTAATAGGAGTAGTAATCGGCGTTTCCGACATATACGTTTTTAAAGCCAAACGATGGGTATCGGTAGCGACCATATTGATTCTGTTTTTTTCTACATCTAAATGCGTTCCCATAAAAATAGGTCGTTCCGTATTAGTAGAGCAGGCAAAAGAAGTGTGATCAATTAAATCTTTCAGAATAATACTATTGGTTGTAAATTGAGCGTATCCGGATTCTACAATTTCCACTTCATTAAAATCACTGATATTCATAGTGGCGCATTCAAATTTAACACTGCCGCCGATAATAAGTAATTTGGTATCTGTATCTTTTTTACAAAGTTGTACAGAATCACTCGGCAGTTTATGAATCAGTTCAATTAAGTACGGATTGGCTATAAACGTTTCTCCGGGTTCTTCAATAATTCCCGGAACAATAGTTTTAATGCCCATTTCATAATCATTGGCTTGAATTTCAATTACATTATGTAATGCTTTCAGTAAAAATCCGTTACTTGATTGCAGATTGTTGGTTTTACTTTGGGCAATTTTTGCAATGGTTTGTAATCCTTTATTTAAATCTTCTTTTGTCAGTGTTAATTTCATTTTTGTATCCCCTTTTTGACGTAGAATATATAAATTAAAAAATTTTAAAAAATAGTAATCATCATAATAGGCCCTGTGAGTTTGTGGATAAATAAATAGAAGGCGCATAATTACGCTATCCACAAATGTGCACAACCTGTGTATAACAAGTTTCAAACTATCCACAAATTCACAAAATTTTTAAATAAAATAAATTTCCCCAAAGTATAAACAGGTTTATGCCGTCAGTTATCCCCATGTAAGGCGTGTTGTTTTAATTTATCAATAGACTCTTTAAAATGATCATTTTCATTCATTTTTTGACTTATTTTAGAACAAGCATGCATAACGGTTGTATGATCACGCCCGCCGAATACGGTACCTATATGCGGATACGTATGTTCCGTCAATTCACGACATAAATACATCGCAATTTGTCGCGGCAACGCAATGTCTTTGGTTTTCTTTTTTCCCATAATATCTTTATATGTAACCGAATAAAATTGACAAACCGTATTAATAATTTCATCTGTTGAGACATATTTTTTTTCTTCTTGATTATTTACTAAATATCGTATGGCACGTTGGGTCATAGATAACGTGACCGGTGCTTTTTCGGCAGAAGCCAATACTTGGATATTATTAAATGCGCCGCTTAATTCACGAATATTTTCACTTACATTGGCGGCAATATAATTTATTGATTCATTATCTATAGACAAATGAATTTTTTCTGCCCAGGTTTTTAAAATAGCCGTTCTGGTTTCCAAATCGGGCGGATCAATCCAAGCTACGGAGCCGCTTTGAAAGCGACTTCGTAAACGTTCTTCCATGCGTTCAATATCCAACGGCGGTCGATCGCTGGTTAATACAATTTGTTTTTTATCTTGTTGTAATTTATTAAAAGTATGGAAAAATTCTTCTTTCGAGCTGTCTTTGTCACCACGCCCTAAAAATTGAATGTCATCTACTAATAAGACATCTATATTTCGATATTGACGACGAAAACTTTCGGTATTTTTATCTTGAATACATTTGATAAATTCATTGACGAAGTCTTCGCTGGTAATACTGCGTAAACGCATATGAGGAAATTTTTCTAAAATACGATGGCCGATTGCATGCATTAAATGGGTTTTTCCTAATCCGCTGGCACCATATATATATAAAGGATTAAATTCCTTACGTCCCGGTGCATCGGCAACGGCAAATGCTTTAGCAACTGCTAAACGATTACTGTTGCCGACAATAAAATTATCAAATGTATAAGAAGCGTCCAGTTGATTTTCCGGCGTTGTGTTTTCCGTAATAGGCAGGGATTTTGCTTCTTTTATTAATAAGTCGGGAGCACTGTCGATCGTATTGGCGGTACCTCGTAAGGATAGCGGCTGAAGAGGCTCTTTTTTGTCGACAGATTGCGGCTCGCGGGTATCTTTGATATGAATGGTTTCCGCTACTGCCGGTTCTGTAGGAATCGGTTCTTTAGCACTGCAAATCAATTTTATTTCTGTCGGCGTGCCGGTTACGGCAAGTGCCGCTTGCTTTAAATCTTCTAAATAATTTTTACTTAAATAGGTACGCAAAAATTGTTGTGCCGTATCAAGAATAAGTTGATTATTTTCATATGAATAAGGTAACAAAGACGGCTCAATCCAAGTATTGTAAATAGTCGGCGGCAAGGCTTGTTTTAATTGCGCCAACATGCCGATCCATAAAGAAGTTACATCCATTTCTTTCATCATGATCATTCCTATCTGTACGATTACATTTTTGTGGATAAATGGGGATTAAAAACATTATGCTATTATCATTAATTCAGCTATAGTAGGAGAAGTAACGGTTATTTTTTGTGTATATAAAAGTGGATACTATAGGGGATTATTTTGTGGAAAAAAAGTAAATAGAAAAAGTAAGTCTATACGTATTGTGGATGAAAAATGAGCACAGCAGTGTATACGTTCGGCTAAAAAAGTCCGAAAACATACGTAAATACTATGTTTCGGACTGAAAACAATTTATCCACAAAATGTGGATATGATGTTAATAAATATTTTTCTATCCACATTTTACAACAAAAGAAGGGAAGGGGGCAAGTTTAATAAAAAACAGGTTTATTTTAAGGGCGGGGTTAGGATAAAAATAAAGTGTAAATATGGAAAAATAATTGACAGTAACAGTCTTTTTGAATATAATTATGCTGTTATGGTGTAAATTCATATTGCTGGTCTAGTGCAATAAAGGAGGTGTCTCATATGAAACAGACATATCAGCCGAATACATTGTGGAGAAAAAGAACGCACGGTTTTCGTGAAAGAATGAAAACCAAGGGGGGCCGTATGGTATTAAAAAGACGCCGTTTGAAAGGTCGTAAAAAACTCTCCGCTTAATTATTTAGAGGAGGAACAGAAGAGTCCGATAAAGGATTTTTCTGTTCTTCCGGCATTTTTTAGGAATGTAATTTATGTATGAATTAACCAAAGATAGTCGGCTACGAAAGAATAAAGAATATCGTCTTGTATATAGATATGGTAAATCTTATGTAAATCGATATGTTGTTTTATATGTCATGGCGCGATCTTCTAAACAGTGTACTCGTATGGGTTTTGTTACAGGAAAAAAAATCGGGTGTGCTGTAGAACGGAATCGTTGTCGCCGATTGATGAAAGAAGTATATCGTTTACATCGACAAGAGTTAGGTTCCGGATTTGATTTAGTGTTAATCGGTCGCAGCCCGTTAAAAAATATCAACTTTGCACAAGCAGAGTACTATATTTTAAAAGTATTACGTATAGCCGGAATCTTATCGAAGAAGCGATGACGTATGAAAAATATTTTTATTATTTTAATTCAGTTCTATCAACAATGGTTATCTCCATTGCATAGACCGTGCTGCCGGTTTTATCCTACCTGTTCCGCCTATGCCATAGAGGCTTTACAGAAGTACGGTGTTGTGAAAGGGAGTTATTTTACATTGAGGCGTATTGCAAAATGCCATCCTTTTCATCCGGGCGGTTATGATCCGGTACCGTAAGGATTCGTTTTGAGAAAAGAACGACTATATATTTAAACTGACAGGAGTTGACACACTTGTTTGCACATATTATCAGTCCCTTAACATATATAATGTCTACATTTTTAACATATTGTTATACGTTTACACAGCATATAGGATATCCGAGCTACGGTGCGGCGATTATTATGCTGACGTTAATTATTAAGTTTATTCTTTCTCCTTTAACGGCCAAACAAATTAAGTCCATGCAGGGAATGCAGGTTATTCAGCCGAAAATTAAAGAATTACAAAAGAAATATAAAGGAAATCAGAAAAAACTGCAGGAAGAAATGCGGAAATTATATAAAGAAACAGGTGTTAATCCGCTTTCCGGCTGTTTACCGATTATTATTCAAATGCCTTTTTTAATTTCTATTTTTTATGCGTTACGTAATTATCCTTATGATCCTCATTTTGAAAGCTTTTTATGGCTTCCCAGTTTGGGTTCGCCGGATCCGACGCATGTATTGCCGGTTTTATCCGCCTTATCCACTTTTTTAATTCAAAAACAAATGACCGGTGCACAAGTAACGGAAGGAGAAGGCCAGGCATCGCAACAAAAAATTATGCAAATTGTTATGCCGTTGTTTATCGGATGGATTAGCTGGCGTTTTCCCAGCGGCTTGGTTATTTACTGGGTATTATCGAATGTATTTCAATGGGCACAACAAATGATTATGTTTCATGGTACCGATAAAGGAGAGTAATCATGAGAAGTGTGGAAGGAACAGGGAAAACAATTGCAGATGCAGTACGTTCATGTTTAGTTAAATTGGGGTTAATTGAAGATGAAGTTACGGTGGAAGTGTTGGAAGAACCGAAAAGCGGTTTTTTAGGTTTCGGAAATAAGCCGGCACGTGTACGGGTAACAGAAAAAGAAAATATTCATACCGGATTGGAAGTACCGGAAACGGCGGCACCGTCGGCCATCAAAACACAAGAAGCACAACCGGTAAGTATTTCCGCTGCGATTCCTGCTGTTCCTTCGGAAGAAACAAGTTTTACGGTTGAAGAAGCGGCAACAAAAGCAAAAAATTTTTTACAAACTGTATTAACCCGAATGGGGTTGTCGGTCATGATTGAAAAAATGATTAAGCCGGATAAAATCATCCTTCATATACATGGAAAAAATTTGGGCGTTCTTATCGGCAAACACGGACAAACGCTGGATGCGTTACAATATTTAACGAATTTAACAACCAATCAAAATGAAAATGAACGCTATTTTGTTATGTTGGATATTGAAAATTATCGCCATCGACGGGAAATTGCATTACGTAAATTAGCGTTGCGATTAGCGGCACGCGTGCGTCAAACAAAAGAAGATGTAGTGTTGGAGCCTATGAATGGATATGAACGAAAAATTATTCATTTAGCGTTACAACAAGAAGAACATGTACAGACGGATAGTGACGGACAAGAACCGTATCGTCATGTTGTAATTCATTACGAAGCGTAATGATGTGTAGAAAAAACCGGTGCTTCTGCACCGGTTTTTTTGAAAGGAGAGCATTGTCATGTGCAGTACTAATGAAACTATTGCCGCTATTGTCACTCCGCCGGGAGAAAGCGGCGTCGGTATTATACGGATTAGCGGTGACCAAGCGTTTTCTGTCGGTGATGTTTTATTTCGCAGCGCATCTGCCGTACCGTTGGCACAACGACGGGATAAATCGGTACAATACGGACATATAACAGAGCGGAACGGTGCGGTAATCGATGAAGTACTGGTTTTGATTATGAAAGGACCGCACTCTTATACTGCGGAAGATGTATTGGAAATACAATGTCATGGCGGGATCAAAGTTATACAAAAAATTTTAACGCTGGTTTTAGAACAAGGTGTGCGATTAGCTCGTCCCGGTGAATTTACAGAACGCGCGTTTGTGAACGGGCGTATAGATTTAGCACAAGCGGAAGCCGTAATGGATATTATTCAGGCAAAGAGTGAAGCGGGCGTTACGAGAGCGGTGCGGCAGTTGGAAGGAAAGCTGTCGGAAGTTGTGAATGATATGTTGCAAAATCTGACTACGTTTATTACTCGTTTAGAAGTAACCGTAGATTATCCGGAAGAAGATTTGGAAGAAATAGAAGTGCCGGATATTGCAGGCTCTCTACAAGAAATGAGGGATGCCCTGGAGAATATGTTGGGGCGGGCACGGACCGGAAAAATGATTCGGGACGGTATTACAGTAGTTATTAACGGGCTTCCAAATGCCGGGAAATCCAGTTTATTAAATCGTTTGCTGGAAGAAGATAAAGCGATTGTAACGGAGGTTCCGGGAACTACGCGAGATGTGATTGAAGCTTGGATTACGTTGTCGGGCATTCCTTTTTGTTTGGTGGATACTGCGGGAATTCGTAAGACGGACGATAAAGTGGAACGGATCGGGGTGGCTAAAGCCCGTTCTTATATGGATACGGCGGATATCATTCTGTTAGTTTTGGACGGTTCCCATAGGTTACAAGAAGAGGAAAAAGCGCTTTTACAGGAAATTAAAGATAAACCGGCATGGGTTATTTTAAATAAAAGCGATGTATCTTCGCGGATGGATAAAAAAGAAATAGAAGCATACGGTTTTCCCGTACTCTCTCTTTCCGCCCGTACCGGTAAAGGGATAGAAGGGTTACAAAAGGCGCTTTTACAGTATGTATTGTCAAGCGGTTGGAATACCGGTGCGGATGTTTTATTGGCGAATGTGCGACATATAGAAGCGGCAAGACAGGCCAAAGCGGCGATGGATCGGGCGCTGCATACGTTACAAGCGGGATTGCCGATAGATTTGGCGATTATTGACATTCGTGAAGCCTGGGAAATGTTGGGGGACATTACAGGGCAACATGTGCGTGCGGATATTGTTAAAGAAATATTCAGCAGATTTTGTTTAGGAAAATAAAGGAGGCCCATAAGTCATGTTTGTAGTTGATACATATGACGTGATTGTGATCGGTGCCGGGCATGCCGGCTGTGAAGCGGCTTTGGCTGCGGCACGGTTGGGTGTACGAACCCTGATCTGTACCTTGAATTTGGATAATATTGCTTTAATGCCGTGTAATCCGGCAGTAGGAGGTCCGGGAAAAAGCCATTTAGTGCGGGAAATTGACGCGCTTGGCGGAGAGATGGCAATTAATACGGATAAGACTTGTATTCAAATGCGGATGTTGAATACCGGTAAAGGACCGGCGGTTTATTCCTTACGCGCGCAGTCCGATAAAAAAGTATATCAAATGACGATGACCAAAACGTTGGAAAATCAAAAAAATTTGGATGTAAAACAGTTGCTTATTACAGAACTTTTGTTTGAGGGTAATAAAGTAACCGGTGTAGTAACGGAATTGGGGGAAGTATATCGGGCAAAAGCGGTTATTTTGGCTACCGGAACCTATTTGAAAGGAAAAATTTTAATTGGTGACTGTTCCTATGCCGGCGGACCTATGGGACAACGATCCGCAGAAGCGTTATCCGCTTCTTTACGGCAGGCCGGTATTCGGTTAATGCGTTTTAAAACGGGAACGCCGGCGAGAGTGGATCGTCGTACGTTGCGCACAGAAGAAATGGAAAAACAAGAAGGCGATACCAAAGGCCATGCGTTTTCTTTTTTATTACCGCGGCAAAATCGCAATACGGATTGTTGCTGGTTAACGTTTACTAATGAAGAAACGCATCGTATTATTCGGGATAATTTACACCGCGCACCTACGTGTAATGGTACAGTACAAGGGATTGGACCGCGTTATTGTCCTTCTATTGAATCTAAAATTCAACGCTTTGCAGATAAAAAAAGGCATCAATTATTTATTGAACCGGAAGGAAAAATGACGGAAGAAATGTATATTCAAGGGATGAGTACCAGTTTGCCCGTAGATGTACAATATGCATTTTTAAAAACGATTCCCGGATTGGAAGATGTAAAAATTATGCGTCCCGCTTATGCCATTGAATATGATTGTTTGGATCCGCTGCAATTAGACGCCGCATTAGCGGTAAAAGAGAAAGAGGGATTGTATTCCGCCGGTCAGGCAAACGGTACCAGCGGGTATGAAGAAGCTGCGGCGCAGGGACTTATTGCCGGTATTAATGCGGCGCGGTTTGTCTTGCAACAGGACCCTTTTATATTAACCCGGGCAGAAGCGTATATCGGGGTTTTAATTGATGATTTAGTTACGAAAGGCACGCAGGAACCGTATAGAATGATGACCAGTCGTTCGGAATACCGTCTTTTATTGCGGCAGGATAATGCCGATTTGCGGCTTACACAAAAAGGGTATGATATTGGGTTGGTTACACCTGAAAGGTACGCTGTATTTCAACAGAAACAACAGGCTATTCAAGAAGCGCTGAAAGCGTTAAAAGAATGTGCTGTTACGCCCACTGCCATAACGCAGGAAAAATTACGCCGTATCGGCACCGCTCCCGTTCGTACGGGGACTACAGCCTATGATTTATTACGGCGGAATGAAGTAACGTATGATACGTTACAGCAAGTATTTTTATTGCCGTCTGTCAGTGCGGAAGTACAAGAAGAAATGGAAATTATGGTTAAATATGAAGGGTATATTGAACGGCAAGCGGAACAAGTGGAAAAAATGAATCGTTTAGAACAAAAATTATTACCACCTTCCATACAATATGATTCTTTAACGACCGTATCGGCGGAAGGAAGAGAAAAATTGGCCCGTATACGACCGCGTTCTATCGGGCAGGCCGGACGGATATCCGGCGTTTCGCCGGCAGATATTACGGCGCTATTGATTTATTTGGAGCAATATAAACGGGAAGGAAAAGACCATGTTTCAAACTGAATTATATCAGGCCTGCACGGCGTTGGGCTTATCTATACAACCGCAACAAATGGAGCAATATACAAAATTTTTTGAATATTTAGTGGAAATCAATAAGGTAATGAATCTGACAAAGTTGACGGCGCCTGATGAGGTGGCCTTGAAGCACATGGCCGACAGTTTGTCTTGCTATGATGAAGAGATTTTTAAGGTGCGGGCCACTGTGTTGGATTTAGGGACAGGTGCCGGATTTCCCGGCATTCCGTTAAAAATTTATCGTCCGGATTTACAGCTCACTTTTTTTGATTCTTTAAAAAAAAGGTTGCAGTTTATTTCTTGCGTAACGGATTTATTGCAAATCAAGCAGACTGTCTGTTTGCATGGGCGAGCGGAAGATTTGGCGCATCAAGACGTTTACCGTGAACAGTTTGATTTGGTAACGAGTCGGGCCGTAGCGCGGTTGTCCGTTTTGGCGGAATGGGCATTACCGTATGTAAAAAAAGGCGGCTATATGATTGCCTTAAAGGGAGCCCGATATGAAACGGAATTAAAAGCAGCCGAGCGCGCGGTTTCTCTATTAGGCGGCACGGTATATCGTGTACGAAAGGTTCAATTGGGAAATTTACCGGATACACGAGCGGTTATTTATATTCATAAGACTCATGATTCTCCCCGCCAATATCCGCGTAAACCGAAAGTGGCGAGTGCGCATCCGTTGTAAGAGCGGCAAGACTTTCTATAGGACATTGTGTCTATAGAAAGTCTTTTTTTCTTGACGTTTCTATTCTTATAATGATAAAATTTTTTCAGAATAATAAAAGGAGTGTCGGTCTATGAAGGAGGTTGCGGAATATATTCCGTTAGTCGCTTTTTTAGGGAAAGCATTGGGAACGCATTGTGAAGTAGTCTTACATGATGTCGGCAATCGGGAACACTCTATTATAGCTATTGCCAACGGACACGTGAGCGGCAGAAAAATAGGCGGCCCTTTAACGGATTTTACGTTAAAAGTGCTGCAAAAGGGGACGTTGCGGAAAGATTTATATTCGGTAAATTATGGAGGGCGGGGACATTCGGGAAAAACGTTTCGTTCTTCTTCTTATTTTATTCGGAATCGGGAAGGTCGTATTATCGGCATTTTATGTTTAAATTATGATGTACATACCTATTTTACAGCCAGAAAAATACTGGATCGGTTTATTTTGGGGGATTTTTCGGAAGAAGTATCGGCTCGTGAAGTTACTGTACCTATACAAGAACATTTTCATGTCGATGCGGATAGTATGATGAACAGTATGATTGCCAAGCGATTGGCGCCGTATAACGTGTCTCCTTCGAGATTATCCGTCAAGGAACGGTTGCAAATTACGGGACAATTAAAAGAAGACGGATTATTTTTGTTAAAAGGAGGGATTACCGCCTTGGCGGTACATTTATCCGTATCGATACCTACTATATACAGATACTTAAATCGTATACGACAAGAATAATATTGTAGAGATATAAATGAGGTGAGCACATGAAGGAAACTTGGGAAAAAATGATTGGTATTTTAAAAACGGATGTAGTGCCGGCAACGGGGTGCACAGAACCGGTATCCTTAGCGTTTGCGGCGGCAGTAGCGGCGCGAGAACTGGGAGAACCGGCGGAAACGATACAAGCAAGGGTTTCGGCTAATTTAATGAAAAACGGGATGGGCGTCATGGTTCCCGGAACGGGACGTCCCGGGTTATATATTGCCGCCGCTGTCGGTGCGTTGGGCGGTGATGCGAATGCGGGATTACAAGTATTGGAAGGACTTACGCCGGAAGTGGTGGCGGCCGGTGCCGCTATGGCGGATGCCGGTCGCGTAACCGTCGAGATTGCTCGGGAAGTGCCGTATGTATTGTATGCGGAAGCATTGTTAATCGGTAAATGTCATCGAGTGAAAGTATGTATTGCCGATAATCATACGCAGGTGATTCGTATAGAAAAAGACGGTACAGTTGTGTTTCAAAAAAAACGGGACGACGGGAGCGGTAAAGAGGATAAAGTTAAGTTTTTACAATCCTTGTCGATACAGGAGATTATTGATTTTGCAGAACAAGTTCCTGTACAAGCGATTGCGTTTATGAAAACGGCGGCGACGATGAATGAAACTTTATCCCGTGAAGGTTTACATGGCGAATATGGCTTACGTATCGGCGCCACCTTGACAAAACATCAGGAAAAAGGATTAATGGGAAAAGATTTACAATCGATGGTAGTTATCCGTACTGTAGGGGCATCGGATGCGCGAATGGGCGGAGCAAAATTACCGGCCATGACGAATTCCGGCTCCGGTAATCAGGGGATTTCCGCCACCATGCCGGTAGTTGCCGTGGCGGATTATGTGCATGCGGAACCGGAAGAACGCTTGCGTGCCGTCACCTTATCACATATGACGGCAATATATGCCCATGCGTTTTTACCCAAATTATCCGCACTTTGTGCGGCACTTACGGCTTGTGTCGGAGCGGCGGCGGGGATGGCGTGGCTGTTAGCCGCACAGCATGATCGACAAGTGGTTATAGATGCGATTTGCAGCATGACCGGCGATTTACCGGGGATGATTTGCGACGGCGCAGCCAACAGTTGTTCGATGAAAGTGGCATCGGCGAGCGCCGCTGCGTACAAAGCTGTTTTATTGGCGTTGGAAGGAATTAGAGTAGGCGGAAATGACGGTTTGGTTGCGTTTGATGTGGATGAATGTATTCGGAATATAGGCATGTTGGCGTGTCAGGGAATGAAAGAAACGGATCCGGAAATTTTGCGGATTATGTTACATAAAAATTAATATGGATACTATAGGTGAACGGGGTTTTGGAGATAAATCGCCGGGGTTATCTTCGGTTTTATTTTTAGGTATACCATAGGATATAGTAACGATAAAAACCGGAATAGGTGAAAAAATTTCCATCTAATAGTTAGGACGTCTTGTTGAAAATAGTAAAGGACGTGAAATACATGGCGGAAATTGATAAAGCGATAGAGCTATATGAAAAGACATTCCATGATTCTTTTCCGACTATTCCCGTATTGAGGGATAAATCTAAGATTGAGGTGATGGAAATTATAAATAAATGTATTTCTGAAGGTAAGGATGTATATGATATGGGGTATTTATCGTTAGATAACGACAGTATTTATTAAAAGAAAAGGCAATAAAAAAGCACGCATTAAGAGCGCTTTTTTATTGCCTTTTTCATACGGCCGGCGTAACAGAACGGGAAATTCCGGGGTAAGGATACATTGTGATAAAAAAAGTCTAAATTTTTATGTCCTGTAGGTTGCAATATACCTTTTTAAAGCGGTGAATTATTTATAAAACGGCATAAATACGTGTTTTTCTTATTCTTTCTAAGTAGTAAATATATGGTATAATAAAAAACAAGAAGCGGAAAAAGGGAGGGAATATCCGTGGAACGAAGAAAAGTAGTAATTATCGGTGCCGGCCATGTAGGCTCTCATGTGGCGTTGAGTTTAACACAATCGGGGATAGCGGATGAAATTGTGCTATTGGATATAGAAAAAGAAAAAGCGGCCGCACAGGCGATGGATATAGATGACAGTTTGCGCGGCAGTATATGCGGCCATAGTACGGTGATCCGTTCCGGTACATATACCGATGTAGAAGATGCGCAAATTTTAGTGACGGCATTCGGGCGCAGTCGTCGTCCCGGAGAAAATAGATTGGATTTATTTGATGATTCCATTCGTATGGCGAATGAAATTATCGGCCGGTTAAAACAACATTCTTTTCAGGGCATTATGATCAGTGTTTCCAATCCTGCCGATATTGTATGTGAGTATATACGACGTGCGATGGGATGGGAGCGACAACGTTGTTTCGGTACCGGAACGAGTTTGGAAACATATCGTTTGCTGCGGGTGTTATCGCGTCATTTATCGGTCAGTCGTACGTCTATACAGGCTTTTTGTATGGGTGAACATGGCAATTCGGGCTTTATTGTATGGTCGCATATTTTTGTAAACGGCAAAGCGTTTGCCCACATTTTGCAGGAAGATAAAAAATATAAAGAGTTGGACTTGGCAGCGTTACAAGAAGAAGTAAAGATGGCCGGTGACGTGGAAATTGACGGGAAAGGATGCACGGAATTCGGCATTGCCAATGTAGTAAATATGATAATTACCGCTGTTTTTCATGATCAGAAACTCCTTTGGCCCTGCTCGGTCGCATTAAACGGCGAATACGGAGAAAAGGATGTGGCAGCCGGCGTGCCGTGTATTATCGGCAGGCGGGGGATCGAACGAGTGGTGGAAATGACCTTACATGAAGAAGAAAAAGATAAATTTAAACATTCTTGTGAAGTCATTCGCGGTTTTTTAGTGCGTGCACGGTCTCTTCGGAAATCATAAAAAATTGGTGTAAGAAAGGATAAAGATATGTCGGCAGCAACATACATAAAACGACTTGTCGGGCTGTTGGGAGTATTCGCAGGTTTTACTTTCAGTATGGCAGGAATGCCTTGCGCTGCTGAACATATTCCTGCAGTACAGGAACAGCCGGGAACTCGTATTGCTATTAATTTAGCGAGTCGTATATTGACGTTATATGAAAACGGTCAAAAAGCGGCGATATATCCGGTCGGCGTGGGAACACGCAGAACGCCCACGCCGACCGGTCGTTTTGTTATTCAGAACAAGGCGGTCAATCCGACGTGGGTAAATCCGCAAAATACGCAAATGCGTATCGGCCCCGGCCCGAATAATCCGGTAGGTAAGCGGTGGATGGGATTTTATGGGAGTTACGGTATTCACGGTACGAACCATCCCGAATCGGTAGGAAAATATGTATCGCACGGTTGTGTGCGTATGAAGGGAAACGATATAGAAGGATTGTTTTCCCGGGTTACTGTAGGGACGCCGGTCATGATTTATTATGACCGTATTGTCATCGATCGGGCTTCGGATCATACGATTTCGTATTACATTTATCCGGACGGATATGAGCGGCAACCGTTAACGGCGGCACAAGTGCAAAAGGCTCTTCGCGGCTACGGGGTGGAAGATTTTGAAACGCCGGCGGCTATTGCGGCTAAAATAAAGCGGGCGGACGGAAAACCTACGTATGTGGCGAAAGCATATTCTCTGTATATAGGTTCGCAAAAATTGACAAAACGTGCCTTGGGAAAACAAGGACATATATATATTCCTGTTTTTTCGGTGGCGCAACAATTACGGGTAGCGGCCCAATGGAATGATAAACAACGGCAAATAGAAACTTCTTACGGAATGGCGCCGGGAATTATTAAAAATGATAGTGTATATGCGGATAGCCGATATATGAAAATTCTTTTTCATATGCAGGGGAATTTAACATCTCGTAAACAATATGTCCTGCAGGCGATAAAGACGCCCTCGGATACGCATTCTATGCCGGCGACAACGCCGGCATCCCGGGAATAGGATAAGGAAACCGAACAACGCGGCAGCGACGAAGGCGTATTTTTTTACGGTATAAACCGATGACGAACGTACCTCGTAGTTGCAGGCGTTGTTTTTTTTGATCTTAGAAGATTGAGAAATGCGAAAAAGAAGTATATACTTTATAAAATATGAAGTATAAGGTGTTGATAGCATGAAATTTATTATAAAAATAAGTATGCTTTTAGGATGTTTATTTTTTTATTAGGAAATGGCGATGCGGTGCAGGCGCATATCAACAATCGGCAGATCGCGATTGGCGGGATGACGCCGGGATGTAATGCGGCGTATACAGAAAAGATATATGGCAAACCGTTGCAGGAAACTGTTGTACAGGCAGATACGGGAGAAACGTTTATCGAATATAACTATGGCGGAAAGTTGGTTGTCGGGTTTACAGCAAAAAACGGACAAGCTTGTTATATTTCTTGTACGGCGAATAATTTAAAAACTCCGGCAGGAATTGCCGCCGGTATGCGGGCGGATTGTTTAACACGAGCATACGGAAAGGCGGATCGGTATTATACCTATAAAAATAAAACGTTGTATATATATAACGATAGAGGCGGGCATACATTGTCGTTTGATGTGAAAAATTTTTATATTATACGGGTTAATATTCGAACCTTGCGCTAGGGCTCTTTTGTTGACAAGATTGGTATACTATTCTATAATTTAGTCATCTTATATTGGCGGGAAGTTTATGTAAAAAGAGAGGTAATGATTTATGATAGTGGCAGTTCCTTATGACGCCGGTCATATTTTTCAACATTTCGGTAAAGCGAAAGAATTTAAATTTTATACGATACAGGGATCTCATATTATTTCTTCTCAAATTTCGGCAACGGCAGGTGCCGGTCACGGTGCGGTTATTGCGTTTTTACAAGCGCACGGTACTACGGAAGTTATTTGCGGCGGTATCGGCGCCGGTGCGCAACAAGGGTTGCAAGCGGCTCATATTGTTTTGCATGCGGGCATAACTATGGCGGCGGATGAAGCGGTGACGGCTTTGCTGCAAGGAACGTTGACGGACGGGATTGCCTCGTGTTGCGATAAGCATTAAAAAACGGTCATGTCGATGTGCATGACCGTCTATGTTCGTATTAACGGAAAGAAGAGGATTTTATGAAAAAAATTACAGGATTTTATTTAGCCTCCTGTCCTTATTGTCGGAATGCTTGGGAGGCGTGGAAAGAGTTGGTCAAGGAAGATCCGGCATATGCGGCGATTACCGTACAGTGGCATGAAGAAACGCAGGAACCGGAAGCGGTTGCCGGTCATTCTTATTATTATGTACCGTCGTTGTTTTTAGGGACAAAAAAACTATATGAAGCGCAGCCGGGACAGACTTATGAAGAGATTAAACAGCATGTAAAATCGGCGGCGGACTATGTGTTGCAACACGATTAGGAACCTAATACCGTTTCTATCGTTGCGGCACAAATATCTACCGCCGCGGCGAGGGTTTCTTCTTTCATAATCAGTGGCGGATTGAAGTATAAAATATCGCCGATCGGACGGAGTACCAAGCCGTGCTGCATGGCTTGACGAAAAATATGCCAGCCGATGCGTTGTGAAGGCGAAAACGCTTCTTTGGTTTTTCGATCTTTGACAATTTCTATGGCATTTATCATTCCTAAATGACGAATTTCGCCTACGTTTTTATGATTTCCCAGGCGTTCTTTTAAACAGGTGTGTAAATAGGCGCCTTTGGTTGCGGCATGAGATAAGATATGATCCCGTTTTATAATGGTTAAGACCGTTGCCGCGGCGGTACAGGCCAGAGGATTGCCGGCGTAAGTGTGGCTGTGCATAAAAGCTTTGTGCTCGCCGTAATCCGCATAAAAGGCTTGATAAATTTTTTCGGTAGTAATGGTCAATGCCATAGGTAAATAGCCGCCGGTCAGTCCTTTGGAGGTACACAAAATATCCGGAGTGACGCCGGCTTGTTCAATGGCGAACATGGTACCCGTCCGTCCGAAGCCGGCGGCTATTTCATCGTCAATGAGCAGTACGTCATAGGCATTACAAAGACGGCGCAATTTTTTTAAGTAAGCCGGGGGATACATACGCATACCGGCGGCTCCCTGCAGTAAGGGCTCCACAATGACAGCTACCGTTTCTTTGCCGTAGCGGGAAAAGGCTTTTTCGGCCGATTCAAAACATTCACAGTTGCAAGCGGTACGCGTTTTTCCATAGGGGCAGCGATAACAGTCAAGACCGTCAAAATGGATGTTATTCATCATTAAAGGTTTATATAATGAAGTATATAGATCCATAGAACCTACAGAAAGGGCGCCGATTGTTTCTCCGTGATAGGCGCTGTCCAGGCACATATATTTTTTACGTTGCCCCCGTCCTGTTTGCAGTTGATATTGAAAGGCTAATTTTAACGCGCATTCTACGGCCGAAGAGCCGTTATCACAAAATTGAAAGCGTGTAAGTCCTTGCGGTAAATAGGGCAATAATTTTTGACATACGTTTAATGCGGGACGATGGGAAAAATTAGCAAAAATCACATGTTCCACTTTGTCCAGTTGCGCTTTTAAAGCGGCATTTATTTCCGGATGGCAATGCCCCAACAGATTGCACCACCACGAGCTGATAATATCAATATATTCTTTATTATTCACATCATATAAATAGCAATCTTGCGCATGATCAATAATAATAGGAGGAAAAACTTCCCCGTCTTTCATTTGTTGCGCCGGATGCCAAATATGTTTTTGATCAAAGGCTAATAAATCTGACGGTGACATAGGCTATACTCCTTCGTATAAGGCGGCTAATTTATGCGGATCCGCAGAGAGGGAGGTGTCGCCCTCTTTAACGACGGCCAATACGGGTAAGCCTGTGCGTTCCGTAATCATGGCTATATTATCGTCTTCCATTATTCCGCCGTGATAACGATTGATTATGAGTCCTTTTACCGGTAAATGTTTACTTTGCATATAATGAGCCGTAAGCACAAAGCTGTTAATGGAGCCGAGTCCGATTGTCCCTACAATAATACAGGGAAGATGAAACCACTGAATAATGTCTTCTAAATTATAACAAGCCGTTGTATCGTGGCGAATGGGGCAAATAATGCCGCCGCTACCTTCCACGGTTACGTACGGATAGCGTGCGGTTACTTGTTTCCACCCGTTGAGTATCGTTTCTTTTTCAATGGTTATGCCTTCCAGCTTGCTGGCTAAATGGGGGGAAACGGCATGGGTAAAGGTATAGGGAACCAACAGATTTTCCGGTTCGTTGATTTGTGCCGTCCGATTCACGTAGCCGGCATCTCCGGCGGCGACGGAAGGGGCGCCGCTAATGGCCGCTTTATAATAGGCCGCATTGTAGTGCGCTTGACGTAATGTTTTTATTAATAAGGCGGTTACATATGTTTTTCCGACATCCGTGCCGGTTCCTGTAATAAATAATCCTTTGGACATGGGAGTAACTCCTTTCTTATATTGAAAATCCATGATGTTTTAATTTTTTTGCCAATATAGCGGCAATGATGCAAAGACAAATGTCGCCGGGAACTGCTAAAAAAAAGCAATATAAAAATAAAGACCGAAGTGTCATGGGCTGTCCCATATATACGGTAGTGATCAGATATAAATATACCATACCGCAAAGATAGACGAAGAACAGTCCGGATATATCGGCTAAAATGAGTTGTTTTATAGTGGGTGCGTGCAAATGTTCCGCAATATATCCGGTTACCATAGTGCCCAAAATAAATCCCGGCAAGTATCCGAAGGTCGGCTGAAAGATATAGGCGGGACCGCCGCCTTCCGTAAATACGGGCAAGCCGGCAAGTCCCAATAAGACATAAAGTCCCACGGCACAGCCGCCTCGGAAGCGCCCCAACAGCAGTCCCGCCAAGGTGGTAAACAATAATTGCAGGGTAAAGGGGCAGACGGGTACAGGAATGCGAATAAATGCACCGACGGCCGTAAGGGCGGCAAATACAGCAATAAAAACTAAAGAACGGGTACGAGAGTGAAACGATAAGACAGGCGCGGGATTCATGGGTAAATCTCCTTTCTAAAACAAAAATTAAAGTAAACGACTATGGTCTTTAGTATAAATTTCTCAAAACAAAATGTCAACTTTAATAAGTTGACATAGGTTTACATATGAACGGTTTTATTTCAGCGAAGAAGAAATTATTTTCAGGAGGGCGGATATGCGTATAGGAGAAGGAGTAGTAGAAGAAATATTGGCGGACGGATTAGCTCGCGTGCGGGTAGACAAAGACAGCCTGTATGTAGCTTGCGGAGCTTGCTTCGGCGCGGAACATGTCATTATTACGGCGCATAACTCGATAGGTGCCAAGCAGGGAGAAAACGTACGGTATGAAGTGACAGAAGCACACTTGATTTTCGGTTCTTTTTTATGCTTTATTTTACCGCTTATATTTATCGGCATAGGGGCGGTTATTGCGTATTTTTTAGGCATAACCTACGGCGGAAGTATGGTACATTGGATTATGGCGGGGTCTTTGGCGGGATTAATCATTACGTTTCTTTTTTGGAAGATTGCCGATCGAAGTATTTCCGGGATGGTGGATGCCCGTCCGACGATTTCTGAAATTATTCAAAAAATGGATGCGGAAGAGGCGTGTTGCAATTAAGTAAAAAAAAAGGCTTTCCTGAAAAGGAAAGCCTTTTGTATGGAGCCACTTATCGGATTTGAACCAACGACCCTCTCATTACGAATGAGATGCTCTACCAGCTGAGCTAAAGTGGCAAGTACTCTTATAGTATAAAGATGAGAACGGTATTTGTCAAGTCGCAATAAAAAAGTTTTTAAAATTTCTATTTTTATAGTCCGTACCGAGCTCGACGGTGTCGCCCCCGTGAAATAAGCGAAGATAGGGGCGGCGGCGCTATACAGTACGGAAATTTCAAATCGCCGGTTGACAAAATTATGGCATTATGATATCCTTTAAATAAGTTAGGCACGGAAATTGGCCTAGCTTTTTTTAAGTTGCCGGTAATTTTCCTTGACTTTGCCTATACGTTATGATAAATTATAAAGGCAGTCTTATGCAGGCAACAGGCTTGCGAGTATTTTTAAGTGAGGTGTAGGGAATGCGTACAGCGGTTACTTTGGCATGCACGGAATGCAAACAGCGTAATTACCAGACGAATAAAAACAAGAAAAATAATCCTGATCGTTTGGAATTGAAGAAATACTGCCCGTTCTGCAAGAAAGAAACATTACATAAAGAAACGAAATAAGATGTGCGTTAATCTTATTTGGATGTGAGAGGGTTATATGGCAATTTCAGCTAAAAAAACAGCACAAAAGAATAAGAAAAAGCCGGGCAAATCCTTTTTTCAAGGCGTAAAAGCGGAAATGAAAAGGGTCATCTGGCCGACAAAGAGAGAACTTATCAGCTATATTATTATGGTTATTGTGACTACGATTATTGTAATGGCGGTGATGGGAATCTCTGACGGAGTATTTTCACGTATTTTTAATTTACTCCGCATAATTGTCGGATAGGAGGACTGCGCATCAATGGAAAACGGTATGAAATGGTATGTTATTCACACATATTCGGGGTATGAAAATAAAGTCATGGCCACGTTGGAACGCAAGGTTAAATCGATGGGGTTGGAAAACGTCATTAATCGGATCTTAGTGCCCATGGAAGATGAAGTGGATATGAAAGACGGAAAAAAGCGTACAGTTAAGCGCAAAATATTTCCCGGGTATGTTTTGGTGGAAATGGAAGTAAATGATCGCTCCTGGTATGTTGTCCGCAATACTCCCGGCGTAACCGGATTTGTCGGCTCCGCAACAAAGCCGACTCCGTTGACGGAGGAAGAAGTCAAAAGTATACTTAAGTCGCAGGGCGTTGACGCAGAACCGAAGATACAGATTGCTGTGGACATTGGAGAACAAGTACGCATCACATCCGGCCCATTTGAAAACTTTATTGCGACCATTACGGAAATCAATAAGGAAAAAGGTACTTTAAAAGGTCTTATTGATATGTTCGGTCGGGAAACATCGGTAGAAGTCGACTATTCTCAAATTGAGAAAAGTCTGGAATAAATACTTCTTAATCAGCGAAAATTTTCGCGAGTGGGAGAATTGAAACATATTCGTTTACCACATCTTGTAATGTAAGGAGGTGTAAAACACCATGGCAAAAAAAGTAGCAAAAATGGTAAAACTTCAGTGTGAAGCTGGTAAGGCAACTCCGGCGCCTCCGATTGGTCCTGCATTAGGCCAGGCCGGTGTCAATATTATGGCTTTTGTAAAGGAATTTAATGAACGCACGGCAAAACAAGCCGGCTTTATTATTCCTGTCGAAATTACTGTATATGATGACAGATCCTTTACCTTTATTACGAAAACTCCGCCTGCCGCTGTTCTTTTGAAAAAAGCGGCCGGTATTGAAAAAGCTTCGGGGGAACCGAACAAAAAGAAAGTGGCTAAAGTAGGTCGCGATAAAGTTCGTGAAATTGCTACCACTAAAATGCCCGATCTTAACGCTAATGACGTGGAACAGGCAATGAAGATGATTGAAGGCACTGCCCGCAGCATGGGCATCGAAATTGTCGATTAATTTTGACGCAGGCATGTGGAAGGAGACATCTCCGTTAAACCACAAAGGAGGAAAGTAGATGGCGAAGGTAGGTAAAAAATATGCGGAAGCCGTTAAGTTGTTTGAAACCGATAAGCAATACGATCCGGCGGATGCTATAGACATCTTAAAAAAGATGGATACTGCCAAATTTGACGAAACCGTTGAATTGGCGGTGAACTTGAATGTCGATCCCAAATATGCGGATCAGCAAGTTCGCGGGGCCTTGGTTCTTCCCCATGGCGTGGGCAAGACGAAGACCGTCCTTGTATTTGCACAAGGAGACAAAGAAAAAGAAGCGCAAGAAGCGGGGGCCGATTTTGTCGGCGGCGACGACCTGATTGAAAAAATTAAGGGCGGCTGGCTGGCATTCGATGTAGCGGTGGCCACTCCGAACATGATGGGCAAAGTAGGTCGTTTAGGTAAAATCCTCGGTCCGAAAGGGTTAATGCCGAATCCGAAGATCGGCACGGTTACGATGGATGTTGCCAAAGCGGTTTCGGAAAGCAAAGCCGGTAAAGTGGAATATCGCACGGATAAGGCGGGCAATATTCATTCGCCGATCGGCAAAAAGTCTTTTGAAGCAAATAAATTAGTGGAAAATTTGACGACCTTGGTGGATACTTTAATTAAAGTAAAGCCGGCAGGGGCTAAAGGTCAATATATCAAGTCGATTACGGTAAGCTCTACGATGAGTCCCGGCATTCGAATCAATCCGTTCAGCGTTAAAGGCGTTGTAAAAGCGGAAGAAAATTAATATCTCTCTTAGCTGTAGACTGAAGGTATGTATAATGGACGCAAGTCCGCCATCTGAGGCTATGAAACGGTCGGTTGAATTTATTTTGCCGTCCCGGTTCGGCCTCCGTACGGGAGGCCGTTTTTTATGCTAAGACGATATATATCCTAAATGTTAAGGAGGTGTATCGAAAACATGTCGACATATGCAAAACATGAAGTGGCTCCGGAAAAAGCTGCGGTCGTGGCCGATATGAAGGAAAAGTTGCAATCTGCAAAAGGGGCCGTTTTAGTAGGCTTTACAGGTCTTACGGTAGCGGAAGTAACGAAACTTCGTCGAAAATTTTTGGCAGGAAATGTGGAATACAAGGTTATTAAAAATACATTGACTCGTATTGCCGCTACGGAAGTCGGCTATGAAGGGTTGAGTGAATTTTTGGAAGGGCCGACAGCGATTGCTTATTCTACGGAAGATGCAGTAGCGCCTGCAAAAATTTTAAAAGAATTTATCAAAGAAACAAAGACGGAAGCTATTACGGTAAAAGTCGGGATTGCAGACGGTCAGGTTATTGATGCCGAAGCCGTGAATGCGTTGGCCAATTTGCCGAGCCGCGAAGAACTTTTGGCGAAAATTGTGGGCAGTATGCAAGCGCCTATTTCCGGTATGGTCAATGTATTACAGGGAAATATTCGCAATGCCGTATATGTGCTTGAAGCGGTACGCGCTAAAAAAGCGGAACAAGAAAGCGCATAATTGTGTAATGTATTATAAAGCTAATCAACTTATGGAGGTATTTTAAAATGACTAAAGAAGAAATTATGCAAGCCATTGAAAATATGACTGTTTTGGAACTTTCCGAATTGGTAAAAGACATGGAAGAAAAATTCGGCGTATCTGCAGCCGCTCCGGTTGCCGTTGCCGCTGCTCCCGCCGGTGCTGCTGCAGCAGGTGAAGAAAAAACGGAATTTGATGTTGTTCTTACCGCTGCCGGAGATAAGAAGATCAATGTTATCAAAGTAGTACGGGAAGCAACCGGACTCGGCTTGAAAGAAGCTAAAGCGTTGGTTGACGGCGCTCCCAAAGCTGTTAAAGAAGGTGCCGCTAAAGCTGATGCGGAAGCTCTCAAAGCTAAATTGGAAGAAGCCGGCGCTACGGTTGAACTGAAATAATTGTCATATCGTACGTTATGCGGTGCAAATACTATGTATTTGCACCGCATTTTTATATATCGGTTATCCGATAAAAGATGAAAATCATATAAGAGCATGGTACAATAAGAAAAAAGAAGAGGAGTGACGAAGTATGAATGAAGTGTTGCAAGCCATGAAAGAGCGACGGAGTATTCGTCGTTTTAAACCGGATCCGGTAGATCCCGCGTTAATTGAGCAAGTAATAGAAGCCGGTTTATATGCGGCCAGCAGCCGAAATCGTCAAGCTACGAAGATTATTGCCGTAACATCTCCGCAAGTATGCCGATATTTTCGGGAAGAAAATCGTCGAATTTGGGGCGGCGACAAGGAGGGAGATCCGTTTTACGGGGCTCCTGTTATTCTTATTGTTATAGCGGATAAAAAGTTTCCCAACGGTGTATATGACGGCAGTTTAGTTATGGGAAATTTAATGTTGGCGGCCCATTCATTGGGATTGGGAAGTTGCTGGATCCATCGTGCTAAAGAAGAATTTGAATTACCGGCGGGACGAAAATTTTTACAAGATCTTCATATTGAAGGAGACTATGAAGGGATCGGTCATTGTGCGTTAGGCTATATGGACGGGGAATTGCCGCCGCCCTTAAAACGCAAAGAGAATCGTGTGTATTATGTCAAATAACCCCTATGTTTTATAAAAAGGTTTCTTATCGCTCCGATAGGAAACCTTTTTTTCGGCCGGAAAGCATAGGTATAGCGGGATAACCCCGTATCCGTAAGGATGATTTTCTGCAAGAAAAGGAGAGACGGCTAAACGTATGCGGCAGTAAAATAAATTCAGTCTTGACAGGGAAGAAGATAT
>NZ_AFIJ01000037.1 GCF_000214495.1 Megasphaera lornae | reverse complement strand
CCTATCGCTTATCAGATACACCGGTATTCGGTGAAAAAGCAGTACCGGGAGAAGCCGGTAAACCGGGTAAAGACGGTAAAGTGGAAGTTATCGGGAAAGACGGAAGTGCTGTCGTTATTAACGGTAAAGACGGCTCTATCGGCTTGAACGGGACAAATGGACAAAACGGTCTTTCCATTCGCGGTGAAAAAGGTGACGAAGGGAAACCGGGTGTAGACGGTACGACAACCATTAAACGCATTGTCATTACCGATCCGGACGGACAGAATCCGCACTCTGTAGCGACCTTGGATGATGGCTTGAAATTTGCCGGCAATGTAGGAAACTTCTACTCCAAACTGAATGAAACCGTGGAAATCATCGGTGGAGAAAAGAATGTTGAACAATTGACTGATGAAAACATCGGTGTAGTTGCTGAGAAAGAAAAAGATAAAAACGGTAAACTGGATATTAAATTAGCGAAGAATCTGAGAAAATTGGAAAGTGCTGAATTTACCAAGACCGTTCAAAATGGCGGTAAAGTAGAAACCGAAACAACTATTATCAATGAAAAAGGAATATTAACAAAAGATAAGGATGATAATATTAGCTTTACGAGTCCTACAGAAACGATAATTTCTGATGCACAGAGCAAGCATTATATTAATCTTAATAAATCCGGAATTACAATTCATGATGAAGGTGACGGTACGCCGGGTTCTAAGAAAGAGACTACTTCTTTATCTTCCGGAAGTTTGACCGGTTTGAGCAATAAGACATGGGATAGTAAGAATATTACATCCGGTCGTGCTGCTACGGAAGATCAATTGCAAAAAGTATCTGAGGCAGTAGATGCGAATGCTAAGGCAACAACCGATTTCCGGTTGGTGGCATCTACGGATACGAAGGGATATACACCGGATACGTCAGGAACTGTTACATTGGATGTGAAAGATAAGAATCATGGAGATAAAGATGCTTATCAAGTCACGATTTCCGATGTAGCTCGTAAGAGTGATGTAGATAAGATGCTGAATGAAGGCTTTACAGTAGGGAAAGCCGGAGAAGATGGGAAACCAGGTAAAGACGGTACTATCGGCGTGAAAGGTGCAGACGGAAAGGATGGT
>NZ_AFIJ01000038.1 GCF_000214495.1 Megasphaera lornae | reverse complement strand
GCGTTTGTAATACTATTTTTTTGACATAATAATGGCGAGGGGGCACCGGTTACCGGACTGCTTTTCCAAGGGAAGCGTGTGCTGTAAAATACAACCCGGCATAAGGGGGAGAAATGCGATCGCATTGCTTGACGCTCTTATCAATACGGGGTACCATAAAATTATCGCTACGAATATATATGGAAAATAAGCGCGGGAGGAATTTACATGAAATCGGGAGAAGGTATTATTGCAGAGGTATTGGAGAATGACCGGGTTAAAATACAGGTCGGCAGGGAGCATCTTTTTACTGCCTGCAGTTCCTGTATCGGGGCGGAACGTGTGGTAGTGACGGCAAAGAATACAGTACATGCGAAAAAAGGACAAACCGTTCGCTATCAAATGCCGGAAGGGCATTTAATTTTAGGCGCATTTATTTGTTTTGTGCTTCCCTTGGTTTGTTTGGCGCTTACGATAGGTGCGGCATATTATGTATCCATAATAAACGGCTATCCGTCCATTCCGTGGATGCTGGGAGGAGCCTGCAGCGGCGGCGCGGCGGTGTTCGGCATTTGGAAAAAAATGGATACCGAAATTTCTTCCTTAGTTAAAACCGAACCGTATATTTGTGAAATTATTCAACATTAACCGCCGGGCGGCAGTGAAGGGGTGTGCGCGATGAGAAACTTATGGGGTAAACTTATTTTGATACTGGCGGCGGTGTTCTGTCTGGGCGGTTGCAGTACGTCGCCGCAAGGGGCGGAAACCACAGTACGGCAGGTTGTGCAACAATCGACACAACGTGTCGGCGAGACGGTTGCGTTAGGTGCCGCGGAAAAAAATGTCGTTGTTGCAGGGACGGCGGTGCCTGCTTATCGAGGCGAAGACTATTACATTTTAAATAACAATATACCGTTTTTTTCCGAACAAGACTTACATAAGCGTCGGGGCACCATAGAACTTTCCCCGTTGGACCGATGGGGACGGTGCGGGGGAAATTTTATGATTGTAGGGCCGGAAACCTTGCCGCATGTAAAACGGGAAGGGATCGGTATGGTGCGCCCGTCCGGATGGAAACTGGCGAAATATGATTTTGTAGAAAATCATTACTTATATAACCGTTCCCATTTATTGGGGTATCAACTATCCGGCTTAAATGCGGATCGACGCAATTTAATTACCGGAACGGAGTATTTTAATAAACGATTAATGTTGCCGTATGAAAATCGAGTGGCGGAAACGGCGAAACGGGGACTTCATATTGCCTATCGGGTTACGCCTATCTATCAGGGGCGAGAATTAGTGGCGCGCGGCGTGGTGATGGAAGGATATTCCCTTGAAGATAGAGGACGATTGCATTTTAACGTTTTTGTATATAATATTGAACCGGGAGTGGCTATCGACTATGCTGACGGTACCAGTTATGCGTCCGGCGATGCGGACAGCATCCGAGAAAAACGGGCGGTTGAAAAATCAATTCGTCGTCATAAGAAAAAAATAAGAAATCATGAAGAATCGAATACGGTTCATCAGCGATATGTTCGCTATGCGAGTTAAGCGGCAGGCAGCAAGCGGTAAAAAAGTTTCTCCTCTTATGAGGAGAAACTTTTTTTTTGGCAAAGGCGAGGAAGTAAAGGGAGTAGTTGGAGGAAGAAATACGTGCAGGCAGCCGTATGTACGGCGCCGGCGGGAATTGCAAAGGGATAAAGGGGCACCTTATATGAACCGATGTTCTGATATGGCAGGAAAAGTTGCCGATTTCTACGCCGACAACACAAGAATTTTATAAAGTGATTGAAACCTTGCAACGTCATATTGTAACGTTGGAACAGAAGGTGCAGCAGTTGGAAGCGGCACGAACGGGACAACGGAAATAAGCGGATGAACGGTAAGGTATAGCGGAAAAAAACAAAAGACCTTTTTAGGAGCGAATAGGCTGCTAAGAAGGTCTTTTTGTATGGGTTTGTGTTGCCGTGCGGGCGATTGGCGAATACTAGAGAGTCGGTCGGTTGTTTTCTCCGTAGTATTCTTTAAACGATTGCACCCAAGTTCGGGCAGGATGAGATAAAAATCCTTTACTTTTCCAAATCATGGCCAAGGTCCAGGGAATCACCGGTTTTACCAATGGAATACAACGTGCGGTTTCCGGTTTTATACGTTTGCAAATACTTTGCGGTAATAAGGCAATGCCTAAGTGGGAATGAACCATTTCGGAAATAAAATCCCAATGGCTGCTGTGGCAAACGATTTTAGGGTGGGCCATAATTTCTTGATAAAAAGAACGAATATAGGCATGGAGGGTAAAGGTGTGCGGATAATAAATCAACGGTTCATCTTTGATTTCCATGAGCGTAAGTTCTTTTTTGTGAGCCAACGGATGATCGGGCCAAATGACGACATTTAACATTTCACGATTAAAAATAAAAAAATTATAAGGCATATCCGTTTGAATGGGCAAGGCGACGATGCCGGCTTGAATGAGACCGTCGTCAATAGCGGAAATAACATCTTTGGAGCCGACTTCCGCCAATTCCAATTCAATATGGGGATAGAGGGACATAAAATACGTAATAAAGGGGGAAATAAAGGAAGAACCCACCATGGGGGGAATCCCGACGGCCAACCGTCCTGTATTCAGTAAGTGCGGCGATTCGATTTCTTCATTTAATTTTGAAAAATCTTTGATAATTTCTTCGATTTTCGGCAATAAGTAGGCGCCCCGTTCGGTCAGTTCAATGGCTTTTCCTTTGCGATCAAAGAGCTGTACATGCCAATGGGCTTCCAAGGCTTTAATTCCCTTGCTGATAGAGGGCTGACTGATATGTAAGGCTTTAGAAGCTTTGGTAAAACTTTTTTTATGGGCCACTTCTACAAAATAGGTTAACTGTAATAAATCCATAATAAGGTTCACCTCTTTTTAGATAATTTAATAGTACCATATTTTTTTATGTTTTAAAATGAAAAGTTCTTATTCCTTATAAAGAGACAGCGGATGTAGGGGGCGCCGGCAGGGCGTTGCGGACGCGTATGTAGAGAATAGTGACAAATAATTGTCGTTACGTGTACGATATGGGCGGTTCGTAGCGCTATATTTATATAACGGTATTAACAACCGCATGCTTGCTTATTTGGTATAATGGCAGCGAAGTAAGGCTATATTGTCCGTATAAATCGGTGTATAATAAGTACATGTTCTTGAGGGGAGGAAAAGCATATGCAGCGGCGTCTTATTATGCACGTGGATATGGATGCTTTTTATGCCTCTATAGAACAGCGGGATCGCAAAGAATTTCGGGGAAAACCGGTTATTATCGGCGGTTTATCCGGACGGGGAGTGGTGGCAACCGCGTCTTATGAGGCCCGGCGTTTCGGGGTTCATGCGGCGATGAGTATGCGGGAGGCGCACTTTCGTTGTCCCCAAGGCGTATTTTTATCTCCGCGGTTGGCGTATTATCGTCGGATTTCGCAAGAAATTCGGACTATATTTTATGAATATTCCCCGGTAGTAGAACCGTTGGCGCTGGATGAGGCGTTTTTGGATATTTCCGGTATGGAACGACAATACCCGCAAGTGTATACGTTGGCCCGGTCGATTAAAGAGAGAATTTTACGGCAGACGGGGTTGGAGGCCTCCGCCGGCATAGGTGCCAATAAGTTTTTAGCCAAAGTGGCTTCAGATTTGGAAAAACCGAATGGCTTGGTAGTGGTTCCGGAAGGAAAGGAAGCGGCATTTTTAGCTCCTTTGCCGATACGGAGACTGTGGGGTGTCGGTAACGTTACGGCGCAATCCTTGGCACGGGCCGGCTTTTTTTTTATTGGACAAGTGGCGCAAGCTTCTGTTGAGGACTTGCAACAAGTTGTCGGGAAACAGGCGCACTATTTACAGCTGTTGGCGAACGGCAAGGACGCACGTCCGGTGGTTGCGGCGCGAGCGATGCAATCTATAGGACAGGAACATACGTATGAAGAAGATTTGGCGACAGAGCGGGCGATTGACGAAAATTTACGTAAATTAGCTTATGAAACGGCTTATCGTTTACGGCAACAAGGGGTGGAAGGACGAACGATTACCCTGAAAATTCGTTTTGCTTCTTTTCGGATGATTACGCGTTCCTTTACGGCGCCTATGCAGGGAATATATAGAGAAGCGGATGTATATAGGATTAGTAGAAGGTTGTATGAAAAAACGGCGCGGCAAGAGCCGATTCGTTTATTAGGGCTGACGGTGCGGCATTTGCGGCGGCGGTATGAACAGCCGAGTTTATTTGATGAAGACACGGCGTCGCAGGAAAAGTTGGCGAAAACTATTGATGCGGTACAACGGCGATTCGGAAAACAAGCCTTAATGAAGGGGCTGTTTTGGGATTCGTCACAATCGTGAGCGGATAAGGAGAAGAAGATGTCTATTTATAGAGTAGCGGCACATACAGGTGTGAATGATAACGGCTATATTGAATATAATACAGAAACTAAACAGGTGAGCGCACATTTTCCGGATGAGGCGGTCAATCGCAAGGCTATGGCGTATTTGACTCAAGAGCAGGAAATGCATCGTTTGGTGGATTTAGTTACGTATGAAACGGTACGGGCCGTACCGGCATCCAGTTGGGAGAATTTAAAATTAGCGTTGTGCTATATTTGGACACGCGCAGGTATTTATATTGATTGGAGTCGACCGGTAGACTTGAACGAATAAGCGTATTGTACGTATATAGTTTATCCACATTTTACACACATTTTGGGAGTACTATGTGGATAGAGGTCGGAATCGGCGAATATATGCGAAAAATTTTTTCGTATAAAAGAGAAAAAATAGTATTCATTGTGCATAACGCAGACGCAGTTACCGGAAAAAAAACTGATAAACGGCGTATTTATGGGATTAAATAAGTGAAATAAATTATACACATATTGTGGATAAAACAGCGTCTATTGTGTACAAATGAAAATAGGAGGCCCGGACAAGAAGAGATAACAGAGAAAAAATTGTTATATTTTCAAGTTTTACGGTACATAAGCCGAATTTATCCACAGAAAAGAGGACTAAAATGAAAGCGGTAATGAACGGGATTATTTTAAGTCAAGGAAAACTCCTTTCCGGACAAGTGATGATGTATGAAGAAACGATTTGGAAGATTGTTCCGCGATCGCAGACGAGAGTGGGCATGTGTGTAGAAATTATTGACGCTGCCGGCGGTTTTATTGTTCCCGGGTGGATTCATATGAAGGTCCCTTTTTTAGACGGAGAAGAAACGCAGCGGGGAAGGCTGTTGGCTTCGCAGGGAATTACCGCGATGGTGCCGGCTGCTGTGGAGAACTTACAAGCGGCAACTGTCGCCGGCGGCATACGCGTGCTTCCCTGTTCGTATACGGAAGAGGCGGGCGTGTTACCGATGATACAGGAGCCCGATACGGCAGTGAATTTTGCCTCGCATGTGAGAACGTGTTTACAGGAAAAACAATATGAATTTACCGAACTGATGCAACAATTGTCGGAAGTTCCGGCACAGCGGCTCGGGCAAGCGCGGCAAGGACGATTGGCCGTGACGTATGCGGCTGATTTTGTTATCCTGGATAATGGGGAATTGCAGGTACAACAGACGGTTGTAGGCGGGGAATTGGTATATGATGCGACGGACGGTACACGGATTTTACGGTAGACTGTTCGTGTTTTTCGTCGGCAAGGCAATAAAAAAAGAGTAAGGACGGTGTCCTTACTCTTTTTTTATATACCGTTATTTTACGGTTTTTAATACATATTCCGCCGTTTCTTGTAAATAGGAGGTAGGGTAGTCTTCGATTTTACCTTGGTCACAGTAGGCGGCTAATTGCGGATCTATAGGCAATTTTGCCGTATGGGCAATGCCGTATTTATCGGCGGCGTCTTGTACATGACCGGTACCGAAGATTTCATGGCGGGTGTGACAATCGGGACATTCGAAATAACTCATGTTTTCAATTAATCCCAACACGGGAACTTTCATCATTGTTGACATATTCAGCGCTTTTTCTACTATCATGGATACTAATTCTTGCGGCGAAGTGACGACTAAAATCCCGTTTATCGGCAGGGATTGAAAGACCGTCAGCGGTACATCGCCGGTGCCGGGAGGCATATCGATAAACATATAATCAATATCGCCCCAGATGACATCCGTCCAAAATTGTTTTACTGCGCCCGAAATGACCGGCCCGCGCCAAACGACGGGAGCCGCCGCATCTTCCAGTAAAAGATTCATGGACATGATCTTGGTGCCGGCCGTACCGGTTACCGGATAAATTCCGTTTTCATCCCCTTTGGCGTGGTCGGTGATACCGAAGGCTTTAGGAATAGAAGGGCCTGTAATATCGGCATCGAGAATGGCCGTTTTTAATCCGCGTCGTTGCATTTGTACGGCCATAAGAGACGTAACCAGCGATTTGCCGACCCCTCCTTTGCCGCTTACGATGGCAATGACGTGTTTTACATGAGAGCCGGCATGCAGGGCGGCAAACGGTTGTTGCCGGGCACTGCCGCATCCGCCGGCGGAAGGACAGCCTGAACAGGCTTCTTTACTACAATTTTCACTCATATGATACATCTCCTTTAGTATGGTTACCTGCATCGTGGCAATAGGGAACGGTACAGGTTGCGGTGTGAGGACAAATTTCTACGGCGCCGCCGGCAATGCGTAATTTTTGATTTTTTACCAAGGTTCGGGCTAACTTATAGCGTGCTTTCTCATAGATGGTCGTTACGGTTGTACGAGCCACATGAATCTGTCGGGCACATTGCTCTTGCGTGAGACCTTCAAAATCAATGAGACGAATGACTTCATATTCATCCAAGCTTAAGGTAATACAGGTAGTCCCGGGAAGGCTGTTGCGAGGAATAAATTCTTCCGCTTCCGGAATCGCACAGATCCTTCGGCATCGTTGCGGGCGCGCCATGAAAATGCCTCCTTTTTATTATTTTCCACTTCATTATAAAAATATATCGGACATATGTCAATAATTATGGAAGCTGTAATAATTCTTGACAGCGTTTTCTTCGTCTGACAAATTTGGAAGGCGTCATGTGCAAAAGTTTTGCCGCTTCACGAACGGTATGGGTTTGTTCGTAGGCTTTTTGTAAATACGCATATTCTTGTGCGGCTAAGAGACGGGTCAGATTGGCGGGTAATTCGGAAAGCGCGGTTGAAGAGGAGGAAACATGGGGATGAAGGGTAGGCGCAGGTGACTCTTCCCGGAGAGGAAGCGGCGCTTTGGGTGCTTGTATAATATGCAAGTCTTCCGGTCTTATTTCATCTTCGGAACTGATAATAATGGCGCGTTCTACAATGTTTTTCAGCTCGCGAATGTTTCCCGGCCAAGCATATTCTTGCAGCACCCGACAAGAATAGGGAGAAAAATGTTTTTGAAAAGAATATTTTTGGTTTAATTTTGTTAAAAAGGATTCGGCTAAGGGGATAATATCTTTTGGGCGTTGTCGCAATGGCGGCAACGAAATAGGAAAGACGGTAAGACGATAATATAAGTCTTCGCGAAATTTTCCTTGTTTCACCATATCTTTTAAGTTGCGATTCGTAGCGGCGATAATTCGCGTGTTGATTTGTATGGGTTTGGTACCGCCAACCCGCATGATTTCTTGCTCTTGCAAGGCACGTAACAGTTTGACCTGCATCGCTTTGGGAAGTTCTCCTATTTCATCGAGAAATAAGGTTCCTTTGTTGGCTAATTCGAAGAGCCCGATTTTTCCGTTACGATTGGCGCCGGTGAAAGCGCCGCTTTCGTAGCCGAATAATTCACTTTCTATCAGGCTTTCCGGTATAGCACCGCAATTTACTTTTATAAAACTTCCGTGAGAACGGCGACTGTTTTGATAAATATAATGGGCCAATACTTCTTTTCCCACGCCGGTTTCCCCCAGCAGTAACACGGTAGTATCCATCGGCGAGACGCGATTGGCCAGTAGGAGCGCGCTTAAAGCGGCTTCATCTTTCATGACCAATTCGTCTTTAATAACGGTTTCTTGTAAATGCGCCAATTCCAAGCGCAGCCTTTCCAAGGCGGCGGTTTTTCGTTGTACGGCGTCTTTTAAACTGAAAATTTCTGTTAAATCACGAACATTGGTGACGACCATGATGAGTTTGCCTGTCGAATCAAAAATAGGCGAGCTGGTGACCAAGGCTTCTTTTCCGGTGCGAAACTGTTGATGCAGGGTAACGGGTGTTTTTTTTCGGATAACAATAAGGGAGCCGGAATCGGAAATTACTTTCCGTTTTACTAAATCCGTCATATTTTTCCCTAAGACATCTTCTTTTTTAACCCCGTAATGGATTCGTAAGCACTGTTGATGCGGAGGACATTGGCCTTGCCGTCCGTAATAAATATACCGTCGAAGGAATGCTCAATAATGGCATTCAAATGTACATTTGCTTCGCCTAAAGATGAGAATAAATCTCTTCTAGCCATACCTTTTCTCCTTATGCTATAACGAAATATATATAATTATTATAGCATAATTATTTTACGATACTATTTCTGATACAGCGTATTTCCATACCGATATTTTATAGTGCGGCTTCAGGCTGTGTCAGGCGGGTATATTGAATTTTGCCGGAAGAATTTTTGGGTATCGTGTTAACGACTTGCAGGACATATTGACGCGGCAGTAATTGCAAGGTGTGCTGTAAGATCGCTTCCAACGCCGGCAGTTCTTGAGAAGCGGTGGTATAGATTTGTAATTGTTCATCTTTTCCCGTACAGGCGACTTCCCCCGTTGTAAGGGAATTTTTTAGTAATTGTTCGGCTTCATCCAGGTTAAAGCGTTTTCCGGTCAGTTTAATAAAGCGTTTTTTTCGTCCTACTATATAGAAGTAGCCGTCTTCGTCTTTATAGGCAATATCGCCCGTAAAGAGGCGTCCGTGACGTTCATCTCCTTTTTGCAGGTCTGCCCGCGTTTCTGCATAGCCGAGGGTCACATTGTCTCCTTCATAATACAGTTCGCCGGGTTGCTCGGGAACGGTTATTTCTTCTGTTTCATTTTCCATAATCCGGAAGAAGCCGCCGGGAATGGCAATGCCGATGCTGCCGATTTTTTTCAGGCAGGCGGCAGCCGGTAAATAGGACATGCGGGCAGTGGCTTCTGTTTGACCGTACATGACAATAAATCGTTTGTTTTTCTCTTGTGCATACGTACCGAATTTTTTATGTAAAGGTTCTCCTAAGCGTCCTCCGGCTTGAAGCAATAAGGTCAAGTGCGGTAAGTCCATGTTTTGGAAGCCCAGCTTATCCAGACAGGCGTACGTAAAGGGAACCCCGGCAAGAGATGTGATTTTTTCATCCCGGCAAATGTCCCAAAATCCGTTGTCGAATACGGTGTTTTCTGTCAGGCGGATGGCTGCCCCGCAGTACAGGTGACTGTGAATAACCGATAACCCGAATGTATAATGCATGGGTAAAGAGGAGATGGGGTATTGATCGGGTTGTAAATTCAAATAAGCGGCAATAGAAGCGGCATTGGCTTGAAGATTACGATAACTTTGTCTTACCAATTTGGGGCTTCCCGTACTGCCGGAGGTGGTCAGCAGCAATGCCAAGTCCGGATGAAGCGGACAGGGCGTTGCCTTGGTGTGATACAGCCCGTAATCGGCCAACGTATAGAGGGCATGTGCGGCGGTGGTGTTACGGGGTTGAAAAATATATTCCGGTTCATAGCGTCGGAGTAATTTTTCCTGTAATTCCGGCGCCACGGCGGGATCCAGCATTAAGGGTACAATGCGGTTTTGTAAGCAAGATAAATAGGATAAGAGCGAGCCTGCCGTATTGCGGCAGATAATTGCCGCCAAGGCGCGCGGACGAATGTAGGTTGCGACGGTGGAAGCGTGCGCATACCAGTCGCCATAGGTGACGAGTCTGCCGGTATCATCCGTACAGAGCGGGCGGGAAGATAAGGGTGCATACATATCGAAAAAATACATAATTAAGACCTCCTAACGTAAATAACGGGATAAGGTGTCGATGATATTGATTCCGTCCCAAACTGTATCCATGATCAGGGCTTGTCCGAACGGCACAATGCGATCGATGCCGGATACTCGTTGTTGTATCAGTTCGTTGCGTATCGTTTTCGGCGACAGACCTAACACGGTAAGGGTTTGTATTTTGGGAGAAATATAAGGCCATATATCGGCAGTGCGGGGCAGTGCGGTTTCATAAAAATAACCGCAGGTTCCGTTTAAGATACTTATATCTCTCGGCAGTGTCGGCAGAGAATAAACGTACAATCGATTGGTATACTTATGTAGACTTCCCCGTATCGGCAGGGACAAGGCGGCTTCCCACATTTGCGTGTATTTCAGCATGGTTTTAGCGGCGGTTAAGGGATACTTTTCACTTATGTGTGCTACTTGCGCCCACCAACGACAGGCGGCCTGTTGCGCCGTGTGCGGATCTCCCAGCCAAATAACGGTACGGGGAGAGGAGCAGCCGTTTTGATCGGCTTCGTACGTATCGTTATAAAATTGATAGGCGGCGGTTTTTAATTCCGCTTCTGTCGCTTCGATTACGCAGGAAGCGCGGATTAAGGCCAAGGAATACCGGTCGGGAAAAATAAGTTCCAACGTCTGCGGCGGTAAGGGAATTTGCCGTAAATGGCGAATGGTACGATCATTGCCCCAGAGGATGCGACCGTTACAAAGAGAGGAAAAATAAGCGGTTACAGCATCGTCTTTTTCATAGAGAACGAAGGCGTTTTCTTGCTGTAACGGCGTATAATCCGGTTGTTGCCACAGGGCGGCAAGTAAGGCCAGAATCGGTTTCGCTTCTTCGGCAATGCGTGCAGAAATGCGTATTATATTGCCGTTCCCGCTCAATAAAGAAAAGAGGAATCCGTACATAAAGACGGTGGGCATATTCGCCGGGGGAATTTGAAAAATTAAGCCGCGTCCCAGACGAGATGTCGGCCGAGAAACGTCTTCTTCTATTTTTTTCAAATGGGAGGGTCTTAACAGGAAGGCCAACGCTTTCCACTCTGCAGACACGGTAGCGGCAGTGAGCAGGGCCTGACGGAAATCTTGAATAAATTGTAAGATAAGCGGCGCAAACGGTCGACGAGGATGGACAACTTGCGGTATACAGCCGGCTAATAATGTGTATTTTTCAATGCGGGACATCACTACACCCCCTTAATTCCGCTTGCGGAATACGACCGTGAATATGAAAATAGTTTCCCTTTCGGCCACAGGGACAGTCATCCGTGCCCAGAAGTACCCCCAGGTCTTCCGTTAAAATACTGTGCCCGACATACGCGGTGGCTAAAGGAGTCAGAACTTGTACGATGCCTTCTTTGCCGACCGGGCACAGTGAAAAATCCAAGGGATCTCGAATCAGAATATCGGAAAAAATAGAAGCATGTAAATGGCCGTATTCACATTCCATGTAAATGCAGCCGGTTTGTTCCGCCATGCCGTAATAATTATGAATGCGGGTAATTCCGAAGATTCGGGTCAGCTCTTGTTTATAGGCGGCCGCAGTTACGGATTGGGAAAGCATTTTTTTCCAGCCGCCGCCATGAATTAAAACGGCATGAGAAAAATCAACAGTATACGAGGCGTTTTTGACGGCTTCATAAAAATATTTCCAAATCATGGCAGTGAATCCGAAAATAAAAAACGGTTGAGACGGATGGTCGGCAAAGTGTTTTAGTATATCCCGATTCAGAGACAGATCCTCTTGTAACGCGAAGTATTTTTTTTTGGCAAATAAGGAAAATCCGAGAATGGCGGCGCCGCGTGCATTAAAGGTATTTCTGTCGGCAAAAAACGGCAGGCGTATCAATGATTAACATGGGCAGGCGTTGAGAGCCTAAGAAATGTTGCCCGATACGGGATAAAACTGTTTGTTGTGCGCGGGCATTGGCGGCATTTAAAGGGATACGGGAAACTGCCTGTCCGGAAGTGCCGGAGGAGGTGACGGTTTTAAAAATTTCCGTTTCTTTAATGCTCTTCAAATCAAATTTTTTAAACAGGGAAACGGGGAGAAACGGCAGTTGTGCGAGCGTGTCGGCTTTCGTATAATGTTGCACTTGCAAAGCGCGATCATAGGCTGCGCAACGGTTTCTGTGATAGGCGGTTAATTCTTGTAAATACGGAATATAGCGGCGTTCTTTTTCGGCTTGCGTCCAGCCGTAAGGAGGTAAGGAAAGCCAATGTTCATAAGCCGTAATCATTTTTTATTTCCTCCGTGAGTAGAAACGGTGCGCCGTGTCCCGGGCAGGTGAGCAAAGGTGTGGGAATAGTTTTTAATATAGCCTTACCTTCTCTTTCATACGCTTCCGGATCGCCTCCCGGTAAGCGGGTGATCACTTCTTCTCCGGGAATAAAATAGTCGCCCGAAAAGAGAATGGCATTATTCAGAATAAAATAAGAACTTCCCGGTGTATGTCCCGGTGCCGTGCGGCACAAGAAAGAATGGGTTTGCCACGTCATTACGGCAGTCCGGGCAAACGTCCGGTCGGCCGCTTGACACGTAAACGCGGGATACGGACGGGACGGCAGTTGATGCGTACGAAAATATAAATACGTATCCATAAAGCGACTCATATTCCTTTTCGTATTTTGGATGCCTTCACTACAAGCCGCACCGGCAAAAACGGTACAGGGAACGGCCTTTCTTAAGGCATTTAACCCGCTGATATGGTCGCAATGTTCGTGTGTTAAAAAAATATAGTCCAATTGCAGATGACGGGTTTCCAAAAAATCCTGAATGGCAGCGGCATTGTTCGGGTCAATCACCAAGGCATGGTTTTGTGCTGTCAGTATATAGCAATTACTGGTAGTCAGGTCATCCGTAAGAACCGTAATATAGTTCGGCAAGCGGTCCATTGCTATATGTCGACACCGTATTTACGCAAAATATCCATGCCTTTTTCAAAAGAACTGAAAGCCAGTACATCCGGGGTATCAATGGAAATATCGAAGGCTTCTTCCATATCTTCCATTAACGTCATATGACCTAACGAGTCCCAGGCTTTGATGCTGCGATATTTTAAGCCCGGCAATTCTTCCGGTTTCAATTTGAAATTTGTTACAAACAATTTAATATATATTTCTTTATTGGTCATGAGAATTCCTCTTTTCTTTATCATTACGTTTCATTTATTTTTCCGTATACCGTGCCGGTCAGGAAATTTTTTCGGGTCGTATCGGTCACGGTATAGGTAAATACATAGTGCGGCACCCGGTTTATTTCCTGTTTTTCTTTTACGGTCAGTGTACAGTGCAGGGGTTCTTGAATAGGAGCCGTGTCTACAAAAGTAAATGACGTGTTTAGTATTTTCCAAGATACGGGATTCATTTTTTGCAGCAAGAGGGCAAGCGGTGCCGTTAACAGCGACTCCGGTACGATCGGTCGTCCCTGATGCATATAAGCCCCGGTGGAGGTTAGGCCCAGGAAGCGGATCATTTGTTGCCAATGTAACAGGGTATAGGTTCTGTGTACACTGCAAGTTTGTCCCGGACGGAGCGCGTCGGCCGTCGGTGGAGGTATATTTGTTTTTTTTCCAAGCGTGAAACAGCCGACTCCAATTGTCGCGGCGAGGTAATTTTTTCCCAAGTCGCCGTGCGGAGCGCAGCCGTTTCGGGACAAGCGACAGGGCAGCCGCAAATAATAAAGCAATGATCACAAAATTCGGTTTCCGGCGTATAGGAATACGTGTAATTCGGCCATTTTTTGATCATTTTTTTTACTGCCGCAGTACGGTCATAATGGCAGTTGCAACCGCCGCAATATTTTATACCGATTTTCATAGCCGGTCAGGGGGAACGGCGGAGAAATGCTTTAGCTTCCGCCAGTAATGCTTCGCTTACTCCGGCCGCTAACCGTACTTCGCGGACATCCGGAAAGGCGGTTTGTACGATCTGATTGATAAATTCTTCCGTCGTTAAGGTAGCGGAAGGACAGCCGCTGCAACGGCCGGTCAGACGAATGCGTAAGATACCGTCCGTATAAGAGATGATTTCCACGTTTCCGCCGTGAGCCTGCAGCGAAGGACGAATTTTTTCTGCCAGCAATGTTTCTAATTGGGCACGTGTGGTCATTCGAAAAACCTCCTTAGTATTATGATTTCATTCATATGTAATATATGCAAAAAACGTGCCAAAACTATTGCTTTTGATAAAAATAGTAAAAGATAAGGGAATATATTTTTTAACGTTGAAATTCAGGCATAAACATTGTTCTAAAAATGCAATGCAAAATGAATATTGCAAAAATGAAACAATTATTTCACGAAAATCGTTGCAAAAAATGCAACGAAACAAGAATGCATTCCCGAAAATATATTAAAATCATAAAAAATAGCAATAAATTCTCTTTTTTTAGAGGAATAAAAAATTTTTTTTATTTTTGCGGCTGAAAATAAGAGTTGGCATTCTTTTTGCTGTATATATTAGTGAAACGCAAAATGCGTATGTGTACAATTTATTTTTGTAGAGAGGATGATTTGTATGGCCTTAATGACAGGTGAACAGTATGTAGAAAGTATGAGAAAGTTGAAAATGCAGGTGTATATGTTCGGTAAAAAAATCGACAATCCTGTAGACGATCCTATTTTACGTCCGTCTTTAAATTCTGTAAAAATGACGTATGATTTGGCCCAGCTGCCTGAATATCAAGATTTAATGACGGTAGTTTCTCCGTATACGGGGCAGCGTGTCAACCGCTTTACTCATATACATCAAAGTACGCAGGATTTGATGAATAAAGTAAAAATGCAGCGGTTGTTGGGACAAAAAACTGCCGCATGTTTTCAACGTTGCGTAGGGATGGACGCGTTTAATGCCGTTTTTTCCACAACCTATGACATTGATAAAAAATACGGTACTTCGTATCATCAAAATTTCATGAACTTCTTAAAACGGGTACAAGAAAATGATTTGACTGTTGACGGTGCTATGACCGATCCGAAGGGCGATCGCGGTTTGGCTCCGCATGCACAGGCGGATCCGGATTTGTTCCTGCATGTAGTGGAACAGCGTCCGGACGGTATTGTCGTACGAGGCGCCAAAGCGCATCAAACGGGTTTCATTAATTCGCATGAAGTTATTGTTATGCCCACCATGTCTATGGGGGAAGAAGATAAAGAATATGCCGTATCTTTCTCGTGTCCGACAGATGCGGAAGGGATTTTCATGATCGTCGGTCGTCAGTCCTGCGATACACGTAAGTTGGAAGGGGCGGCTATGGATACGGGGAATCCCACTTTCGGCGGTATGGAAGCTTTGGTTATTTTTGATAATGTATTTATTCCGAATGAACAGATTTATCTTAACGGCGAATTTGAATATGCCGGGGTCTTAGTAGAACGCTTTGCAGGATATCATCGGCAATCGTACGGCGGTTGTAAAGTCGGCGTCGGTGATGTGTTGATCGGAGCTGCGGCGGTAGCGGCGGATTATAACGGCTGTCCGAAAGCTTCGCATGTAAAAGATAAATTGATTGAAATGCAACATTTAAATGAAACGTTGTTCGCTTGCGGTATTGCTTGCTCCGCATTGGGCACGAAAACGGAATCGGGAAATTATTTAATTGATTTGTTGTTGGCCAATGTTTGTAAGCAGAATGTTACGCGTTTCCCCTATGAAATTGTGCGGTTGGCGGAAGATATTGCCGGCGGATTAATGGTTACGGCTCCGTCCGAAAAAGATTTGCGGGATCCCAAGTTGGGGCCGTATGTGGATAAATATTTGCGCGGTGTAGCTTCCGTATCAACGGAAAATCGGTTGAAAATTTTGCGCTTAATTGAAAACCTCAGCTTAGGGACGGCGGCTGTCGGCTATCGTACGGAATCCATGCATGGTGCCGGTTCGCCGCAGGCGCAGCGGATCATGATTTCCCGTCAAGGAAACTTACGGATGAAAAAAGCATTGGCTAAGGAAATTGCTCACATTGAAGAATAATATGGCGTTACGCAGCTAACGAGTAAGGCTATCCTCGGAATTATGAGGTCATACTTCCGAGGATAGTTTTAAAAAAAGGAGGGTGTTGACAGTGAAAGATTGGCGAACGAAATATGCCTCTAAAATTGTATCTCCGGCAGAAGCGGTAAGCCATGTGAAGTCGGGAGATAAAATTGTGTTTTCTCATGCGTGCGGAGAAGCGCAGGTATTGACGGAAGAATTGGTAAATCAGGCGGAACGCTTGCATGATGTGGAAATTATTCATATGGTCGCCATGGGACCGGCGCGGTACTGTCTGCCGGAAATGGCCGGGCATTTTCGTCACAATGCGTTATTTGTAGGCGCGACGACAAGAAAAGCGGTAGAAGAAGGGCGGGCCGATTATACGCCTTGTTTTTTCCATGAAGCTCCGGGCTTGTTCAGAGAAGGGATCATTCCGGTGGATGTCGTTTTTTTACAAGTCAGTGAACCGGATGAAAACGGGAACTGTTCGTTAGGGATTTCCGTTGATTATACACAAGCGGCTGCCGGCGTGGCGAAATTAAAGATTGCCCAAATTAATAAAAATATGCCGTATACGTATGGAAACGGCATTCATTTAGATGAACTTGATTATATTGTGGAAAAAGATGAGCCTTTAATTGAATTGCAGCCTCCCAAGATCGGTGAAATCGAACAGTGTATCGGTGAGCACGTGGCTTCGCTGATTAAGGATGGCGATACATTGCAATTGGGGATAGGCGCGATTCCGGATGCCGTATTGTCTTTTTTGGGGGATAAGAAGGATTTGGGCATTCATTCGGAAATGTTTTCCGACGGTGTGGTTGATTTGGCAAGAAAAGGGGTTATTACGAATCGGCGGAAAAATATAGATACAGGTAAATTCCTGTCTTGTTTCCTTATGGGGACCAAAAAATTATATGATTTTATTGATCATAATCCCGAAGTTTGGATTAAGCCGGTAGATTATACGAACGATCCGTTTGTGATTGCGCAGATTGAAAATATTGTGGCCATTAATTCGGCTATGCAGGTCGATTTAATGGGGCAAGTTAATGCGGAAATGATCGGCCGGCGGCAATTCAGCGGGGTAGGCGGACAGGTGGATTTTGTTCGCGGCACGTCACGGGCCAAGGGCGGCAGAGCGATTATTGCGATGCCTTCCACGACCGGAAAAACAAAAAAGATTTCTAAAATTGTCGCCATGCTTGATGCGGGAGCCGCCGTTACCACTTCGCGCAATGATGTGGATTATATTGTTACAGAATACGGTATTGCCGCGTTAAAAGGGAAGACGTTGCGGCAACGTGCGGAAGCATTAATTGCCATTGCTCATCCCGATTTCAGAGAGGAATTAAAGGCGGATTTTGCAAAAATGTTTCCGGTAAGTGTATAAAGGTGAGCTGACAGCCGTACTCATCTTGCGGAGTGCGGCTGCTTTAAAAGGAGGATATGAATATGTTCGGACCTATGTGTGAACGTCAAGCAGGGGAGATACAGCCGGGGATTAAGCTGCCCTTATTTAATTTGGTATTTCGATTGCCTTTTGTACATTATCGCTTTGAATGGCCGGATTATGTGCAAGGCTTGTTATTGTGCGCAGTCTGTCTGGGGATTATTCCCGTGTTACAGGAATATTTGGGCATGCCGTTTGAAATTGCCATTACCATTGTTATTATGAATGGCTTTTTATATACTTGGCATGCTCATTTGGGAGATCCGGTAGTGCCCGGATGGATTACTCCTGCGATTCCGTTATTGTTGCTTTGGTTATCCGGATATCCGCATGATACGGCGGCGCGGATGCATGCGCTGATTGCCTTTGAATTTGAACTGGGGTTGCTTACCTTTTTCTTAGGCGCGACAGGCTTGGCGAAACGGGTCGTGGAATTGGTACCGGATGCACTGAAATCGGGGATTTTAATCGGCGCCGGGATTGCCGCCGTACGGCTGGTTTTTAATGCCGGCGGCAGTTTTGATAAATATCCGTTGACCATTGCCGTGGCGGTAGGCTTTGCCTTTTATTGTTCGTTCAGTAATCACTTTAAAGGATTAATGCATAAAAATCGTGTTTTTCGACTAATTTCCGATTTAGGCTTATTGCCGGCAATGGTATTGGCCGTTATTGTCGCCCCTTTAGTGGGAGAATTGCCGTGGCCGTCGATTGAATGGGGATTTACGCATCCGCATTTTATAGAAGTCTTTACACAATGGAGTCCCTTTGCCGAAAGAATCGGGTTTCCCGGTATTTCCTATTTTATTTCCGCAGCGCCTTTAGTAGTGGCAACCTATGTGGTACTGTTCGGCGAGTTAATACAGGCGGATGCGCTGATTGATGAAGCGAGAGAATTTCGTCACGGTGATGAAAACATTCATTTTGATGCCAATCGCAATAATGTTATTGTCGGGGCGCGAAATATGGTGATGGCTATGGCGGGGCCGGATTTATCAATGTGCGGACCCTTATGGGCCGCTATGCAAGTGGTTATTTGTGAACGGTATAAACATGGTCGGGAAGCAATGGACAGTTTGATCGGCGGCGTGGCTTCCTTCCGGTTAGGTACGTTTACGGGCTATTGGTTGTCGCCGATTGTAAGCTTTGTGAAGCCCGTCTTGCCGATTGCGTTGGCTTTGACGATGCTTATTCAGGGATATGTGGCCGTGCGGGTAGGTGTATTGCGGGCGAAAACGTTTAATGATTTGGGGGTTGCCGGGATTATCGGCGGTGTATTGGTGTCACGCGGGGCTGCGATGGCTCTGGGTGTCGGCATTGTTCTTTGTTTAATCATTTACGGTCGCCACTTTTTTAAACGTCGTTTAAGCTTATATAATACGACTGCCGATCCGTTGTTTAATCTTGCGGCTACGAAAGAAGTCGAGGACAAAACGCAAGCGTAGATGAGGTGAGGAGCATGCAATATTACGGCGATTTATTGCGCAGATTGCAAAAAGAATCTACGACGGGCGTCGGCATGTATTTTGTAAAAAAATGTTTATTGCGAATTAAACAAAGCAGACTCTCCGAAAATGAAACGCGGTTTTTTATGATGTGTGCCGTATCCGCCAATGACGGACTGCAAAAATTTTTAGAGCAACAACAATGGGAGCATACCGGATTTTGGCAACAACGATTGTACTTTTCACGTGTAAAATCACAGGTTCCTATGGCGGTGAAAGCGTATATTTCTTGTTTGTTGGTGCTGCTGGGAAGTCAAAAAAAATTGTTGTTGAAGAAATTACAGCTATCGGAAGCGGAAATGTTGCAGAAGTGGGAGTATCTATTCTATTATGAGGCGGCCGATAAAGTTCACTTCAATCGGTTTATGCAAGCGGTGACGGAAAAAGACGGGCTGCTGCATGTATTTACAACGCTGGGAGAGGTTTTGTTTACGCAGTTACAAGGGAAGTGTTTAGGTCCGCCCGTATCGCTGACGGCTAATGGAGAATTAGCGCAACGGCTGGTTAGTGAAGATGCCTACATTGTTACGTGTCGGTTAAAAGAAATGAAATAGTAAAAACATAACAGGTGCCGCGTATGACACTCATACGCGGCACCTGTTATGTTGAAGAAGTTGTAGAAAAGATAGTAATGTGACAAGCAGACAGTATCTCATAAGTCGGTTTTTGTATTTGCGGGACGGTGCTTGCACAGCCTTTGTCGAGAATACAAATTTCTTTTTGGGGAAATTGTGTCTTTAACGCCAAGCTGTTCATCAGAATATGTGTATCCAAGAATAATCCCATACAAATAATACGACTATATTCTTTCATTTCTACCAATAAATCGGGGCAACCGACGGTTCCGGTATAGATTGTCGAGGATAAGAGACTGTACGGTAAAAGTGAAGGATGAATACCGTAGGTTGTCTGATATAGGGTGTCCGCCTCGGATGAAGCAATATACTGCGGAATGTGATGAATAAAAAATAAATCGGTAGCTATGGTCGGATTTCTTTTTTCTGCAACAATGGCCTTCTCGATCGTTTGCAACAAGGATGGTGCATCGGTGCGGGAAGACAGTATATGTCGTTGCATATTAAAGAGGAGATAAGCTTGTGGCATAATTATTTTCCTACGTACTTATTTTTCAGTTCGGCAATATAGTCCGTTACATTTTTACAAGTCATAATACCGGACATAAGGGCAATGCCTGCAATGGGAATATTACGCAATTGGGTTATGGTTGTTGTATTGACGCCGCCTAAGGCGTATACCGGCACGGAAACGGCTTGACAAATTTCTTTCAGGATGTCGACGCCGACGGGCGGCTCCGTTTTTTTGCAAGCTGTCGGAAATATGTGACCGGCTATAATATAGGTAGCTCCCAATTCTTCTGCACGCACGGCTTCCTTGACCGTATGAACGGAAACGCCCAAGGTGGTCATATAATACAATAATGAAGAATGGTCTTCCAAGTACTTGAGCGAGCATTGAAAACGGGGAACGTGCAGACGAACTGCCGCTTTACCGAAATTGTGTAAAATACATGTTTGATCATGTAAATTACATAGTTTTAACATGCGACGTGCGTATTCCGCATATTCGTCTTCTGTTAAGTTCTTTTCACGCAGAACAACGGCATCTATCGGTGCGGTGGCAATTTGTTCTAAACGTTCCCAATAATTAGTTGAAACCAGGTCATGATTGGTTATTGCAATTATTTTTAACACCATATATCACCTTGAATCATAATAAATTAGAACACTACAGTCATTACTATACATTAATAACATATGTTAGTCAATAATTATGCGTGAAATATATCACGGTATATAATGAAAGTTTTTTATCTTATAAACTGTTATATAAACAATGAATATAATCCGCATTTTGAGAATATAAAATAAAAAGAAAACAGCTCCATAAGATTACGGAGCTGTTAAAAAAACGTGAAACAATGTACATTCAAGACTTATACATAAATATATTCACTGGTTACCGGCTGTAATCCCATTTTTTTGATAGTAGAATACATTTCGGAAAAAGAACGATTGTCCGAGATTTCAAACTGTTCATCGCCGACTTCCGAATGATCCGCTTTCAAATGGCCGCCGATTCCGACGCATACACCGGCCGATACTTTGGTCGCCATAATTTTTACAATATTGTTGCGATAATGTGCATTTTCACGACTGGAGACGACAATCGAGGCAAACGGTAAGAAAAGGCGATATGCACAAAGAATTTGTGTTAATTTTCGTTCGTCCACGTCTTTGGGATTGATTTTATCGTTGTTGATAATCGGGCGCAGTCGCGGGCAAGACAGCGAAATTTCCGCATGCGGATATTTTTTTTGCATGAGCCAGGCATGGATACCGGTAGAAATGGCATCTTTTTGATAATCATCCAAGCCCAACAGGGCGGCGAAGCCGACGCCGCGCATGCCCCCGCGAAGGGCCCGTTCCTGGGCATAAAAACGATAGGGAAAGACCCGCTTATTGCCGGCCAAATGGAGGGTTTCGTATTTATCGGCATTATAGGTTTCCTGAAAGACCGTAACATAGTCCACCCCGCATTGATGCAGATATGCATAATCATCCGTGTTCACCGGATAGATTTCCAAGCCTACTTGTCGGAAGTATTGCCGTGCTATTTTTACGGCATTGCCGATATAGTGCACATCGGACATGTGCGGACTTTCGCCGGTTAACATGAGGACTTCTTCAAAGCCTTCGGCGGCGATGTTTTGGCATTCCTGATGTAATTCTTCATCATTTAAGCGTGCCCGCTTGATTTTATTGTGGGAATTGAAACCGCAATAAATGCAATGATTTTCGCAATAATTGGCAAAATAAACAGGCGTAAAGATAGAAATGCTGTTGCCGAAATGACGACGGGTCACGATATGTGCCTTTTGGGCCATTTCTTCCAAAAACGGTTGTGCGGCAGTTGAAAGAAGCGCCATAAAGTCGTGCGGTGTTAAGCCGGGTTTTCGTAAGGCATTTTTTACATCCGTCGCGGTAAAGTCGGTATCCTGAAAGGCATCGCGGTATTTTAAAACATCGTCCAACATATGAGAATCCAATATTTCCATTTGCGGTAAGTATTTCATGTGATCTGTGCGTTCGGTATTCATTCGATAATCCCTCCTCAGTCGCCTAAAAATCCGGTTAACGGATCGGAAGCGGAAGCAGTTTCCCTAACTTGTCCCGGTCCGGATAAATACGCGGCGCGTCCTGCTTCAATCGCTTTCTTAAAAGCACGTGCCATGAGTTGTAAATCCCCGGCGGTGGCCAGAGCGGTATTGGCCATAATCGCGGCCGCGCCCATTTCCATGGCTTCGCAGGCTTGGGACGGACGTCCGATTCCGGCGTCTACAATAATAGGAAGATCAATTTCATTGATCAGAATTTGGATAAATTCTTTAGTACACAAGCCTTTATTGGTGCCGATAGGCGCCGCCAGGGGCATAACCGCCGCTGCGCCGGCACAGACCAAATCGCGTGCCGTATAGAGATCGGGGGTTACATACGGTAAAACGACAAAGCCTTCTTTGGCTAAAATGTCGGTAGCTTTTACCGTTTCGGCATTATCGGGAAGTAAGTATTTTGAATCTTTCATAATTTCTATTTTAATAAAGTCACCACAGCCCAATTCACGGGACAGGCGGGCAATGCGGACGGCTTCTTCGGCGGTTCTGGCGCCGGAAGTGTTGGGCAGTAAGGTAGTGCCTTGGGGAATGAAATCCAGAATATTATCTTTATTTCCCGCTTCCGCACGACGTAAGGCCATGGTTACAATTTCGGCCCCCGCCTCTTTTACGGCCGCTTCAATGAGTTTTACCGAATATTTTCCGGATCCTAAAATAAAACGGGACGAAAAATCGTGTCCCCCTAAGTGAAATGTATCATTTGCCTTCATAATAAAAGACTCCTTTTTATTTTTTATGGATACTGGTAAGAAAGGTGAAATTTTCAGCCTCCGCCTACAAAGTGAACGATTTCCAGTTTGTCGCCGTCTACCAGGGTGACTCGGTCGTACGTTTTACGGGGAATGATTTCTCCGTTTCTTTCAATGGCAATACGTTCCGGACGCAGCCCGTGCGTCGTTAAGTAGTCAGTGAGAGATAAGGTTTCGGCAGGTATCGCTTCGCCGTTGATAATAATCATAAGCTCCTCCTTTCTATACAAAATAGACCGCACGAAAGAAACTACACCCACGGTGGTGTACCCCTTCATGCGGCCTCACGGTCTCATTCTGCTATTATTATAATAAGGCGCGGTGTCCTTGTCAAGCGGATGGCGGGCGGTACGTGTAGGCGACGTCCGCTGTATCATGAATGTAAATAATTTACAAAAAAGCATGAAATTTGTATATTTCGTGATACAATATAAGAAAGAAAAAAGAGGGAGCGACGTGCTGATGGAGTTCAGATCACCGGAAGATTGGAAAAAAATTGCTCAACATTTTTATTATACGGATATACAGTTACAACGTGTAGTGCAACGTTTTTCCGGGCATTTAAGCCTGGCGGTACATAATCAAAATAACAGGTTGCCCTTTTCGAAATCGTATTTGCCCTTGCCGACGGGCCGTGAAAACGGCGTGTTTTTAGCGGTTGAATTTGACGGTCATAAGGTGCGTGTATTTCGGGTACGGTTATGGGGACGACGCGGCTATGTTATTGAAAAGAAAATTTCTCAAACATTGTCCGTGGCGCTCTGTACGGAAGGTTCTCCGGAGCCGCTTATTACCGATGCCGTATTGGATTGTGTCGCCGCGTTGATCGGGACGGTTGCCGGTGGGAATTATGCGTATCTTTTAGGCCATACATTTTCTTTCAGCGTACATTATGAACGGTCCGGTGATTGGCGTTGGCGGCATTGGGCTCGTAAAATAGGCGGCAGAAAAAAAGCGGGCCGGGCGATTAATGCGCGGTTATATCAGGCGTTAACCCGGCAAGGGTTGGAAAATATTCGGCCGGCGGCTATTTTGGATGATGCCGCGGCGACCTTGTTGTCGGCGGCGTACACCTATGACAATACGCGATTGGCGGTTATTTGCGGCCACGGGTTTGACATCGGGTATTTTGAACCGTTGTTGAAGATGATTCTTACTGTGCATGCCGGCGATTATAACGAAGTGGAAAGAACCTCGTGGGATTGGGAAGTGGATGCGGCTTCCGGAAATCCCGGACGAAATTTATTCGGCAAAATGGTCAGCAGTGCTTATTTGAGTAAAATTTATCAACGGACATTATGTTCGTATTTTGATACGGAAACGATTCCCTCTTTTTCTACTCGGGCCATGAATGAAGTTATCAGCACGGAGTACAGCCGCAATGGACGAATGGATATGAGTCGTATGTGGAATCGCATTATATTGCCGGATGATGTCAATCCGTTGCGGAGTATAGGCGCGGCTATTTTTGTGCGTGCCGCTCAATTGGCCGGCGCGGCGGCGTGGGGAATTTTACGACATTTGTATGGCAAAGCCGATGTGCCTGCGCAAAATGTAGCGGTTGCCGGGGGAATTATGGGCCGGGTTCGCGGGAGTTTGGGGATGATGGAAGATGTTTTTCGCGTTTGCGGCGAAGAACCGTCGACTTGCGGGCAGGAATCCGGTGTAGTGCCGCAACTTATTCAAGACGGCGCCGCGGTCGGCGCGGCGGTTGCGGCGGCTTTGTCACAATCGGCGGCGGGAGCGCAATATCAAACTTCCGGTTGAGTGCAAGGGCGTTCCAAATCACGCAGCATTTGTTGATCCGTAGAGGTGGCATTGCCGCCGGTAGTTAAGTAGCCGCCGATCATGATGCCGTTCAGTCCGCCTGTGAGCGCATAGGGCTGGAGAGCGCGTAAATTTACTTCCCTGCCGCCTGCCGTTCGGATTAGGGCATGCGGTAAAATATAGCGAAAAACGGCAAAAGTGCGGAGAATTTCCCAGGGCGGCAAGCGTTTATTGCGAGCAAAAGGGGTGCCGGCTACGGGATTTAAAATATTGAGCGGCACGGAATCTATGCCGAATTTTTTTAACGTAAAGGCCATTTCAATACGTTGCCGCGGCGTTTCTCCCAAGCCGAATATACCGCCGGAACAAACGCGTAAACCGGCTTGTTGTGCCGTCCGGATCATGACGGCTTTATCTGCAAAAGTATGGGTGGTACAGATGGAAGAAAAAAAAGAAGGGGCGGTTTCTATATTGGCATGGTAGCGGGAAATGCCCACTTTTTTTAGGGCCTGCGCTTGTCGCAGGGTAATGAGGCCGAGGGAACAGCAGGTTTCCATATGGACCTCTTTTTTTATGCACGAAAGGGCGTGTAATACCGATTCAAATTCTTCGCCTTCCGCCACGGAGCGACCGCTCGTAACAATGGCAAATCGGGCGGCGCCGGCAGCTTTGGCTCGGCGCGCGGTGGCAATGACGGTATCCGTATCTACCAGAGGATATTCGGTTACGCCGGTTTGATAATGGGCGGATTGCGCACAAAACCGACAATTTTCCGGACATTTTCCGGAACGGCCGTTGATAATGGCACAACAGTCTACGGTGTCATCGTGAAAATGTCTGCGTATTTTATCGGCCATGGCCAGTAATAACGGCGTATCGGCGGCCGGAAGCGTAATGAGTTCATACGCTTCTTCCGGGGAAACGGATTGTCCGGCCAAGGTTTTTTGTGTATAAGAAAGAAGATGTTGAAAATTCATAATAAGCTCCTTTTCAGACGAATAACTCTTTGCCATTATACTGGAATTTACATGTAAAATCAACTTATCGAATAACGAGAAAGTTAACAATAAAAAGCGGTGAAAATCATCTCTCCTTGCCTCTTTTCAGTTCCTGTGTTTTTCGTTACAATAGACACATACGTATCGACAGATAAAGGCGTGAAGCAGGATGTTACAAATTGACAAACAAGCGGGTGCCCCGTATTACGTGCAAATATATGAGTATTTTCGTTGTGAAATTGAACAAGGCCGGTTAACCGCCGGGGTGCGGTTACCGTCTGTGCGTGAATTGGCGGAACGTATTCAGGTTAGTAAAATGACGGTGGAAAAAGCGTATCGTCAGCTGGCTGCGGAAGGATATATTTTGCGGCATCATAAAGCGCGGTATGAAGTAACCTACTTGGAGCGTGCCGTCAGTCATAAATTGACGGTGGTGAACCCGGGACAGGCGCAGTGGCAAAAAAAAACATACTTATATGATTTCGGCAGCGGCGATATGGATATGGAAGGGTTTCCCTTGGGATTGTGGCGTAAATATATGAATCGGGTTTTGGCGGATCCTGTATATTTAGCCGCTTGTGATGATGAGCAGGGCGTGCCTGCATTACGTGCGGCACTAAGTAAATATATATATGAAACCCGTGGCGTGCAGGCCCGGCCGGAACATATTGTCATTGCTGCCGGCACTACGGCGTTGCTGCGGATTTTGACCACCATATTGAAGGCGGAGTATTCGGAAATTGCTGTAGAAAATCCGGGATTTCGCTTAGGGAGAGAAGTTTTCAGAAGTGCCGGATATACGATTTTTCCTGTTTCTGTGGAGCGGGGAATCTTGGATATTGATGCGTTACAGCATAGTCGGGCACAAGTATTATATATCAGCCCTTCGCATCAATTTCCGACGGGGGCGGTGATGATGGCCGATGTGCGCCATCGATTGATTGCGTGGATAAAAGAGCGAAAAGGCATTATTATTGAAGATGATTATGACAGCGAACTCCGATACTACGGCCGTCCCGTTCCGGCATTACAAGGATTGGACGGGGGAGAACATGTCGTGTATATGGGGTCCTTATCGAAAATATTGCCGTTTTTTGTGCGCGTAAGTTATATGGTGTTACCGGCGCGGTTATGGCGAGTGTACCAAGAGCATATCAGCCTATTTCGGCAAGGTGCCTCTGTTCCGGAACAATGTGTATTGGCAACCTATATTTCGACGGGGGAACTGAATCGGCAAGTACGGCGATTGAGAAAAAGTTATCAGGTTAAAGGTAATCAATTGGAAGGCCTGTTGCGACGCGCATTCGGAGATGCGGTACATGTGCGACCGGTGGTTTCCGGGGTTTATTGCCATGTACATATACGCTCGTCGAGAAGTACGCGGGAGTTGGTAGAGGCGGCGGCGCAACAAGGGTGCCGCGTATTGCCCGTACAGTTGTTTTATGAAACCCCGGCGGTAGAAGATAAGCGGGAATTTCTTTTATCGTTTACCAAAATACCCGCTTCGCGGTTGTTTGATGCAGTACAAGCCTTGTATCAAGCTTGGAATGAAAGGGGAAATAATCATGTCTGAAAGTTTACGATTTATTCAATGCGGCGATCTTCATTTAGGAAGCCCTTTTCATGATTTGGCGTTTGTGGATGAACGGTGGCGTCGCAGTATAGGCCAAGCGCCGGTGCGGGCGTTTCAAAAAATTGTGCAGTTGGCGATTGAAAAAAATGTGCATGCCGTGCTTATTACCGGCGATGTATATACGAGTCGGGAACATAATTTGACCGCTCAATTGGATTATGTACGATTATTGCATAAATTGGCACAGCACGGGATACAGGTGTTTGCAGTATTGGGAAATCATGATCCGCAAGATGCCTGGCAAGCTAAAATTCCTCTACCGGCGAATGTGCATGTATTCGGAACGGAAAAAGCGGAACGGGTGCCGCTGTGTGTGGATGGCGAGGAAGTGGCGGCGATATATGGACAAAGTTATGCCAAAGCGGAACAACGGGAAAATTTGGCAAGGAATTTTAGAAGAAGTGCTGCAGATAAATATGCTATCGGATTATTGCATACACAAGTAGGCGGCACACACTCCGCCTATGCGCCCTGCACGATACAAGATTTAAAGGAAAGCGGCATGGATTATTGGGCATTAGGTCATGTGCATAAGCGACAAATTTTACAGGAACAGCCGTATATTGTGTATGCCGGGAATCCGCAGGGATTGGATTGTACGGAAATCGGCCCGCGCGGGTGTTATTATGTGGAAGTCGGTCCGTACGGGACCGCTACGCTGACTTTTTTAGATACGAGTATTGTACGTTGGGAACAAGCGGATATTTCTTTGGACGGCTTGGAATCGGTGTCGGAATTACGCGAATCCGTTCGCTTTACTAAGGAAAAAATACGGAAAGAGATTGGGAAGCCGACGTTTTTGGACATTCATTTTATCGGTTCCGGCAGTTTATATCATGTGATTAATAATTCGGAGGCGACACAGTACTGGCTGGAAGGTTGGCGGGAAGAAGAGCGCGGAAAGTATGCCTTTGTGATGGTGGAACGTTTGCGGAATTTAGCCCGTCCTAAAATAAACCCGGCGGAACGCAGTCAATTGCCCGATACAGTAGGGGATTATTTAAATATTGCGGCGCAATTGGAAGCCTTGGACGAGGAAGAAAAAATTAAGGCTTTGCGGCAAATCTTCTTGCAACGGGGAGAAGCCGATCGCTTGGGCAATTATGGCCGAGATATTTCCGCAGCGCGCTTGTCGGAAGCTTTTGAAAAAGCCAAATGGCTGGGTATGCAGCGACTTATGGAGGATAGGAAAGGATAAATCATATGAAAATTATACAAATGAATTTAGACGATTTCGGAATCTATCATAATGTCGAATGGCAACCGCCTGAAAAAGGCCTGATTGTTATGCACGGTCGCAATGAAAGCGGTAAGACCACGTTAATGAAGTATGTCCGGTCCATGTTTTTCGGGTATGGCAGAGGTGAATGGCGCGGTTTTTTCGGACATATGGATATTCGGCGTCATAACGGTAGAGAATATCGTATTTATCGAAATGAAAAGGAATCGTATATATGTGATAGAGAAGAAATACTCCATGAAGAGCCGGCAAATCTATGGTGGCACGGCTTAGACAGACAAACCTATGATAAAATTTTTGCTATCGGCTTGGAAGATTTGCAAGGATTTAAAATTTTATCCAATGAAGAAGTGCGCAGTCATTTTTTCAGTATTGAAGGCGGCGTACGTATGGGAGTTACACGACGGGATATTTCCCGTTTGATGGGAGAACTTTTAGTAGCCTCGCCGCAGGGAAAAAAGCCGATTAATGTGTTATTGCAGGAACAGAAAGAGTTTTCGCATAAAATTCAGCAGTTATCCTATGATGAAGAGGAATTCGCGCAATTACAGGAGTGGGAAGAAAAAACCCATACGACGGAAAATCGATTGCGATTGGAGCGGGAAGAAACCCGGTTACAAATGGAAAAAGCGGCCTTATCCATTGCGGCTTGGGAAGTATATCGGCGGGAACAAGAGGCATTAAAAAAAATGCGGGAATTGGCCGATGTGGCGCAGTTTTCACAGTCGGAAGCGGAACAGTGGCAAGCGCGGGAAAAAGAAATTAAACGGTTGCAGGAAGAGGAAGCGCAGCTGCGGGAACAATGTAAAAAAGAGCCTGCATATTGTCCGGAGTGGAAACGCTGGGAAATCGGCGCCGACAAGTTGGAAGAAATATATAGTCATACGGCGGAATGGCGGCAGCAGTGTGAGGAATTGCGGCAACAGGAAGAGGCGGATCGTATACGGCGGCAGTCGTTGAAAAAAGTTATCGCTCTTTTACAGCCGTGGACCGGGGACACGATTGCGGCGGCAGTTCCGTGGGAAGAAGCTGCGGCCCTGTATAAAAAATACGAACAAGGCAGGCATGAATGGGAAACCTGGCAAGCCGGTAAGCCGAAGGCTCTTCAGCAGGTCAAAGCGTGCGGGAATGTCGCGGCGGATGCGGATACGGAAGAAAGCTGGAAAAAGCGAGATGAAGCGGTCTCGGCGTTGCAAGATATCATTCGGGAACGGGAAAAAATACAAGTGCAAATGACCTGTTTACAGGGTATACCCGCGACTTCCGGCAAAGCTGTGTTATGGGCGGGTGCAGTATGGAGTATAGTGACGATTGCGCTGGCGGGGAGCAGTATGGCGGGGGTTTTTCATTTTTCCCCGGCAATATACGGCGCGGCAATAGCGGCCGTGCTTTGTTTTCTGCAGTACGGGCGTAAACGGCGGGGGCCGAAGGCGGCGGATTTACAGCTTGCCTTGGCCGGTTTGGAAGGTCGGATGGCGGTGCTTCGGAAAGAGGCGGCCGTAGACCTTGCTGTTACGGCATCCAATGAGCAGTGGCGACAAGCGTTGGATGAAATTCGTACGGCGTATGTATATTGGCGAACGAAAGCTTCTAAAAAATGAATGGGAAAAAGAGCAACAGGCTATGTATGCCGCTTTGGTAGAAAAATGGCGACAAGAAGGGGCGGCGATTAAGACCCGCCTTGCCGACAGCGAAAAAAGTTGGGAACAATGGTGCGGAACGTACGGTTTTGTCGCGTTGCCCGTACATAAGCGGCAAGAAGCAGAACAGGCGTGGAAAACCTGGCGACGTTTAGTAACGGAACAGCAGGAGTGGCAAATAAAGAAGCAGGAAATTCAACAGCGTTTACGGCATTGGCAAGATGAAACGGAGCAATTATTTCGAGAAATCGGCATTCAACAGGAGGCGTCTTTTACCGGGGCGGTTGCCGCATATAAACAGTGGCAGGAGATTCATGTGCAGGGAGAAGTGGCGCGAGAACAGGATCGACAATTGGCGTTGCAACGGGAACAATTAATACAGTTACAAAAAAAATTGCAAGAACAAGAAGCACAACAGGAACAAGTATTGCTCCGTGCAGGCGTAAAAACTGAAGGAGAATTTCGTAGTAAAGTATTGAAATATAAGCAATTTTGTCAATATAAAGAAGTATATGAACAATCGGAGGCGCATCTTCGCTTATTGGCTAAAACGCCGCAAATATTAAAAGAATTACGCCATGAATTACAAGTCCATACGATGAAAAACTGGACAGAAGAAAAGGCGTATTATGAACGAAAAATTAAGGAAATTGAAAAAAAATAAGGGAAGTAGCGGAAAAACGGGGAAGCATTGTAGAACGTTTGAGTCAAATGGCTAAAAATGAAGAGTCCTCCCGCATTTTACAAAAGCGGCAAATACGACAAGCCGAATTGGATCAACAAGTGGACCGGTGGCTGGTGTATATGTTTGCCGAATACATGTTGGGAGAAGCGCAAGCCTATTATGAGCGAGTCCGTCAGCCCTTGGTTATTCGACAGGCGGGTACGTATTTGCAACGAATGACGGCCGGTCGCTATACGTTACAAGCCAGTTTTGACGGCAAACAGTTGTATGCGGTAGATGAATCTCAGCATCGGATTCCGGAAAAACAATGGAGCAGCGGTTTGGGAGATCAAATCTATTTGGCGATTCGGATTAGTTTAGCGGCCGCGTTTTCTAAGCAATTAGAACCGATGCCGATTATTTTGGATGATATTTTAGTGCGGTTTGATGAAGAACGCCAAAAGGAAGCATTGCGTTTTTTAGCGGAAATGGGAGAAAAGGAACAAATTTTTTTATTTACTTGTTCGCAGGCCACAAAAGAGTTGGCGCTGGCAGTGCAGCGGGAAGATACGCCAAAAAACACGCCCATACAGTTGTTTGAAATCGAAAAAGGGCGTATTCAATCTGCTGTAGGCGAGTAGCGGGCGGCGTATTGCGAACGACTAAAACCGGCCATAAAAGGAAGAGAAACCGGCGGTTTTAGAAAACGAAATACGATTCTTCCGATACTTTTCGCCAAATAAGGTAGCCGTGTAGGGTGCGGATAGAAGAAAAGAGACCTTTTCAGGTCTCTTTTCTTTATATACATATAAAAATACGATTCCGGACAGTACGTTGGCCGGGTTGTTTCTTTATCGCCGGGCATTGACGGAGCGGCGGCGTTATTTTCGGTCATGAAAATAACGGGGCAGATGAAGTACTAAGGTGAGTTGCGTAAGGCAAAGTGATTTTAAGATGTCGCTGTCCCATATAAAGAGGCGGGAGTCGATGGGCATGGGGGTTCGGGTATATATTCCCGCATCAAAGGTAAAGGCGGGAATGCGAGCGGCAATATAGGAAAAATCATCGAGCCGACGGGAATCCATAGCGGCGGACACCCGGAGATGAGGGGCATGTGTATGCCAGATTTTATGGGCTAATTTACATAAGAGGGGCGTATTTTCCAGTGGCGGTGCGAGGGGGCGATTCAGCAGACGGACAGACAGGAGAGGGGATTGTTCCCCGTCTCGGCACAAGGTTTCCATACGTTGCAAAATATGTTGACGAACTGTAGGAGAAGGGGTTCGCAGGATACCTTTCCACGTTACGGATTCCGGCAGTATGGCGGGGGAGGTGCCGCCGTCAACTTGGTTGAAGATAAGGGTATCGGCAGGTAGTTGTCGGTGCGCGGCTAAGGTATCGTAAATTTTACATACGAGTCGCGTACCGACCCATAAGGGATTTAAGGAAGGGGCGAGCGCCGTAGGCTCCCGCTTCACTGTCAGCGTAATTTCATCTCCGCAGGGGGAGATGTGTCCCGCCCGAAAGGCTACGGTTTCCAACGGCAGATTGCCGTTCCAATGGCAGGTAAGCGCCATGTCCGGACGGGGGGCATGCAGGATGCCGGCGTCGATCATTTCCGCTGCTTTGCCGGTTGCGGACACTGCCGGTTCAAAGACCAAACGAACGGTTCCCTGTACTGTTTGTCGATGTTTACAAAGAATTTTGGCAATACCCAGCAGCACGGCAGTTTCTCCGTCATGACCGGCGGCGTGCATCAAGCCTTCTGTTAAAGACGCATAGGCACAAGGGTGGGTTTCTTTAATCCGCTGCGCATCTATTGCGGCGCGTAACAAGAGAAGCGGTCCGGGAAGTGCTCCGTGAATGAGGCCTGTTACACCGGTTCCGGCAATGATTTTTACTTCCTGTACACCCATGAGAGAGAGTTCTTGAAAGACGGTTTTACAAGTGTCGAATTCCCGGCCGCCCGGTTCGGGATGGGCATGGAAATATTCTCTCATTTCCATGATATAGGGAAGCATTTGACGTACGGCTTCGGAAATAGAAAAAGGAATAGAATTGGGTGGGTTCATATATACCCTCCTTTATGCGGAAAAATATTATAGATGTATTATATAATAATTCTCTTATAGATAGGGCGTTTCCTTTAAAAAAAGTAAAATATATGCTTCACAAGAAAACCTATGCTATAATGACCTCAGTATAGTACGAGGAGTGAAAAGACTATGCAAGTGAATAAACAATTAATTTCGGCGATTGAAGTATTGAGTCATTGGCCGCGGTTTCGATTGCGGTTATTTTTAGAAGGCATTTTTGTGGGTATCGCCTCGGGAAGCATTATCAGTTTATTTAGATTTTTATTGGAACACGGCACAATATATCGGGAATATTTGTATGCGCATGTATTAATAAACGGTTCATTGGGGATCAATGTCGTCTGGTTCATGGGGTTGTTGGGAGCGGCGGGGCTGCTTTGGCGGTTAGGCGTATATGAGCCGAATGCCGGCGGCAGCGGGATTCCGCAGGTAAAAGGCGTGATTTTAGGGGCCGTGCGCATGCGCTGGTTTCGTATTCTGTGGGTAAAACTGGTGAGCGGCATTGTGGGTATCGGCTTGGGGTTGTCATTAGGACGGGAAGGCCCGTCCATTCAAATCGGCGCCGTGGCGGCACAAGGATTGAGTCGCGGGTTACGACGCACGCGTATGGAAGAACGATATTTGATCACGGCCGGGGCCAGTGCCGGCTTGGCGGCCGCGTTTAATGCGCCTTTGGCCGGCGTCGTATTTGCACTGGAGGAATTGCATCGCAACTTTTCCGGCGCCGTATTGGCTCCGGCAATGGCCGCCGCTTTATTGTCGACCGCCGTATGTCGGTTGGTGTTCGGGAGAGAAACCATTTTTCATTTCGGCACCTTACCGGTGTTACCCTTGTCCTATATTTGGATCGCCGTAATTTTAGGAGTTATTATCGGAATAGGAGGCCGGATTTTTAATGCCTGTCTTTTAAATACGCATCTTTTTTATGAATTGCCTATCTTTCGCAATGGGTACATGCGCATTGCATTTGCGCTTTGTACGGCCGGTGTTTTGGGCTATGTGTTTCCGCAAGTCTTGGGGGGCGGTAATGAGTTGATTAATCAGCTGCACGCGATGCCCTTATCACTACAGTTGTTTGTTGCGTTACTGGCAGTTAAATTATTGTTTACTTTAGTCAGCTACGGATGCGGTGTGCCGGGGGGATTTTTTCTTCCCATGTTGGTTTTGGGGGCATTGATGGGCGGTGTGACCGGTATTATTTTTATTCATTTCGGCATCATTTCTTCCTACTATTTTTCGAACATTATTGTCATTTCCATGGCGGCTTTTTTTGCAGCTTCCGTACAGTCCCCCATTACGGGCACAATTTTGATTATGGAAATGACCGGTTCATACGAACATTTATTGGTGTTGTGTACAGCTTCGATGGTCGCCTTGGTGGTGTCGCAAGTATTAAAGGGAGAACCCATTTATGATACGTTGTTACATCGTTCTTTAGCAAAAAGCAAGCCGGAGATTCCCCCTTCCGAGCGGCGCAATTTGATGGAATTAACGGTGGCCAGCGGTAGTCCCGTAGACGGCAAGTATATTCGTCGTATTGCCTGGCCGAAGCATGTCGTACTGATTGACATTAAACGCAGCAGCGGCGAAGTATTGCCTGATTTTGATACGCGCTTGTATGCGGGAGACTATATTTATGTGTTGACAGATTCTGTGGAAGCGGCGGAAAATATTCGCAACTTAGTAGAGTTATCGGAACCTAAAAATGCATAATAATTATAAAAAATAATAGCTGGTCATAATAAAATAAAATAAAATACTGAAAATAAGCGGAGCATATAGCTTCGAACGAAATAGAAAATGGAATAAAAACATAAAAATAAACGCATAAAAAGCCAAAATTTTGACTTATCCGCCGATCTTTGGTATAATCCGACTTGTAACATTTACTTATGTCAATAATCATTCGGAATATACTATACTTTGTAGTGAGGTGGTTTTTTGAGGAAACGTATATTGCTTCTATTTACCATGGTTTTTGTTTTTGCCTGTTCGTCTTTAGTCTGTGCGAATATGGAAATGGGCATGAGCGGGGCGGCCGTACAGCGATTACAATATATGCTGATTGATGCCGGGTATTTATCGGACGGTGCCGACGGCGTATTCGGTGCGGCAACGCGGGATGCGGTGACGCGGTTCCAAGCGGCCAAAGGATTGGATGCCGATGGGGTTGTAGGTACGCGTACGTTAACAGCATTGGCGGAAACCGGTAAAAAGAAAACAAACAATTCGGCACAAAATATATGGGGAAAACGACGTATGATCATGCATGCTACGGCATATTCGGCGCAAGACCCGGGAAATACGGGAATTACAGCGCGCGGGCATCGATTGAAACGCGGTATTGTCTCTGTGGATCCTTCTATTATTCCGTTGGGGACTAAATTATATATTGAAGGATACGGGTATGCGGTTGCGGATGATACGGGCGGCGCCATAGTAGGAAAACGAATTGATTTGGGGATGGATTCGAATCGGGAAGCACTGCGGTTCGGTCGTCGCAATGTAGTGGTACACGTGTTATAAGCTATATACAGGAAACGTATGGATTCGGAAAATAAAAAGAAGGGGAGCGGCATACGCTCCTTCTTTTTATTTTCCGGCAAGAGAAAGTTTTTGGAAATATATGTATTTTCTTTGCTGTTTGTGTTATCCTAAAAAGGAATAGTTGATAAATTCAGGGAGGCAGTACTGAATGAATAAAATAGTGGCACTGATTTTAGCGGCAGGAAAAGGTACGCGGATGAAATCAAAACTTCCGAAAGTATTACATAAAGTCGGCGGAGTTCCGATGGTGGGACACGTCCTGCAGGCTGTAAAAGAGGCGGGCACGGAGCGGCAAATTGTAGTCACCGGATTTGGCGGGGAAGCGGTTGTCTCGTATCTTGCACAGCAGGCGGAAACGGTAGTGCAAACGGAACAATTGGGCACCGGGCATGCCGTGTTACAGGCGGAATCTTTGTTGCCGAACACTACGGGCGTATTGTTGGTAACGTGCGGCGATACACCGCTGATACAGGCGTCTACTTTTCGACGGTTATTGGCATATCATGAGGAGACGCAGGCGGCGGCAACTATTTTAACGACGAATATGCCGGATCCGACAGGCTATGGAAGAATTATTCGGAATGCCGACGGACAAGTCATTAAAATCGTAGAGCAAAAGGACGGGTTACCGGAAGAATTGGCCGTGACCGAAGTCAATGCCGGCATATATTGCTTCAACTTGCCTATGTTATGGCCGTTACTGCATACGATAACGAATCATAATGCCCAGGGTGAATATTATTTGACGGATGTAATTTCTTTACTGGTGGCAAGCGGGGCGAAAGTCGGGGCATTTGCGGCGGCGGATTATGAAGAAACGATGGGCGTTAATTCCCGTATCCAGTTGGCGCAAGCGGAAAAAGTCCTGCGGCGGCGAACCTTGCAGCGGCTGATGGAAAACGGGGTAACCGTCATCGATCCGGATACTACGTATGTGGATGCGGGAGTCCGGATCGGGCCCGATACGGTGTTGTATCCCGGGACCGTACTGGAAGGCGAAACGCGTATTGGGGAAAATTGTCAAGTAGGGCCGTATGTGCGGTTAACGAATGTACATATGGGGAACGACAATCACTTGCAGTTTACGTATGCGCACGATTGTGAAATCGGCAATGCGTGTGAAGTGGGACCGTTTGCACATTTTCGCCCGCAAACGGTTATCGGCAACCACGTGAAAGTGGGAAACTATATGGAAGTTAAAAATTCGCATATCGGTGATGGCGCGAAGTTGCCGCATTTAAGTTATATAGGGGACAGCGATGTGGGCGCGAATGTCAATATAGGGTGCGGTACTATTACTGTTAATTTTGACGGACGTGTAAAACATCGTACCGTTATCGGCGAGCATGCGTTTGTCGGGTGTAACAGTAATTTAGTGGCACCTGTAAACGTAGGCGCGTATGCCTTTGTCGCGGCCGGCTCCACGATTACCGAAGATGTCCCGCCGAAGGCTTTGAGTATCGGCAGAAAGCGGCAAAAAAATATTGCCGCTTGGGTTACGGAGGCTACGTATAAAAAGTAGGGCAGCGGCGTCAGTATAAATTGAGGTAGTGCAGCAAGCGTTTTTTATTACCGGATCAAGTAGGGAGGCTCATCATGAGTAACGAAGACGGAAAAAAGTTGAAAATTTTTACAGGTAATGCCAATCCGCAGTTGGCAAAAGAAATTGCGGATTGTTTGGATTTGGAACTGGGAAAAGCCTTTGTCGGGAAGTTTAATAACGGCGAAATTCAAGTGATGATTGATGAAAGCGTTCGCGGCAAGGATGTGTTTGTTATTCAGCCGACCTGTCAACCGGCAAATGATACGTTGATGGAACTCTTGATTATGGCGGATGCCTTAAAGCGCGCTTCGGCAAAACATATTACGGCGGTAGTCCCGTATTACGGCTATGCGCGGCAAGACAGAAAAACGCGGGGACGGGAACCGATTACGTCCAAGCTGGTGGCGGATTTAATGACCACTGCCGGCATTACGCGGTTAGTGACGATGGATTTACATGCCGGACAAATTCAAGGATTTTTTGATGTACCGGTGGATCATTTGGGTTCCGCTTCTATTATGGCAAAATATTTACAACAAAAAGTGGAAGCGCACGAATTGGAAAATATTGTCGTGGTTTCTCCCGACTTGGGCGGCGTAACGCGAGCCAGAGATTTGGCCGATCGACTGAATGCCCCCATTGCGATTATAGAAAAAAGACGTCCCCGTCCGGGAGTGGCGGAAGTCATGAACGTCATTGGCGATATAAAAGGAAAAACCTGTATTATTATTGACGATATTGTGGACACGGCGGGATCGTTGTGCGGCGGCGCCAAAGCCTTGAAAGAGTTGGGCGCTTCTTGCGTTATTGCCGCTTGTGCACATGCCGTATTGACGGACCCGGCAGTGGAACGGATTAAAAATTCCGTTATTTCGGAACTCATTATTACCAATACGATTCCGTTACCGGAAGATAAGAAGATTGATAAAATCAAGGTTTTATCGGTGGCTCCCTTGTTGGGAGAAGCTATTACCCGTATTTTCAGGGAAGTTTCCGTGAGTGAATTATTTGATAAATAAGGCAGGGTCGCAGTGCATATGATAGTAGGACTGGGGAATCCCGGTCGAGAATATGAAAACACGAAGCATAATACCGGATTTATGACGGTAGATGCGTTAGCCGCCGATATGGGCGCTGACCGATGGCAGCAAAAAATGGCGGCCTTAGTGGCTTCCGTTTCTTTTCGCGGCGAAACGATTTTACTGGTAAAACCGCAAACGTATATGAATGACAGCGGACGTGCCGTAGGGCCTTTAATGCGTTGGTATAAATTGGCGGAGCCGCAAGTGTATATCGTCTATGACGATATGGATTTGCCGGTCGGACGGCTGCGGATTCGAAAAAGCGGCAGTGACGGCGGACATAATGGGATTAAAAGCATTTTTGCAAACGGGTGCACGGAGTTTATTCGCTTTCGCATCGGCATAGGCAGACCGTTACCGCAATGGTCGGTAGTCGATCATGTACTGGCGCCGTTTACGCCGGATGTATTGCCCGCATTTCAGGAAGGCGTGGCTGCGGCGGTAGCGGCGATTAAAGGATGTTTGGAATTGGGCGTGGATAAAGGCATGAATCGTTTCAATCCGAAAAAAAAGCGGGAATAATCGGAGATATACAATTAAGGAGGCTGTTTGTAATCGTAACGCATTACAAACAGCCTTGTATTATGCTGTCCGGAGACGGGGCGAAACCGGCGGCGTAAAGGGGAGGGAAGAGATGATTGAGAAATTACATGCAAAACCGGATATTTACCGAATAGAAGTGACGTTGCCGCATAATCCGCTGCAGTACTTGAATTCATATGTTATTAAAGGAAAAACGCGGAATTTAGTAATTGATACAGGCTTTAATTTACCTATTTGCCGCAGCGATTTATGCGGCGGCTTACAAGCCTTGCAGGTGGATTTACGACGAACGGATTTGTTTTTGACACACCTTCATGCGGCTCATACCGGTTTGGTGCATCTTTTTTCACAGGCCGGTTGTCCGATTTATATGCAGGGGGACGATTATGACTTTTTAGCGGCGGCCGAGTCGGGGGAAGTATGGCGGAACGCGGAAGTGCGATTTATGCGGGAAGGGATGCCGGCGACGGATATACAAACGCAATTTTCCAATTATGCACGCGCGTATTCACCCCGTGTCGATTTCCGTGTGCACCGGGTACATCACGGACAGCGGCTGCGGTTGGCGGATGAGGAGTGGTATGTTATTCATACGCCCGGCCATACGAAGGGGCAATGTTGCTTATATTTACCGCAACAGGAGATTCTCTTTACAAGCGATCATATTTTATTTGATATTACGCCTAATATTCAGATTTGGTCCAATATGAGCAATGCCTTGGAAGAATATCTTAAAAGCTTACAAGCCCTTCGGGATCTGCCGGTAGCGGCGGCCTTACCGGGCCATCGGAAAGGAAGAGCGTCGATTAAAGAACGTATTCAGGAATTACGCCGTCACCATGGGCAACGATTGGAAGAAGTGATGCGGCTTATTCGCCTGTATCCGGGAAGTACGGCCTTTGATATTGCCGGGCAAATGGCCTGGTCCATGCGGGGCTTGTCCTGGTCGGCTTTTCCGCCGACCCAAAAATGGTTTGCGTTGGGAGAAGCGTTGGCACATATCGAGTATTTGGTACAACACGGGGAAATCAGGAAAATAAAAGATAGCCGGCAATATCGTTATGAATAACTTTTTATAAGAAAGGACGGAGGAAAGAGAATGGCTGTCAGCCTTATTTTATTAGTGGCAATTATAAAATTGTTTCTTATTCTCCTTATGGGATTTTGTTTAATCAAAACAAGAAAATTGACCCCCGCGGCCGGGCATGTATTATCTGTGTTGCTGGTATATATTATTTTGCCCTGCGTCATTATTCATTCCTTTCAACTGCATGCTTCTCCGGCGGTGGAAAAGGGGCTCTTTTTTGCGTTTATTGCGGCCGTAGGGGTGCATATTATTTTTATTCTGTTTACGGCCGTTTTGCGTAAACCGTTGCAGTTGCAGGTCGTGGAACAGGCGTCTTTAATTTATACGAATGCGGGCATTCTGGTCTTTCCGTTGGTAACGGAAATTTTAGGGCCTCAATATGTTATTTATCCCTGTACGTATATGGCGGTGCAATTGTTGTTATTATGGACGCACGGCAGTTATTTAATGAGCGGCAGCGGCGCCATTAATATTCGCGGGATTATTACGAACATCAATATTATTGCTATTGTTATCGGGGCGATTTTATTTCTTATGAAGATACATATTCCGGCAGTTATTGATGACACCATGAACATGGTAGGTTCTACGATCGGTCCTGTGGGAATGTTGATTACGGGAATTGCCATTGCAGAAAAGAACATAAAGACCGTTTTTTTGAACCTTCGGAATTATAAGCAGGCTTTATGGCGATTATTGGTATACCCGGCCGTATTAATTGTGATTTTTGCGGCGGTCCATGCGACGTCGTATGTGCCGGACGGGAAACATATTTTAATGACCGTATTTATTGCCTCTATTACGCCGGCCGCCGCAGTCGTGACCTCGTTGGCGGAATTTTATCGGCAAGATGCGCCGTATGCGGCCGAGCTTTGCGTCGTATCGACCGTATTGGCGTTGGTTACCATGCCGTGTATGCTGTTTATATTCGATACGGTGGTGTAAGCGACGTATGTCATCATACAAAACCGCCTCGGGCGTGAACTTCCGCAGTGCACGCCCGAGGCGGTTTTATTTGCCGGAAATATGGGGGTTAGATAATACCGGTGCCGTCAAAGAGGGGAATAAAATTTTTATCGGCACTGGCTTTTTCTTGTACAAATCCGTCTTCAATGCCGCTGTCGAACAAATATTGCTCCGCTTTTTTATATTCCCTTGCCGATAGCAGGCGGTTGATTTCCGGATACCGGGCGGCTTGCCCGCAGGGGACATATTGGCGCATTAAGCTGAATAACACTTGATTGGGAGCAAACGTCTTTCGCACCCAATCAATCACGGCATACGTGTTTTTTAACAGGCCCGGAAGTACGAGGTGCCGAATAATTACGCCTTTTTGCAGGATGCCGCGACTATCCGCCTGATAGGCGCCTACCTGTTCATACATGGCGAGAATGGCCTGCTGCGCGATTTCGGGATAATTTTCGGCATCACTGTAACGCGCGGCGGCTTGCGTATCCATGTATTTAAAATCGGGAATATAGATTTGGATTTTCCCTTTTAATTCATGAATGGTCTCTACGCTTTCATAGCCGCCGCAATTGTATACCACCGGCACGGGGAGCGGCGTTTGCAAACTGTCAAGAATCGCTTTTTTATAGGGCGTAGGAGTGACGAGATTAATATTATGCGCGCCTTGGCGGATGAGAGTCTGATAAATGCGTCGCAACTGAAGCGGCGATACGGGAAAGCCGTAGCCGTCTTGCGAAATGCGCGAATTTTGACAAAAACAACAGCGCAGATTACAGCCTGTAAAAAATATCGTTCCCGAACCGCGTGTACCGCTGATACACGGTTCTTCCCAATAATGCAGGGCGGCGCGGGCGGCAAGCGGTTCCGACGGACAGTGACAATACCCCGGCAGCTGTTTTCCGGGAAGCGGCGTCGTGCTGCGGGCGACCCGGCAGTGACGGGGACAATCGTTACAAATATATGGCATGAAGACACTCCTTTCCGCATTATTATAGTATAACCGACAGGGAATTGTATAGCGGATACACAGTGTCGGACGATGATTTTCGCAATTTTTATAAAGTATTTTTGCAGATGTATACTAAAGTATTTACACAGAGACCGGGAATTTGTATAATACAACTAAATGAATAAAACGTATCATTGATTCAGGAAGTAAAATGATTGCTTTATATCATCAGTATAGTTTTGTACTGTCTATTCCGGGCAGTATAGAAGAGGAGGAGAAAGTATGCCGTTATTTATCTTGGCAATTGGTATTATTGTTTTATTTTTTTGATTGTCAAAGTAAAGCTGAACAGTTTTTTGGCTTTGTTGATTGTGGCCGGCTTTGTCGGCTTGGCCGAAGGCCTGCCCATTGTAAAACTGATTCCGACGATTGAAAAAGGGTTGGGCGGAACCTTGGGAGGCTTGGCGATTGTCGTTTCTTTCGGCGCTATTTTGGGAAAACTTATGGCGGAAAGCGGGGGCGCACAACGTATTGCCATGACGCTCATCCGGCTTTTCGGCGCCAAAAATGTCAAGTGGGCCGTATGCCTGACCGGATTTATTGTGGGCATCGCCCTGTTTTATGAAATCGGCTTTGTATTGCTGATTCCGATTGTCTTTACGATTGCGGCGGCCGCCGGGGTGCCTCTGTTGGAAGCCGGCATTCCGATGGCGGCTGCCTTATCGGTGACGCACGGATTTTTACCGCCCCATCCGGGACCTACGGCGATTTCCGTTATTTATAATGCCGACATCGGCAAAACCTTGATTTACGGCTTAATTATTGCCGTACCGACCGCCATTGTAGCCGGCCCGTTGTTTTATAAAACCATTACGCATATTAAAGCGGAAATGCCGGAACATTTATTTAAACCCAAGGTCTTTACGGAAGAAGAAATGCCCGGCTTTGCCGTCAGTATTATTACGGCGTTGATTCCTGTCGTATTAATGGCGTTATCGGCCGTTACCAAGATGACCTTGTCGCCGGAAACGGTCACCTATCAGGTATTGACCTTCTTGGGAACGCCGGACATTGCGTTGACGATTTCGATTATTGTGGCGTTTTATACGTTCGGCATACAACGCGGCAAAACGATGAAAGAAGTAATGACTACGGCACAGGATGCGATTCTGGCAGTAGCCATGATCTTATTGATTGTCGGCGGCGGCGGTGCGTTGAAACAAATTTTAATTGATAGCGGGGTCGGTACGTACATCGGCACGATTGCTTCCCATTCCGGGTTATCGCCCTTATTATTGGCGTGGTTTGTAGCCGCCGTTATTCGTATTTCCTGCGGCTCCGCTACGGTAGCGGCGTTAACGGCCGGCGGCATTGCGGCTCCGGTCGTGGCGGTTACCGGCGTGAGTCCCGAGTTGATGGTGCTGGCAACCGGTGCGGGCAGTTTGATTTTCAGCCCGCCGAATGATCCCGGTTTTTGGTTATTTAAAGAGTTCTTCGGCTTGACGGTCAAAAACACGATGCGCACCTGGTGCGTATTGGAAACGATTATTTCCGTCATGGGATTAGTCGGTGTACTGCTTATTTCGTTAGTTATTTCGTAAGAAACATAAAAAAATCGGTTCCCGTATTCACCATGCGGAACCGATTTTTTTGTTTGCATAGCAGGATTATTGAGGAATATAGACAGAAAGAAAGGAAGGCAGTACTTCTAAATCCAAGGGGAAGGAAGGGCCTTCATCGCCGTCCATATTGGTGGTTAACGGCGTATCGTCCAGTAACGTTATGCGGGCTCGGGTTAAGGTCATTAAGGTCATATATTCTCCGCTCAGCTGGGTACCCGAAAGAAATTCGGGCACCATTTTCAAGACATCCAGATAGGTAAAATCTTTAAAGACGGATAACCATATTTTGCCGTCATCCACCTTGGCCCGGGGGGCAATATTGCGGAAGCCGCCGACCGAATTGGTTAGCATGGCGACCACTAAAGGGGAACGATAAATGAGCTCTTCATTTTCCGTTTCAATCTTAAATAACGAAGGTGCATGCGTTTGAAAGGCTTTAATACCGGTTAAAAAATAAGCCAACGGGCCTAAGCGCGTTTTTTGTTCAATGGATACATGACCGACGGCATGCGGTAATACGCCCGCCGCAATGGTGTTGATAAAGTAGCGATCGTTTGCCCGACCTATATCGACCGGTACCGGTTTGCAGCGCGGTAAAAGCGCAATGGCTTCTTCCGGATGCAAGGGAATATGTAAGGCGCGTGCTAAATCATTAATCGTACCTAACGGAATAAAGCCGAAGGGAATGGGCCGTTTCGCATGTGCCAGGCCGTTGACGGTTTCATTTAAGGTACCGTCGCCGCCCATACAAAATAAGGAATCAAAGCCGGATACACAAGCTTCGGCAGCCCAGTCGGTAGCATCGCCGCTTTGACGCGTTTCGCGTAATTCGACATAGTCAAACATGGTTTCCAAGCGGTTTTTCAGGTTTTGCTTATGATATTTTGCACGTTCGCGTCCGGATGAGGGATTTACTATTAAAAGACACCGATTCACAGTCATTCTCTCCTTACTTGTTTAAAATACAGGTACTATTATTATAGACAGAAGCAAGAAATTCGTGAAGACTTTCTGTAAAAAAAATGAAAAAAAACACCCGTATGCGAAACGCCCCTTCCGTGCTGAACGGAGGGGGCGTCGTATACGGGCGACCGTATCGGGGTTAACGGCTTTCAAAGAAGGCTTTGTACGCTAAATAGGCACAATACGCGTCGGTTTTGGCAACCAGTTCCAGCGGCGCGTGCATGCTGAGCATGGCTACCCCGCAATCCACGACTTCACAACCCCAGTTTGCCATAATGTAGGCGATCGTACCGCCGCCGCCCTGGTCGACTTTTCCTAATTCGCTGATTTGCCAGGGCACTTTATTTTCATTGAATATTGTACGTACTTTTATTAAAAATTCGCCGTTGGCATCACTGCTGCCGGCTTTCCCGCGAGAGCCGGTATATTTGCAGAGCGCAATGCCGTAGCCGAATTTTCCGGCATTGTTTTTTTCAAAAGCCGATTCAAAATTCGGATCCAGCGCGGCGCAAACATCGGCGGAAAGAACTTCGCTTTTTCGCAAGAGACGGCGCAAATAAATATCTTCCGTATGGCCCCGGAGAGCGAGTAATTCGGCCATAAAATCAAGAAAATAAGAAGCTTGTACGCCCGTATTTCCCATAGAGCCGATTTCTTCTTTATCCGCAAAGAGGGCCACTTGGGTTTTATGGGCGCTTTTCGCCTGTAAAATAGCGGCTAAATTGGCATAGGAGCAAACCCGATCATCTTGCCCGTGGGCCATGATCATCGAACGATCCAGCCCGACTTCCCGACTTTTTTGTGCCGGCACAATTTCTAATTCGGCACTGGCAAAATCTTCTTCTTCTATGCCGTATTTATCTTGTAAAAATTGCAGAATGGCCGGTTTTACTTCCGACGTATCACTGTGTAAGCCGATGATCGGCATGAGCATTTCGCCCGTAATCGCTTCATTTAATTTTTTTACGGCCTGATCTTTTCCTAAATGAGGTAATAAATCGGTAATATAGAGTACCGGATCCTCGGGATCGTCGCCGATCGATACTTCGATTTTTTCACCTGCCGCCGTATATACTACGCCTAACAGCGACAAGGGCAGGCATACCCATTGGTATTTTAAAATACCGCCGTAATAATGCGTTTTAAAATACACTATACTGTCTTTTTCCACGACGGGCATAGCCTTTAAATCCAAGCGCGGGCAGTCAATGTGAGAGCCGACGATTTTCAGTCCTTCTTCCGGCGGCTGCTCGCCGATGACGGCTAAAATAACGGATTTTCCCTTTTGATCCCAATATACCTTATCGCCCTTCTGCAAGGCGGTGTAGTCGGTCAGCGGTTTAAAGCCGGCCGCCCGTGCTTGGCGTAAAATTTCCTTATTCGCCAAGCGTTCCGTGCGGGCCGTATCTAAAAATTGACGATAGTTTGTTCCGTACGCCAGTACTTCCTGCCGTTGTTCCGGTGTAAAGCGTTGCCAAACGCTGTGTTCTCTATCAAATGCTTTCATGAAAATCCTCCTTTACCTATAGACCCAGTATGTCGAGTGTATTCGTTATTTCATTATAGACGTCTTTCCTAAAAAAAGAAAGATGCGCAAAAGTGGGCATTGTAAGAGAGGGGACGAAATCCGACCACGCGTCTTTACGCGGGAACACAAACCGCCTGCCCGTGCATGTGGCACGAAGCAGGCGGTGCTTGTTGTCGTCATTACCGGAGCCGTTTGACGGCAGCCCGTGTTGGTGAAACGGGCTTCTATAAGAACGCGTACAGTTCAGTTCTTGGTCGCCATAAAACGCTTGGCAAGCGTATGGATAGCTTGCCGTTTTTCACTATGCACTTAAAACTTTTCAGATAGCGGTACCCAGCAATCGTCGGCCATATCTTCAGCAAATACGGTGTTGTTAATATAAAGCGATCCGTCTTTATCGCGCACAAAGCCCCAATTAATTTTCTTATCTTGTGCGTACTGTTTAAAAGCGTTAAATTTATTTCCAATCTGTCTATCTATATTTTTATCTTGTCCGCGAGCTTCTCCGCCTTTGGTTTCAATGATCCAGATAGTACCGTTTTTCTTTTTGATAATATAGTCGGCATAGAACAGCCATTGATGTTGCAGACCGTCAACATAGACGATGGAGAAGTATTGTTGTCCCGTATCGCCGTTTTTGTAGACCCATTCAATATCATCTCGTGTTTCGCAATACTTCTCAAAGAGCATTTCCGATGTGGACCGAACTAAACTTGTGGCATAACCGGATGTATATTCCCGATAGGCATTGGTAAGATATTCCGCTTCATTTTTTACACCCGGATCGTATTTGAAAAAATCCTGCTCCGGTATTTTGAAAGTAGTTGTTTTAGGGGCTAATAGCAGCGATTGCTGTACAGCCATTTTAGCGGTAACAGCTCTAAATTCTTCTTTCAAAAGATGTGCGTTGTTAACGACAAAAGCATAAAAGTCGGCGGTGGGAAGGGTAATGAGTTTTTGCTTATTATTGCCACCTTTACGGAATAAGCGTTCCAGAATGACTTTTACTTTGGCAGTTGATATACCAATCGTGCTTTTAATCGCATCCACACTGTGTAAAAGTTCGATACCGTGTTTATGTGTATTGACACGTTTTCTAGTTACATAGTAGGTAGTAGCTTCAGCTACGGAATATGTTTTAATGAACTTACCATGTAAGGCAGATCCGAGTATTTCATCGCCGAAAATATAGCCGGCAGCTTCCAGGCGTGTGAGGTTTGCTTTCTTATCGGTTGTGAGTTGGTATTTTTCAACAAGGAAAGTGTGAATCTTTTGCAACACTTCTCGTTCACCTAAACCGTTAAAATCACGGTCACGAATTTGTTTTTCTAACGTGAATGTCTTGCACTTATCCTTGAGAAACAGACGTCTTGTTTCGTAGGCCTTATCCATGGAAGAGAGTAGTCCTGCCTTGTACTTCTCATCAAAAGTATAAACATAGCAAAAATCAAGCAAGTCATCATCATAGTGTTTTGCTTCGGGCATACGGCGTATACGTCCGATAGTTTGTATTTCAAAGGATTCGCTCATGCCTTCACGAAGCTTTACGAGTATTTTTGCACGCGGACAATCCCAGCCGGTGGATATGGCTTGCTTCATAAGAAGAAACACAGGAATACCGTCATTTTCAGTTAAATCATCGGGTAAGTCTTTCTTATCTTCACTCATCCACTTGCTGACCATCCCGTTTTCATACGTGTAACCCATGGACGCAAGCTTTGCTTCTACTGCTTCAATCGTTTCAGGCTTACCGTTGGGAAACTGAATCAGCACAAGCGGTCGTATAATTTTACCAATTGATGTATACCTGCCGGCGATCGCTTTGCGCTTGCTATCTGCTAAATCAAGCAAGGTATCATAGTCATCATCAATGTTGAGATGTTCCTCGATGCCTTCATTCACATAGAGTGCTTTGGTAATAAGACCGGCGTTAATGACATCCAATTCATCAATTTCAAAAAATTCATAACGTTTGTTTTCAATAGCCGTGGCACTGACGCGAATTGTATGTTTAGCAGCAAAGGCATCGATAATCGTTCTGGCTTTTGCCGTGTTATTGGAGTGTTCCTCATCGATAATAACAATAAACGCTATGCCTGAACGATGGGCTTCCGCTATACGGTCGAAGAGATTTTTACGTTCACTATCACGAATAGCCGTGTTACCCTTCTTGGTCACCAGCTCCCAGTTGATGAAAGTCGTTGAACTTTCAGGAAATCCGCCTAAGAGCGCGTCAAATAAATTCTGCGTCTTTCTACCGGGAGAAAGTTTTTGCATTTTCTTACGACTTTGCTCCTCAAGGTTTCCTTTTCCCGGGCATAGCCAAATAAAAGCAGTTTTCTTATCAACATTACTTAAATATGTATCAACATAGTCAATAAGAATAATGGTTTTACCTGAACCGGTAGGCGCTTTCATAACGACCGTTTCTTTCGCATCCGACTTAGTCGTTACATCGATTAAACGGATTACGGCTTTTTCTTGAAATGCAAATAAATTGATGGTAAGCCCCGGATTTACCATGTTTCACCGACCTCCTTCAGCTCATATTCGAAGTAGTAATCGGGAATAATGTGAATCTCCGTGTTACTAAAAAGAGCATCCTGCTCGGAGGTAAACAATACATTCCTTGAAACGTAAATTGCCTTTACGTCCTTATAATTCGACCAGTTCTTAGCCAGTTCGTCCGCTTGTTCATCACTCAAAACAATGAGATAGTGCTTGTTATCCAGCGTAATGCCATTTTCCAGCTCTACCATCTCTTTGATGTGAGAAAGGAGTTCCTCGCTTACATCGTCTGCATCTTTAGCAATAAAGTCCGTCTTAAAGTATTTGAGGTTGGCAGGGATGCCTTCTACATCTGCATAGCCATGAATCACACGCTTAATGCGCTCATAGGTCACTTCTTCACAGATATTATTTTCGTTATTGGTGCAAAGAATAAACTTACGATTTCCGCCATCATCCTTGTTAAGTGCAAGAACAGCTTGAGCAGTAGTACCACTGCCTGCGAAGAAGTCGAGGACGGTAGCGTTTTTACTAGAAATCTCTAAACATCTCTGAATTAATTTAATAGGCTTAGGATTGCTAAATGTATTCTTTTCTTCCATCACCTTTTCTAATTCACTACTACCTGTCGTATTTTCTGGCAAATCATTCCAAAGAGTATCTATTTTTTTGCCCTCATTTTCTCTTTCGTTCCAATATGCTTTCTCATTAAGAGATTTATTTTCTAAGCTTAGCCTACCATCGTTTTCTAATTCTTTTAATTTCTCATACTTCATTCTCCATCCGTTCTTGGGACATTTCCATATCTTTCCATTATTATCAACATAATCATAAGTTGTTTCTGGACCTGGATCCTTTGGTTTTTGCAATGGATATAAACGATAAAACCCTCTCCCATCATTATCGTTCTTACTATACATTTTTCTTGTGGAATCAGATAAAGGTTTATACGCAGGATTTAATTCAAATTGTAAACTTTTAGCATATAGCAACACATATTCTGTATTTATTGTAAACTTATCCTTTTCAGTTTTTACACTTGAGTTTCTTTTCCAAATAAAAGAATTTATGAAGTTACTTTCTCCAAATATTTCATCCATAAGAAGTCTTAGCTGTGCAATTTCGTTATCATCAATAGATATAAAAATTAACCCCTTATCACTTAGCAATTCCTTTGCTACAATCAATCTTTCTTCCATGAATGACAACCATTTTGAATGCTTATATCCATCTTCTTTTACTATATAGTCATCGTTATATCTAAAATCATTTTTTCCACGATTATACGGCGGATCGATATAAATCACATCAATCTTTCCGGCATGCGTTTTCTCAAGCAACTTCAAACTATGTAGATTATCACCTTCCAAGAGAAAGTTATAGGCGTTTTCATCAATTGCTTTAATTTCACGCTCTTTTACTTCCGTGAACACAGGTATATTGTCTTGCATCATACGGTCAACTTGTTCTTCGTGTTTTTCCCACACAAGACCATATTTTTTCGAGTTGAGCTCGTTTTCAATTTCACCTAAGGCAACGAGCATGTCATCGTCATCGGTATGTTCTTCTTTGATTTTTTGTAGTAATGCCAGCATACGCTCGCGCTTTTGTTGCGATAAATTTGCCATGACGTTTTATCCTCCACTATGAAGTGCCGTATTGTTTCGTTTTTCACTACCCTTTATCATATCATATTTGGTATATATAAACGATAAAAAGAACCGGTTGCACCGCAGTATAGGGAGTAAAATCTTTTTTTCGGTACTTTTTAAGGAAAGAGCGTTTTATGGGCATGGCCGGAAAAAGGCGGAATATATGCAATTTTTGCAGGGCGGAGATGGTTTTTTGCTATTTCCGTATACTTGAAAAATGGCGTATGGCGGTACTCGGCAAGCTGCGGCAGGGGGGCGCGGGAAAATATAGGGCGGGAAAAAAAGGAAAACCGAATCAGGGTACAGAATATAGTAAGTAAACTTAGGTTCCGGGAGGCGATGGTAATGAAAGAGTATACTAGTGAGCAAATTCGTAATGTAGCAGTGCTTTCTCATGACGGCGCGGGAAAAACGGCGGTCGTCGAATCGTTACTTCTGACGTGCGGGGAAGTGGCGGCGGTAGGTGTCGGCAAAGATAATAAGCATATTATGGATTATGAGCCGGAAGAAATTAAGCGCAATGTTACGATTCAATTGGGGATTGCGCCCTGCCAATGGGAAGGATATAAAATAAATTTTTTGGATACGCCGGGCTATTCCGAGTTTTGCGGCGAAGTGAGAGCGGCATTGCGGGCGGCAGACGGGATTTTATTGGTGGTTTCCGCTGAAGCGGGCGTGGAAATGGATACGGAACGGGCGTGGGATTATGGGGTGGAGTTACAATTACCGCGCATGGTGTATGTCAATAAAATGGACGGCGAGCAGGCGGATTTTTTTGCGTGTTTGGAAAAAATGCGTGCTGTGTTCGGAAAATCTATTATGCCGTTGCAGATTCCGTTGGGAGAAGGAAAGGATTTTCGCGGGATTATTGATGTGTGCAAATTGATCGCGTGGGAATGGAAAGAAGGCGTTTGCGAAGAAATTAAAGTGCCGCCCGAATATATGGCGAAGGCGCGACAAGTGCGGGAAATGTGCATGGAAGCGGCGGCGGAAGGCGACGATGCGTTGCTGGAAAAATATTTGGAAGGCGAAGAATTGACGCTGGACGAATTGCGGCACGGCTTACGACAGGGGATGTTGACGGGGCGGGTTTGCCCCGTTATGTGCGGCAGTGCGCGGTACCATATAGGGACACAAGAATTGTTGCGGCGTATTATTACGTATATGCCGACAGGGGCGCAGAAAGTCATGACCGGAGAAGATGCGGAAAACGGCGAAGCCGTGTTGGTACATTCGCATAAGGCTTTTTCCGGATTTGTTTTTAAGACCACTGTCGATCCGTTTGCGGGAAAAATGAGTTATGTCCGTATTTATTCGGGAAGTTTGCAAGAGGGCGACCGGGTGTATAATGTTACGCGTAAATGTGAAGAAAAATTAGGAAAAATATTAACGTTAATCGGGAAAGAAGCCAAGCCGATAGGGCGTGCGCCGGCCGGTGATATTGTAGTGCTTCCGAAGTTGGACCGGACGAAGACGGGCGATACGTTGGCGGCACCGGAGTTCCCCGTTTATTTCGAACCGGTGCGGTTTCCGCAGCCGCTGCACAGTGTAGCTCTGAAGGCTGTTAAAAAAGGGGAAGAAGAAAAATTAGTGAATGCGTTGGTTCGTATCGGGGAAGAAGATCCGACCTGCCGTGTGGAAAAGAGTGTGGAAGGAAAACAAATTGTAGTACGTTGTATGGGCGATATTCATTTAGAACATATTATGACTAAAATGGAGCGAAAGTATGGCGTACAGGCGGCACAGGAAGCGTTGTATATTCCGTATCGGGAAACGATTAAAGGCACGGCGACGGCGGAAGGAAAGCATAAGAAGCAAAGCGGCGGACACGGCCAGTACGGGCATGTCGTGTTGACGATGGAACCGTCGGCGACCGGAGAAGAGGTGGAATTTGCGGACGCCATATTCGGGGGTGCCGTGCCGCGACAATATATTCCGGCCGTGGCAAAAGGCGTGGAAGAAACGTTACATAAGGGCTTGTTGGCCGGGTTCCCCATGATTCATGTGAAGGTTACGTTAAAAGACGGTTCGTATCATACGGTGGATTCTTCGGAAATGGCGTTTAAGACGGCGGCGGCTTTGGCGCTTAAAAAAGGGATTCCGGAAGCGGAACCGGTATTGTTGGAACCGATTTATACGGTTCATGTGGTTATTCCGGAAGAGTTTATGGGCGATGTGATGGGCGATTTCAGCAGTCGGCGCGGCCGTATTTTGGGAATGGAACCGCATCGCAATCGGAAAGGGATTATTGTCGTTAAAGCGCAGGTGCCGTTGGCGGAAATGGCGGGCTATGTGACGGCTTTGCGATCCATGACGCAGGGAAAAGGAACGTTTCATTTGGAATTTTGGGATTATGAAGAAGTTCCCAAAAAGATAACGGAACAAATTATTGCTGCAAGAGCGGAAAAAAATTAAGCGGTTTACAGTAAAAAAAACAGGCACCTGTACAGGTGCCTGTTTTTTTCTTGGGTGGTTACCGGGCGTTGGCGGCACCGCGGAAGACGGTGTCGCGACTGCTGTCTACAGTGACCGTATCATTGTTTTTTAAGATGGACGAGGCATTTTTCGCGCCCACCACAATGGGAATGCCGAGGGTAATGGCGAGAATCGCGGCTTCGCTGGTCAAGCCGCCTTCTTCTGCAACAATGGCACGGGCTTTTTTCAAGTAGGGAATAAAATCCGGTTCCGCCGTGCGCAGCACCAGGATGCACCCGTCGTGAAAATGTTTTTTCAAGGCGGTTATGTCGGTGGCTACGCATACTTTGCCGACGGCGGATTTTTTGCCGATGCCCATTCCGCGCAGCAATACATCTCCCACTACTTGCACACGGATCATATTGGTGGATCCGGATTGGCCGACGGGCACTCCGGCGGTCAACACAACTAAGTCGCCGGTTTGAATGAGTCCTTGTTTTAACGCGGCGGCAATGGCGTTAGCGACGACTTCATCCGAATCTTTGGCATTGTCGCCCTGAATCGCCTGCACCCCCCAATTCAATTGGAGGCGGCGAATAATATCCGTATGGGGGGATACGGCGATGATGGGCGCATGCGGGCGGAATTTGGAAATCATTTGCGCCGTACTGCCGTGTTCGGTAGAGGCGATAATAGCGGCCGCATGCAAATCGGTGGCGATTTTTACGACGGCTTTTCCGATGGATTCGGTCGTTGTAGTTGCCGTATAGTCGATGGAGAGCGGCCGGAAAGAACTGTGATTTTCGGTATACATGGCCACGCGCGCCATGGTGGTAACCGCTTCCACCGGATACTGCCCGTTGGCGGTTTCGCCGCTGAGCATTACGGCGTCCGTTCCGTCCAAGATGGCATTGGCGACATCGCCGGTTTCCGCCCGTGTAGGACGAGGATTGGTGCACATGGATTCCAGCATTTGCGTGGCCGTAATTACCGGTTTGCCGGCAGCACGGCATTTTCGGATCAGCGTTTTTTGCAGGGTCGGGACTTCTTCCGCCGGCACTTCTACGCCTAAATCTCCGCGCGCGACCATAATGCCGTCGCTCATTTTTATAATTTCATCAATATTTTGCACGGCCGCCCGACATTCTATTTTAGAGATAATTTTCATAGAACTGCCTGCGGTTTCCAAAATTTTGCGAATGGTTACGACATCGTTACTGCGTTGCATAAAGGAAGCGGCAATGAGATCCATGTTCATAGAAATCCCGAATTCGATATCTTCTTTATCGGCAGGAGAAACGGCCGGTAAATTAATGGCCGTGCCCGGTACGGCTACGCGTTTGCGATCGCTCATGATCCCGCTGTTAAGAATTTTAGTATGAATTTCTGTATTTTCTATGGCGACAATTTCCAAATTTACCAAACCGTCGGATAACAGAATGTGGTCTCCTACATGTACATCGGCCGGCAATTCTTTATAATTGACCGAGGCGATGGTTTCATTTCCCATGATTTCCCGCGAAGTAAGGGTAAACCGCTTGCCGGCGGTGAGGGTAACGGTGCCGTTTTGAAAATGTCCCAAACGGATTTCCGGCCCTTTCGTATCGAGCATAAGGGCAACCGGTATGCCCAATTTCTGCGCTACGGCCCGGACGGTTTCTATGCGTTTTTGATGTTCCGTATGAGACCCGTGCGAGAAGTTGAAACGGGCCACATTCATGCCGGCAAGTATCATTTTTTCAATGATTGCGGGAGATTCGGAACCGGGACCCAAGGTGCAAACAATTTTGGTTTTTTTCAGCATAACAACATCTCCTTTGCCGAGAGAACGTGAATTTATAGTATTCTTACAGGCCGGTGCAACGTTTGTTTCCCCGGTCATGACGTTTACGTTTAGTGTACCGTATTCATCCGGTTATTGCAAGACAGGCGATATAAAGGCGCTGTTTCGGTATAAAACAGCGCCTTTGTATTATAATGCCGGATCGGGGACTCCGTTGGCCGCAAAGGCGGCCGCCCGATCGCGGCAGGTTCCGCACAGTCCGCAAGGTTTTTCCCGACCTTCATAGCAGCTCCAGGTCAGATGATAGGGAGCTTGTAATTGTAAGCCTTGGCGGACTACTTGCGCTTTGTTCCACTGCAATAGAGGGGCTTCCAAGCGGCATGTTTTTCCGGATCCTTCATAAATGGCGGTAGCCATGGCTTGTTCAAATTCCGGGGTACAATCCGGATAGGCTCGGCCGGCGGCATCGTCCGCATGGGCGCCATAGTAGATGCAGGACGCATGGACACTGACGGCCAAGGCGGCCGCAAAGGAGAGAAACAGTCCGTTGCGAAAGGGTACATACGTATCCAAGGTGCCGGCGCCGCCTTTGGCCGCCAATTGGTCACTATAGGAGGTATGGGCAATGGCGCCTTTTCTGCCGGCTAAGAGCGGGCAATCACTAAGGGTAAACGCCTGCGACACATCGATTTCACGATGCGCGACCCCGTAATAGGCGGCTACGTTGCGGGCGGCTTGGAGTTCTTTCGCATGTTTTTGACCGTAATAAGCGGTAACGGCCAATAGTTCGGAAGGACCGTATTTTTTTACACCTAATGCTAAACAAGTAGTGGAATCAATTCCGCCACTGAGTAATACCAGACATTTCATGGGATAGTCTCCTTTATAGGTACAAGTATTATTTTATATTATCACATATGCAGGAAGACGACCAGGCATAGGAAATGTAAAAACGGATTTGCCGGGAAAGGCAAATCCGTTCACGTATTATTTTGCCGTTTGTGCTAAGGCAGCGGCGGCGGAATCCGGCAAATTCGGACAATTGGTACCGAACCATTTTTGATAAATTTTTTGGAAGGTGCCGTTTTTCTTCAGTTTCAGTAAGGCGGCATCAATGTCTTTTTGCAATTGCGGATTGTTTTTGTTCATGGCAAAGGCCAGGTATTCTCCTTTGGCATCGGGCAGATCAATGATTTTAAATTTACCTTTTCCTTCTTTGGTAAGATAGTAATCGGCAACCGGTTTATCTAAAATACCGGCGGGAGAGCCGCCTACCTGCAATTCCATGATCACTTCCGAGTTATGATCGAATTGTTTGGTGGCCAGTTTTTTACTGTCGCAATAGTCGGCGGCCGTTGTGCCCATTTGGACGGCAACGGTTTTATTTTTTAAATCCTGTATACTGTGAATCGAACCGGATGCGGGAACCATCAAGACTAATTTTGATTCATAAAACGGTGCGGAAAAGGCGACTTTTTCAGCACGTTCGGGAGAAAGGGTAATTCCCGAAGCGCCCAGATCCATAGTGCCTTGTTGCAAGGCGGGAATAATTCCGGCAAAGGGAACGTTATTTAAGGCAATAGGTTGACCCATTTCTTTACTTACGGCTTGCAGCAGATCCATTTCAAACCCTTTGTACTCCGTAGCGTTGGCGTCATCTTTGAATTCAAACGGTACAAAGGTGGCATTGGTACACACTTGTAAAGGCTTTGTTGTATCTTTTTGCGCTTGCGGGGTGTGCCCGCAGCCGCTTAATACACCGACGGAAAGTAACGTAATTACTAATAGATATGTTGCTTTTTTGAGATTCATACAATCCCCTCCTGATGAATTAATAAAAACTAATTTAGATATATTATACAAGCGGATGAAAAAAATGTCCAGTAAAAAGAATAAAATAATCAAAAAAAAGAATAAAAACAATTTTGTCGGTATCCTGTACTCCCATATTGACAGGCGCGGAGATTACAGTATGATGAAAGAAAAGAGATGAAGTTTAAAGAAGGGGAGCGCAGTATGATACATGTAGCGGTTATGGTCATTCGTATTCTTTTACAATTTCATACGTATCGTCGGCAATGGCGACGATTTTGGGTACTTATTACTCGCTTCGGCTATATCCTGTTTGTTTTGTACGGGCTTATTTCCTGGTTTCGGCCGCGACCGGCAGGGAAGCGCATACAGCGACGGGAGACGTTATTGTATTGTTTATTCGCCGTTATTACCGGGTCGGTTTTATCGCGATTGATCGGTGCGGTTTGGCGACGGCCGCGTCCTTTTATGAACGGGAAAAAGGCTTGGTGCGCACATAAGGATAATGCGTCGTTTCCCAGTAATCATACGATGAACAGCGTGGCGATTTCCTGTATATTTTTGGCAAGAGGAGAAACTGCGGGTATTCCGCTGCTGATATGGTCCGGCGTGTTGGCCGTATCGCGGGTAATTTGCCGGCTGCATTATGTATCCGACATTATAGGGGGCGCTTTTTTGGGCGCCGGTATCAGTCACGTATTATATCATAATAAAAAAATCAAGAAGATTATACGGTATCTTCTTGATCGATATGATGAAGTTATTATTCAAGCGAAAAAATAATTTTAGTGCAGTTGTAAAAACGACGCAAGGCATAGTATACTATAGGTGGTTCTCGTAACGAACCCTCTTCTTTTCTGATTGCATAGTGATATAAGTGAATGTACCTTCCAGTACAAAGAACAGGCGACATATTGTCAGCCTGTTTTTTGCATGCCTATATTGTCGTTATTTTGATAATAGAAAAAATAAACAATAATCTATGATTTGTCAAAAATAAATATAAATTATTGTATTGAATTGTGTATGTTGGGAAAACGAGAAACGGCAATAGTAGGCATAATATACACGTTTGTATATAATTTACTATAAGCCAAGCATGTATATATGATATGAGGAACGTATACAAGTATTTTTTGAGGATAGCAGCGATTATAGATAGTAGTGATTTTTGGCACGTCGCGTATAATTTTGTTCCAGCATGGCCACGTGGGATAAAAAGGCGGTGTCGGCAAAGTATTTGGCATGGTGGGGACAGATGTGAATACAGGCATGACATTTAATACAAATTCCCGGTACTTGGGACGGATCTTCGGGATTTATACTTCCCATCGGACAGGCATTTACACAACGAAGACATCGGGTACAGGCCGGAAGATTCGTTTGCGGTTTGGCTTTTAAAAATTTGGCCGGTTTTCCGTCTATTCCCAGCGGCGTATAATAAGGCGCAATCGGAGCGGACAGCAGGGAAGGACGGGGGACTTCGGCAAGCGGGAGTTGGGGGCGCAATTTGTTTACTAATGCCCGGATAAAATCTTCCTGCAAACGCATATCCGCAGCGTCGGGACGCGTGTTGCCGATACGGGGGGAAAACACATGCGGAGCGGCTAACGAAGCGCCGGCAATCACATAAAAGCCGTTTTGCGCTAAGGTTTGGGCCAATTCCGGCAACGCACTGTCGGCACTGCGATTACCGAAAGTGACTAACGTAATGGCAGGGGATTGAAGGCCTTGAAAGTTTTTTTGTACGAACGGTACTAGTTTGTTGGGCAATCGTCCCGCATAGGTAGGCATGGCGAAGACGACTAAGGACGTGCCTGCAAAGACATGGCGGCGGGTCCGGGAGGTCGGGAGAGTGAAGTTTACATGTCGACAGGGAACACGGAGTTTTTTTGCCAGTTCTTGTGCTATTTGGGTGCACATCTTTTCGGTATTTCCTGTGGGACTGAAATAAACGGCGGTTACATTATCAATAGTCATGAGTAAAGGCTCCTTTAACAAACAGTTTATATCGTAAACATAGCATATTTAAAAATAAATGCAATGATTTTTTTTACCGGAGCATATAAAGGGGGCAGCCGGCGGGGATAACGCAGGCCGTAAGAAGGGGAACCGGGGGTAAAAAAAATCAGGGTTTTCGGGGCGTTTCGGAAATGGTAAAAAAAGGCATTTCTCTGTTAGAGAAATGCCTTTTTTACGTACCGGCGTTATTCCGGTTTAAATTTTGTAGCAAAAATATAACGAATGAAAATTACAATGGCGGCAATAAAGGCAATAAGCCCTAATATTTCCGCAGTTCCCGCAAAATCTTTACCGACCAACGCTAATGGATTTTCACTGCCTCCGGAAGTTACGGAAACGACAATAATAAAGGCAATGATTACACCGATAATGCTTTCGCCGACGATCATTCCAGAAGCAAAAAGAACGCCGCGATGGGTGCAGGCATCCACATCTTCCGTTTCATGTCCCGGACTGCGACGGGCTGCACGGGCACGGAGCGAACGATTGACAAAGAAGCCGATGAGGGAGCCGATAACCAGGGGAACTTCCAAGGTGGGCGGCAAATAAATTCCCATACCGACAGCCAGCGGCGGCAACATTAATGCTTTAGTATTACGCTTTAACAATTGATCGACAATAATCGCTACAATGCCGATTCCGATACCGAACAGAATATAATTCCAATCTAAGGTGGAACTGAAAATTCCTTGGGCAATGGTGGTCATTAAGGTAGCCTGCGGAGCGGCCAAGGCTTGGCCGGGATCCATAGTGGCTCGCGGCAGGGCGCCGGTAAATCCATAGGCCTGATACAATAAATTGAGTACCGGGGCAATGGCGAAAGCACCGATGACGGAACCGATAATCAATGCTACCTGTTGTTTCCACGGCGTAGCACCGACTACATAGCCGGTCTTTAAATCTTGCAGGTTGTCATTGGAAATCGCCGCAATGCTGACAATGACACTGGTAATAAAGATGGCTAAGGCTGTCGCAAATTGAGAACCGCCGGCCATATCGAATACTCCGAAGGAAGTGCTCAAGCCGAGAACGACTAAGGAGGAAACGATAATTCCTAAAATGCCGATTCCTGAAATCGGGCTGGCGGAAGTGCCGATAAGTCCTGCCATATAGCCGCAGGCGGCAGCGACAAAGAAACCCATTAAAACGGCAACTAAAATACCGACAATGACATACAGGGCAATTAGTCCTGCCGATAAGGGAAAGGCGCTGACAAAAGAATAAAAAGTAATGGCCAATCCTATGATAATCGCCAAGAAGACCAGGCCGATTGATTTGGGCGTCATGTCCAAATCGGTATGATGGAGGATACGCTTTTCGGCGGTATCATTTACCCGTAAGGATTGAATGGACATGCGAATGCCGTCGACTACCGGCTTGGCCAGGCAAATCAGTGTCCAAATGGCGGCAATCCCGATACAACCGGCGCCGATAAAGCGGACTTTATGCGCCCAAATGGAGCTTGCAAATTTAGCGGCCGTAACGCCTTGGTCGGGCGTCATGATTCCGGTTAAATACGGCACGAAAATACCCCACGCCAAAATCATTCCGACCAGAATGGCGATCCCGCTGGCAATACCGATTAAGTAGCCGGCGCCTAACAGTGCCATAGAAAAGCCGATAGGTAATTGGGTCGTAGAGGTTTTACCTAAGGAAATCCAATAACTGAATTCCGATGATAACACATGGAAGCCGTTCGCACAAAGGCTGAAAATTCCGGATAATGCCGCGCCGCCGACAATATCTTTCATTCCCGTGGCTTTTTTTTGTTGACCCTGTGCGGCCGCCGTATGGGATTCGCTGCCCACTTTCAGAATTTCTGCGGCAGCCAGGCCTTCCGGATAGGGAAGATCGCTGTTAACCACCATAGCACGGCGCAGCGGTATGGTGAATAATACGCCTAAAGACCCGCCGCAGGCGCAGAGCAATAAGGTTTCCCAAAAGGGAAATCCCTGCCAATACCCCAACATCAGCAAGCCGGGAAGAATAAAGATAATGGCCGATAACGTTCCGGCGGCAGAGGCCTGCGTTTGTACCATGTTATTTTCCAGTACATTCGAATCCTTAAACATTCTTAAAATCGCCATAGAAATTACGGCAGCCGGAATGGATGAGGAAAAGGTTAATCCCACCTTTAAGCCGAGATACACGTTCGATGCTGTAAAAATGATGGTAATCAGCATTCCCAGCAACATGCCGCGCACTGTTAATTCCGGCAGTTGCGGATAATTCACTGCCGTTTTTAACGGTGAATTCATACAAGAAAACCTCCTTACAAATAATAAAAATCCAAAGTAAAAAAACATTTGCCCATACATAGTATACAACATTTAGGCATAAAAGTCATGCTGTAGATTTATTGCCGGCGTCGATAGAAATTTTTGACGATATAATTAAACGGAAAAAACGGATAAGTATAGCGGGTTGCCGAGCGGTTCCTGTGCAAAGTGTACAAGTATGCTATAATATAATAGATAATATAGTTAAGAAAGAAAGATACATATAGGGAAGGGAAGGATGATAGATGATACAGAATAAGGAAATAATTGACGGATTTTTGAAAGAATTTGCCGGGTTGGCAAAGCATCCGCGTCCGTCGCACCATGAAAAAGAAGTGAGTGATTATATTGTGCAACGCTTCCGCGATTTGGGTATACAAGATGTGGTGCAGGATGAAGTGTATAATGTGATTGCCAATGTCCCGGCCGCGGCAGGATGTGAGAACTGGCCGCTAACGTTATTGCAGGGGCATATGGATATGGTTTGTGTGGCTAAACCGGGGGTAGCGTACGATCCGTTGACAAGTGAAATCAAGTTAATTGTGGAAGATAATATCTTGCGGGCCGACGGTACCAGTTTGGGAGCCGATGACGGCGTGGCGGAAGCGATGATTTTTTATGTTTTGCAGCAAGATGTAAAACACGGCCCTTTGCGCATTATTTTTACGGTGGATGAAGAAATGGGCATGACCGGGGCGAAGCATTTGGATGCCGCGTATGTGCAGGATGTAAAATATGTTATTAATTGTGATTCGGAAGATATCAATATTATTTGTGTGAGCTCCGCCGGCAGTGTCCATACCGATTTTCGGCGCAATATTCAATGGCAGGCGCCGCATAGCAGCAAAGCTGTAAAAATCACGTTAAAAGGATTGCGCGGCGGGCATTCAGGGGAAACGATTAATGAGGGAAAAGGAAATGCCGTTACCGGGTTGGCAGGTATTTTGCTGCAACTTCAGCAGGGGGGAATCGCCTATGGCCTGGCATCTATTGCAGGGGGGACGGCGCCGAATGCTATTCCGTCACAAGCGGAAGCGGTGATCAATGTGACGGCGGATGATGTGGAAAAGGTGCGGATGATTGCAGAGAAAGCAAAACAGGAATTTACGGCGGTTTATGGCGACGTAGAAAAAAATGTGCAAGTGACCGTGACAGAGGTCCCCATTCCTTCGCGTGTCGTTGCGGATGCCGATGCGAAGGCGGTGGTACAATTATTAACCGTTTTGCACGTCGGCGTGTTTGCGATGAACCGGACGTTGCCTACGTTGCCGGATCTTTCGGCGAATATCGGCAGTGTGCAGATGAAAGATAATGTGTTGGCGGTTCATTATTTTCCGCGGGCTTCTTCGGATGCAAGATTAAGAGAGCTGATGCGAAGCTTGCCGGTGTTTGCAGAGTTAACCGGATTTACGGTGGATATAGCGGAACCGGCGCCGGCATGGAATCGTAAAGCGGAAAGTGCGTTGTTGCCGTTAATTGCGGAAGAATATGAACGGGAAAACGGTAAAGCGCCGAAAGTGGAAGCGATTCACGGCGGATTGGAAACGGGATATTTTTATGCGTTGAATCCGAAGTTGGACATTGTGTCTATCGGACCGGCCACGCATGATATTCACAGTCCGTATGAATCGGTGGAATTGGATTCCGTCGCTTCGTTGACTCGAATTTTGATGCGCACGTTAGCAAAATTAAAGCAGTAAGGAAGGCGTATTTGTTACTCGGACCGGAGTCCTGAAAGGTCCGCTAAAAAAGAGAAAGCCTGCCCGCTTATGAGCGGCAGGCTTTCTCTTTTTTTATAGTCGGCGGCTTTTTTCGGCGAGCCCGGCAGCAGACGGTTCTGTTTTTAAAATGAAAAAGAAATAAATAATATGGTTTATCCAAACGATTCCCAAGATAATAAGTCCCCAAATCCGGGTACGCATATAGAAGGCGCCGAGCAGCATAAGAAGGGTAACGACCGTCACGATGCGGTATTTGGCTCGACGGGGCATGGTGCGGTTTTTTACAAAGGACTCGACATGGCGCCGATATAACTGCGTGCGGCAAAATCGGGCATGGAGTTTCGGGGAGCTGCGACTGAAACAAAATAAGGTAAGCATATAAAAAGGAACGGTAGGTAAAACGGGCAGGACAATACCTGCGGTTCCCAAGATAAAACTGATACAGCCCGTCAGCAGCCAAAGGTATCGTATAGGGGTATACGCGGTCGGTTTCGGTGTCGACATACAGGATCCTCCGTAAGATATATATTGGTATTATGATACTCTGTCTTAGTATAGCATACGGCAACGGGGGGATGTCAAAAAAGACGTTCTGCAAAGCAGAACGTCTTTTGGAGGCGACAATTATTTTTTGGCACTTTTATAATATTGCGGATTGTTGAAATATTCTTTGGTTTTTTCACGAACTTTAGGAAAGAGAATGAGCAAGGCGATCATGTTGGGAATGATGACTAACCCCATTGCCAAGTCCTGAATACTCCAAACCAGATTAATTTTGGCCGTAGCACCTATAATACAAAGAATCGGGAAAATATATTTTACTTTTTCCGTTACTTTCGGTCCGAACGCATAGGTGAAACTTTTCGCCGCATTCCACCATTGCCCCATGAGGGTAGTGAAACAAAAGATAAGCAAGGCGAAAGTGCCGGCGTGTTTTAACGGTGCCCAAACGGTGCCGAAGGATTCCAAAGCCATTACGGTGGCGGATTTATCGGTTAAATTCATACCGGTTACGCCGATTACCAGAGCGGTAATGGTACAAATTACAATGGTGTCGACAAATACTTCGGTAACCCCGGTAATGCCTTCATCTACAGGATGGGGAACAATGGAACTGCCGTGTGCAAAAGGGGCCGTACCTTCACCGGCTTCATTGGAGTACATACCGCGGGTAATCCCGTATTGCATAGCCGTGAAAATAGCGTAGCCGCCGGCTCCGCCGGCAGCGGCATGGAAGGACCAGGCCTGGCGGAAGATTTCTTCAAAAACATGCGGTACGGTTTGAATATTGAGAAGGATGACTAAAAGACCGATTACTACATAGAATACAGACATGATAGGAACCAAATTCATGGCAATATTGGCCAATCGTTTTAAACCGCCCAGGGTAATGGCCAAGAGGCAAAGGATTAAAACAATTCCCGTGCCGGTGGTAGAAATCCCGTAATTGGACTGAAGAATACCGGAGATAGTATTGGATTGTACTAAATTGGCGCCCATCATTTTTATACACATCAAGACGGCAATGACGATGCCCAACCATGGCAGTTTTAAGCCGTCGCGAATGTAATACATGGGACCGCTTAAAATCTTTCCGTCGGCATCGTGACCGCGATGAATTTGAGAAAGAACGATTTCGCCATATTTTAAAGCCATACCGAAAAACGCGGCAAACCACATCCAAAAGACCGCTCCCATTCCGCCGGAGACAATGGCGGTTGCCACGCCGACGACATTACCGCCGCCGACATTTCCGGCTAAGGTGACCATCATGGCTTTAAATGTGGAAATAGAGCCGTTTCCCTTATCTTCGTGGCGGGTTTGAAAGGAATGGATCAGGGTTTTTTTAATGATAAAAGGGAAATAGCGGATTTGAATAAATCCATTAGCCAGGGTGTAGAGAATGCCTAAAGAAAGCAGGACGTATACTAACCATTTTCCCCACAAATACGAATTAATCAATACAACCAGATGTTCCAAAGCATCCATAAAAGTTATCCTCCTTGTATAATGCGACGAACCATATCGGGATAGTTGGTAATGACGCAATCAATGCCCTGTTGTAATAATTTTCGGACCGCTTCTTCGTCATTAACCGTGAATGTATTGATGCGGATTCCTTGACGTTTGATTTCGGCAACGGTGTCATCCGTCAGGCTTCCGTAAAGCGGGTGATAGCAGGCTACGCCTAAGTCTCGTGTGTATTTGCCGGGGTTAATTAACCAAGACTCGGTGAGCAGCCCGTATGTGAGTTGCGGTGCCAGTTGTTTCATACGTAAAATACTGGCATGATTGAAACTGGAAATAATGACTTGGTCTTGCAGTTGAAATTCCTGCAAGACCTGCCATACTTCGGCTTCTATGCCGGGATAATCGTACACCCCGTTTTTTAATTCTATATTGGTAAGTAAATCGGTTTGTTTAACCCAGTGACAATATTCGCGAAAGGTAGGAATAGATACAGGAGGAAGGGTATCCGCATAGGTCCCGGCAGCATTCAGCTGCTGTATATCGGACAAGGTGAAATCACGAACAAAACCGGTGCCGTCGGTGGTTCGATCTACACGTTCATCGTGAATGATTACCAACCGGTTATCACGCGTGAGCTGTACATCCAACTCTATGCCGTCGGCACCGCTTTCGAGTGCTTTTTGAAAAGCCAACATGGTATTTTCCGGATATTTGCCGCTAAAACCGCGATGGGCAAAATTCAACATTGTATCAATCTCCTTTATACATGCATTCTCTTTACGTATCTTATTATATCATAAACAGAGGGCTCATTAAAGAAAAAAGCATAAAAAAAACAATAAATTTTTTGCTGTTTTACAGGTAAATTGACATAGTCTTGCAAAAAATAATGCGAATAAACCTAAAATATATAAGGATTTTATAAAGATCTATCAAAATCATGTGAAATTTGTTATAATACAATATATGCCTTTAACAGAATAGGGTAGAAAAAGTAATGTTTTATGAGGTGACATTGTGGACGAACAACATTCTGATAAAGTTTTACCGGTTTGTTTGGAAAATGAAATGCAAACGTCGTATATTGATTATGCGATGAGCGTAATTATTACGCGTGCCCTGCCTGATGTGCGTGACGGTTTAAAACCGGTTCATCGACGTATTTTATATGCCATGCATGAAGCCGGCATGACGCCGAATAAACCGTACAAAAAATCGGCACGTATTGTCGGGGAAGTATTGGGGAAATATCATCCTCACGGCGACAGTTCCGTATATTATGCGACCGTGCGGTTGGCACAGGATTTTTCAACTCGCTATCCGTTAGTGGACGGACACGGCAATTTCGGTTCGGTTGACGGCGATTCGGCAGCGGCTATGCGGTATACGGAAGTTCGTATGGCTAAAATTACCGGGGAAATGTTGGCCGATATTGATAAAGAAACGGTTGATTTTATGCCCAACTATGACGGGTCGTTGCAAGAACCGACGGTGTTGCCGTCCAAGATTCCGAATTTGTTGGTGAACGGTTCGGCCGGTATTGCCGTCGGGATGGCGACCAATATTCCGCCGCATAATTTGGGAGAAGTGGTTGACGGTTGCGTGACTTTAATTGATAAACCGGATGCTTCCCTGGAAGAAATCATGACGAAGATTAAAGGACCCGATTTTCCGACAGGGGCCAAGATTATGGGACGGGAAGGTATTCTCAAAGCCTATGCGACAGGGCGCGGCAGTGTAAAAATGCGTTCCTGCGTCGCTGTCGAACCGATGACGAAGGGCAAGAATCGCATTGTCGTGACGGAGATTCCGTATCAGGTGAATAAAGCGCGGGTCATCGAATCGATTGCCGAGTTGACGCGAAATAGGGAAATTGACGGTATTACGGCGTTGCGCGACGAGTCGGATCGCAAGGGATTACGGATTGTTATTGAATTGCGGGCGGATGTAAATCCGGACATTATTCTGAATAAATTATATAAACATACGCAATTGCAAGAAACGTTCGGGATTATTATGCTGGCGTTGGTGGACGGACATCCGCGGGTGTTATCGTTATTGCAAGTGTTGCAGTATTACTTGGGGCATCAACGACAGGTGATCACCCGCCGTTGTCGGTTTGAATTGGATAAAGCGTTGGCGCGGGCTCATATTTTAGAGGGCCTGTTGATTGCGCTGGATCATATTGATGAAGTTATCCGCACCATTCGCGAATCGGCAACGGATGAAACGGCCAAAACTTCGTTAATGACGGCGTTCGGACTGACGGATAAACAAGCGGTGGCAATTTTGGACATGCGTTTGCGGCGCTTGACCGGATTGGAACGGGAAAAAATTGAAGAAGAATACCGGGAACTGGAAGAACGAATTGCGTATTTGCGAAGTGTATTGGCGGACGACCGGAAGGTAATGGAAATCGTTAAAACGGAATTATTGGAAGCGAAAAAACGGTTCGGAGATGTACGGCGTACGCAATTGGCGGCGGATACATCGGAATTGGGTGTAGAAGATATGATTCCCGATGAACGTATGGTATTAACCTTGACACGTCGGGGCTATATGAAACGAATCAATGCGAATGTATATCATACGCAAAATAAAGGCGGTCGCGGTATTAAGGGCATGGGTACCAAAGATGAAGATGCGGTGAATCATTTGTTATATACCTCGGCTTTACATACGGTCCTATTCTTTACGAACTTCGGTCGGGTCTATCGATTAAAAGCATATGAAATTCCGGAAGCGAACAGTCGCAATTCCAAAGGCATTGCGGCCATTAATATATTACCGCTGTCAACGGGGGAAAAAGTCAATGCCTTGATTGATTTGGATCAGGCGGATCCGTCAATGAATTTATTTATGGCCACGGAAAACGGGTTGGTCAAGAAAACGGAGTTGGCGGAATTTAAAAATGTGCGGCGTAACGGGTTAATCGCTATATCTCTCATAGAAGGGGACCATTTGGCTAAAGTACGTTTGACCAACGGTAAACAACGAATCATTTTAGCAACGAAACTGGGAATGGCCATATGCTTTAACGAAAGCGATGTTCGTCCTATGGGCAGAAATACACGCGGTGTGCGCGGTATTTCTTTGGCTCCCGGCGATCGGGTTATCGGTGCCGATGTCTTGGCTCCGGATTGTCAAGTATTGACGGTAAGTGAAGAAGGTTTCGGAAAACGAAATAATATGGATGCGTATAAGATTCAATTACGCGGCGGTAAGGGCGCCAAGAATTTTAAAATTACGCCTAAAACGGGAGTTATTGTCGGTGTGGAAGTGGTCAGAGAAGATCAAGAATTAATGCTCATTACGACGAACGGCATTGTAATTCGTACGGATATTGAAAGTATCGGGATAAAAAAAGGCCGGAATACATCGGGAGTTAAAATTCAAAAATTAGAAGGCGATGATAAGGTGGCCGCTTTAGATACGATTACGGTGGACGGTGAAGAACGAGAAGCGGAATAAACCGATAAATACAGGGAAAAAAGAATACTCTGTCGGAGAGTTATTCGACATACCGAAAAGGCGCTGCAGAAAGCAGCGCCTTTTACGTTAAGCCGAACCCGGGCGATACAGTGTACAGCAGGAAACGAGTGCTAAAAATCGTAAAAGAAAAGAGTACCTATGAAACGGGTAAATATCTAATGGAACTTGAGGAAAAAATGGGATTTCCCATTCGAATGATTCAGGTAGACAATGGCTATGAATTTGTAAATGATGATGATCGAACCGCTAAGGATAGTGCCTTTGAAAAGATAGCTAAAGTATTACATATGGAATTAAGAAGGACCGGACCGTACTCCCCGTGGCAGAATGGTAACGTTGAACGAAGTCATAGAGAAGATGTAAAAATTCTTTATGGAAGAAAAGTCGTTACAAGCGAACAAGAACTGATAAGACAAGCAGCAAAACATGAATCCGGATATAATAAAACCGCGAAGACCGGTCTTACTTTCAAAAATCTTAACCAAGTTGTGTCGGAATACTTCTCAACGTGTAACCTATGTGTTGATAACTAAGAGTTAGATAAGGCATCTATCCGTGTGCGACTTGACCGAAGTCAGGAATTATATATCAAGATGGCGCGGTATGTCGAAGAGCTGGCAAAATCACAAAATCTGAACATGCGTAATTTGCTTTCTATTGTGTATGAAGATAGCGTTTACAAAACGGCATATGAAACGCAGAAATTGAGAGGAGAGTTTTCTACATTTAGAGAGGTGGCAAAGCGGGATATAGAAACCGCCATATCTAAACCGTGGGCGACAGACGGAAAAGACTTTTCAACTCGTATATGGGAAAATAAAGCACAACTTATAAATACACTACAGACAGAAATGACGCGTTCTTTCATGATTGGCGAAGGAGCTGCGCCGCTAATTAACAGAATACAGAAAAGATTCAACGTATCATTCAGCAATGCCCGCCGGTTAGTAGAAACGGAGACAGCCTATGTACAGGAAAAAGGAATGCTGGATACATACGAAGCACTTGATGTAGAGCAATATCAGATACTTGCCGTGCTTGACATGAAAACATCAGATATTTGCCGACATTTAGATAAAAAGGTATTTGATAAGAAAGACGCCAAGCCGGGAATTACCGCGCCGCCATTTCATTGCTACTGCCGTTCTACGACGACTCCGTATATTGACGGTATTACGGACGGCACAGGTGATACGAGAGCGGCAAGGGATCCGGTAACAGGAAAAACAGTATTCGTTGAAAGTGATTTGAGCTATGAGGAGTGGTATAATAAATATGTAAAGAATACCGATACCGGTGCGTTAATCGGGTTAAAAACCAGTAACGGAATTACTATTGCTAAGCTGTCTAAGCACCAGCAGGAAAGGGCAGATATCCGCAATCTTGATTTAGATGGTATTAGAGACGCATTGATAAATCCGCTGCATATTGGAGAGGTAGTAGTAAAAGAAAATGGAAACTCGCAGAGATTTATCGGTGAAACTACAACTGTTAATATAAATCCTGACACGGGAGTTGTTATTACATCGTGGCCGACAGGTAAATCTCGCCTAAAAAAATATAAGAAAGGGAAATAAAATGATTCTACAGTATGAGTTTACTGAAAAAGAAAAAATATTCTTGAAAAAAATGAATTTCAGTTTTTCTGATGAAATGGAAGATGAGAAAGCCGCGGATTTAGTGGATGCTATTGCTGATAATATACAAGGGCTAAATGAAGATAACAGAAACATTGCCGAGGATATTATCACCAAGATTACTACTCATCCGGATTGGTAGAAAATAGAAAATAACATATGTGTTAAAAAGCACTCATTAAGAGTGCTTTTTTATTGCCTTTTCCGTACCGTAGGCGTAAAAGAACGGGAATTTCCGGTGTGGGGGATAAACCACGATAAAAAGTCGAAAGGAGATACACATGACAAAAGAAGAGTTAAAGGCGTTGGGGCTGACTGACGAACAGGTGTCTAAAATTACCGAGGATTATGGCAAGAATTATGTTTCCAAATCACAGTTTAACGAAAAGAACGAGGCTTTGAAAAATGCTGAAAAAGAAAAGGGGGAATTAACAAAACAAATTGAGGGCTTGAAAAAGAACAATGACAGCAATGCGGATCTTAAGAAACAAATTGAAGCAATGCAGGAAGCCGCTAAGGCTATGGAAACGGAACACGCTACACAGCTTGCACAGATGAAGCTTGATGCGGCAGTAGAACATTCCTTAACCGTAGCAAAAGCAAAAAACATTAAGGCCGCACGTGCTTTATTGGATTTAAAAGACGCAAAGCCGGATGAAAAAGGAGAAGTTATCGGACTTTCCGACAAGATTAAAGAGCTGCAGAAGTCGGATGCCTATCTGTTTGAAAGCAATGACGGACAGAAAAAAGAGGTAGGCGGGGTTCATCCCGGGGCAGGCTCCGACAATAATGGTACTGCGGCAAAACTGACTGTACAACAACAGTTTGAACGAGCTTTAGGTATTTAAAAATAAAAGGAGAATAAATAATGGCAATTAATACTTTAGAAATGGCAACACTTTTTCAACAATCTTTAGATAAACAGATGCTGGTAGGAGCTACTTCCGGTTGGATGGAAGCAAATGCAACTCAAGTTAAATATAATGGCGGAGATACTGTAAGAATGCCTGAAATTTCTACGTCGGGGCTTGCAAAGTATGACCGTGATAAGGGATTCAATCAAGGGGCGGTAACCTTGAAATATGAAGATTATAAACTCACACAAGACAGAGGGCGCACATTTCACTTAGATGCAATGGATGTGGATGAATCGAATTTTATTGCGGCCGCAGGGAATGTCATGGGGGAATTTCAGAGAGTACAGGTAGTTCCGGAAGTAGATGCGTATCGCTACTCTAAAATTGCGGAACTTGCAAAAAAGGTAGAGCATACGACGGAAGCGGAACCGGCAAAAACTACAATTCTTGAAATGCTCGATGATGAAATTACAAAAATTCAGGATGTTATCGGAGAAAATTCAGGGCTTGTTATTGTAATGTCTACTCCTGTTCGTACGATTTTGAATAATGCAAAAGATATTCAGAAGTATTTTGAGCGAAGTCATAGAGAAGATGGAAACATTCTTTATGGAAGAAAAGTCTTTACAAGTGAACAAGAACTGATAAGATAAGTAGCAAAACATGAAGCCGGATATAATAAAACCGTGAAGACCGGTCTTAATTTCAAAAATCCCAACCAAGTTGTGTCGGAATACTTCTCAACGTGTAACATATGTGTTGACAACTAAACCGGCGCGATACAGTGTAAAAAATTACATTCTTGCTATTTAGAAACAAACATGGTATTATAAGTTCTGTTTTTTTAGGGTGAATACGTAAGGGGTGTATGCGAAAAGAGAAGGGCGAACCGGTTTGCAGTGCGGGTCGGGAGATGTTCGGCGTAGCCGTCGGCGGCAGCGCTTTCAGACAGGGAAAAGCGGCTGCTTATTAAAGAAAATTATGATTTTCTATAAATAAATATTATTAGCACTCTCTTGACAAGAGTGCTAAAGAAGAGTATGCTGTACATGTAATCAGGAAAGAGCATATATACATATTCACCCTTTCCTGTGAATATAAATTGATAGAATAGTCGGCAAACATATATGGGCTTTATAAAAAGTCGCTATGTATGTTTTCCTGAATACGAACTGCCGGACTTTTCCTACAGTAACTTATGCGTATCCGTATAGATACATGCAGAGCGTCGACCGGTATTAACGAAAACAGTGTGTTCCCTATTCAGCGCTGCAAGAGCGGGTATCGTCGCGAAAAGGTACGGGAAGTCCCGGGATTTTAACGGCCGTTCAGTTATTGCCGTATAGAATCCGGGCGGCATGGAGCTACTTAGTCCGGTAGATTCTTTTCTATCCTCCTAATCCTCATTTCCCCTTTTAGCTGTCGTACTTTATTTTTAAAGTACGACAGTTTTTTTTATGGTATACTGAACTGGAGGTGAACGAAGATGCAGGAAACGTCGGAGGTGAAAGTCGGGATTTTTTTAAATCGTCCGAATCGATTTCTTTGTGAAGTGGAAATTGACGGTACAATCGAATGTTGTCATTTGCCGAATCCCGGCCGTATGTGGGAGTTGTTGTTTCCTCGAGTACGGATGTATGTACGTCGCAGCGGACAAAAAAATCGGCGCACTGCGTATGATGTTATCGGGGTGGAAAGAGAGGGCATACCGATTTTATTAGATACGCAATATACGAATGAGGTGGCGGCCCGGTTAATTCAGGAAAAAAAGATTCCCGCCTGGAAAGATTGGCAGGTTCTTCGGCGGGAAGTGGCGGTAGGACACAGTCGCTTTGATTTGCTGTTGGGACGGGGACCGGAAAGGTTTTATGTGGAAGTTAAATCGTGTACGCTTTTCGGGCGTCACGGCGCGATGTTTCCCGATGCGGTAACGGAAAGAGGAAAAAAGCATCTGCTTACGTTGGCCGCTATGCGGGAGGAGGGGATCCGTACGGGAATTTTATTTTTAGTACAATGGGATCGGGCTCGTTGGTTTTTACCGGACTATCATACGGATCCGGCGTTTGCTTCCGTGTTTTTTAACGTGGCCCCGAGGTTGGATTGGCAAGCTTTTTCCGTGCACTGGACGCCGACGTTTCAAATGCCCGAACCGGCAGGACCGCTGTTTTATCCGGCGCAGGTGTTGGACAAAGAAAATCATGACAGCGGCGTATATTTGGTGATTTTACAAGTGGAACGTTCGATTCGGATAGAAATCGGCGCCATGGGAGAACGTATATTTCCTGCCGGATATTATGTGTACATCGGTTCGGCTAAGAAACATTTAACCGCCCGCTTGGAACGCCATAAACGGTTACGAAAAAAAATGCATTGGCATATTGATTATTTGCGGCAGCAGGCGAAGGTGACGGCAACCGTTCCCATTCGTACGAGCGCACCGCTTGAACATTCATTGGCGGCAGCAGTACAGGCTGTCAGTGAGGGAAGTGTCCCCGGATTCGGGTGTACCGATTGTTCCTGCCGCAGTCATTTGTTTATGTTTTCGCAGAATCCTTTACAACAGCGGGATTTTGTACAAGTTATAGAAGATTTTCGGATTAATCGCTTGGAGGCGCTTATTGAGTAACGCCGCAAAAAAAGACTCTGTCCGGAGGGGAGCAGAGTCGTCGGCGTCAGGCATTACATAGTGTCTATAGAAACCCCTTTAATGCGACGTAATAAATTAAAGAGTTGCACTTGTTCTTGTGCCGTCAGATCTTGTAATACTTGTTGATTTAATTGTTCCACTTCTTGTAGCAGCGGTTCTTTTAAGGCCATTCCTTTGGCAGTGGCTTTTACATGGATGCTGCGCCGATTTTCAGGATTCAGAATACGGGTTACCAGGCCTTGTTTTTGCATGCGATCCAATACGCCGGAAATGGTGGAATTTTCTACATGGAGAGCACCGGCGATTTCTTTTGGTGTAATGCCGCCTTGACTCTCCCACAGACAGGCTAAGACCCCGTATTGTCCCGGTGTAATCCCGAATTTACTGAGGGTTTCTGAAAACGTGAGAAAAACTTCGTGTTGTGCGATGGTGAGTACAAAATTGATACAATGCGTATAAGTTGCCATAATAATCTCCTTTCCGCATAAAATTAAAAAACAATTCGCATTACAAATTAATTACAGTGTACCATATTTCACAAACACTTTCTATACTATGCGGAAAAAATGTGAAAAAAATATGGAACCGAACCTTCTGTCGGCAGGCGGAATATAGATGATACGTGGAGGAAGCATAACGATAATGAAAGAAAAGAAAATTTTAGGATTTACGTATACCCATAATGAAAAAGTGAAATTTATATTGTATTTAGTAGTGGGCGGAACGGCGGCGCTGGTGGAGTGGGGATTGTTTTATCTGTTTTTATCTATTTTTTCCGGCATTAAGCGGGAAGCGTTTACCGGTACGGTATTGGCGGCTACGGCCTTAGCTTTTGCCATTGCTACATTATATCATTATTTTTTGGGGAATGTGTTCGTCTTTGAACAAGGCAGTCGACATGAACGCGGCGCGGAAGTTTCTTTGGTTTTTTTAGTCAGTACGATCGGCTTACTCGGTAATTTAGTGTTAATGTGGATATTTACGTCTCCCCGTATTTTGGGATTGCCGCCGTTTTATTCCAAAGTTTTGGCCAGTGCCGTGGTGACTGTATGGAATTATGGATCAAGAAAAAAATGGATCTTTAAGTAAGGGAGAACGCACGGTAAAAAGAAAGAAGACGGTCCGACAAGTGACGGTCTTCTTTCTTTTTAGTTCTGTTGTTGTAATCCCCGGAGATAGGATAAACAGGGCTCCAATTGGACGCCTTCCCGAGAGTCGGTACCCGCTTTGTAGGTATAGTTTATGGCATAGCTTACAAAATCCGCCGCCCACCGGATGGTTGCGGACAGAGACTTATTTTGCAATAAGGCACCGGTGACGACGCTCGTAAAAATATCACCGGTTCCGCATGTAGCGAAGGGAATGCGCGGGATTACATATTCATCGTAAATCATCGTGCGGGCATTATAACATACGACTTTCAGTTTGTCGTGATCACAGGGAACACTGGTAATAATTACTTGTGAGGGGCCTAAGGTCGTCAAATCTTTACATAACCGCTGTATTTTTTTAGTAGTAGGGGCTTGCGGGGTGTAAGGCTCATTTAACAGCATAGTGGCTTCCGTATAATTGGGCGTAATCACGTCGGCTTTCTGTACCAAAGTACGCATAGAAGTTACAATTTTACCTGTAAAAACCGGATATAATTTTCCGTCATCGGCCATTGCCGGATCGACGATAATGACCGTATCTGTTCGGTGAAAACGATTAATGGCCTCTATAACCAGCGAAATTTGTTCGGCATTTCCTAAAAAACCGCTATATACCGCATCGTAGGTATAGCCTAATTTTTGCCATTGTGCCATAAATTGCGGCATATCAGGTGTACAGTCGGTACACGTGAAGGTTCCGTAGGTTAAATTATTACTGAACAGCGCGGTAGGAAACGGACATACTTGTATTCCCATGGCAGAAATAACCGGAATGGCGGCGGTTAAGGAACAACGACCGAAGGAGCAAAGATCATGAATAGCGAGAACACGTTTGGTGGACATACTGACTACCTCCTAATAGTAACTGTATATTTATTTTACTGAAGTTTACTGCAAACGTAAACAGGACAGATGAGAGAGATTCTGTATCGTGTGAGACAAAAGAAATCGTATAATATAAGAAATATAGGAAAAATCTATACATACGGAAGCCATTTTCGGTTCACTAAGGGGTTGAAGCTGTACAGATGATACGGGTTCAAGGCGACGGCCGGCAACAGGTATGCAGTGTAAGACAGAAGCCGGGTCGCTTATTATTGGACGGCTTGAGCCGGTGTATAGGCTGCGGCTCGGCAGACAGTCGGGGATGATACGGTATAATCGGCACTCGTTTTTTAGATACGGTATAGTGTATGCGGCGCAGATTCATGCGAAAAAAGGGTAGGAAACAAGGATTTTTTTTCCCCTATTTGCAGAGATTGCAGCTTGCAGGGAGTATGCTATAATAAAAAAAATTTATATGCCCGCCATACAAAAAGGCAGTGGAAAGGAATGGATAATGGACAAAATAAAACAGCAACAAAAACCTTTTGTAGATGCATTGGAAGAATATTGCCGGTTACAAATGATACCGTTTCATACGCCCGGACATAAAGGAGGCAGACAAGCTTCCGCCTATCAACGTACCCTATTCGGGGAGGCGTTGCGCAGAGATCTGGGGCTCATGTATGCGTTGGATAATTTATTTCAGCCTGTCGGTCCTTTGCAGGAGGCCATGGCCTTGGCGGCCGACTTATATGGGGCGGGGAAAAGTTTTTTTTCCGTTAATGGTACTACGGCTTGTAATGAAGCGATGATTATGGCCGTATGTCACGAGGGAGAGGAGATTATTATTCCGCGTGAGGCGCATCGAAGCGTGCTCGGCGGGATTGTGCTCAGCGGGGCCATGCCCGTATATTTACCGAGTCGGTTTGCTTCTGAAGAACAAGTGTCGTTAGGTCCGACCCCGGCGGCGGTAATGCGGACGATACAGGCGCATCCTCGGGCCAAAGCGGTGTTGCTGACGTATCCCACGTACGAGGGAATTGCCATTGATTTGGCACCTATGATACACTATGCACATGAGCGCGGGCTGTACGTGTTGGTGGATGAAGCACACGGCGCTCATTTGCCGTTCCATCCGGATTTACCGGCATCTGCGTTGGCTTGCGGTGCGGATTGTGCGGCCCAAAGTACACACAAGCTTACCGGTTCTCTGACACAAACGTCAATGCTGCATTGTCGGGCTGATTTTCCCCGGTTGACGCAAGTAACGGCGGCTATGTCTTTCGTGCAATCGACCAGTCCGAATTACTGGCTCCTGGCTTCGCTGGATAGTGCCCGACACCAATTAGCAACGGCAGGACCGGCGTTAATCGGTAAAGCCGTACAGTTGGCGCGACAAGTGAGAAGTGAAATTAACGGTATACAGGGGTTGCATTCGTTCGGAAGAGAAATTCTGCAATATGAGGGGCTTTCCGGCTTGGATGAAACAAAAATTTGCATTGATTTTTCCGGCGTCGGATTAAGCGGCGGAGAAGCGGAAAAACAATTACGGGCACAAGGCATAGAAGTGGAGCTGACTGCCGGTAATCATGTGTTGGCGTTACTTACTATGGGGGATGACGAACATACGGCGGCAGCCTTAGTACAGGCTTGTCGGCGTATTGCGGAAAAGCCCGGCGGTCAGCCGACCGCCGTTTATCGGGAGCTGCCGTTGCCCGTACCGGTGGTGGTGCAAACGCCGCGACAGGCGTGGCGGGGGACCAAAGAACGCGTTCCTTTAAAGAAGGCCGTGGGGCGTATTGTCGGGGAAACGATTACTTTTTATCCGCCGGGGATTCCGGTGATTGCGCCGGGAGAACGCTTGACCGGCGAATGCGTTCGCTATATACAAGAAAAAATGAACCGGCAGTATGTGCCGAACGGCGCTTCGGATATAACGCTGCAGACGATTTTGGCAGTAAAGGAGTAAAAGCATGAAGGGAAAGTTGATTGTAATTGAAGGTGGGGACGGCAGCGGTAAAGCGACACAAGCGGACTTATTGTATCGCCGGTTGAACCGGGAAGGAAAACCCGTATATAAGGTGACGTTTCCGGATTATGACAGTCCGTCCAGTATGTTGGTTAAGATGTACTTACAAGGGCAATTCGGCAAGCAGGCCGACAGTGTGAATCCATATGCGGCTTCTACTTTTTATGCGGTCGATCGCTTTGCTTCTTATCAAATGAAATGGAAAACGTTGTTGGCACAGGGGTACATTATTATTGCCGATCGGTACACGACCAGTAATATGCTGTATCAAATGATTAAAATTTCCGCACCTGCAGCCCGACAGACGTATTTGGATTGGTTGTGGGACTTTGAATTTATAAAGATGGGGCTGCCTATACCGGATATTGTCATTTTATTGGATGTACCGTTAGCGGTTACGGAAACCTTGATGGCCGCCAGACAGGGAAAAACAGGCGGGGAAACCGGCGATATTCATGAGAAAAATCGAGCTTTTTTGCAACAATGTCATGCGGCTTATGAGGAGTTGGCTCATATGTACGGCTGGCGACGGGTCGCGTGTACGACACAGGGAAAAATGCGTTCGCCTCAGTCCATACAAGAAGAGGTATATACGGTGGTAGCGACTGCTTTATTTGATAACCGGGAAGGGTATTCAATATAGTGGCCGGTAGGTGTTGCGTTGTAGATATACTGTAAAAATAGTATGTGCAGTATTGTTGAAATGATGGTAAATCTGGACTTTACCGTCATTTTTTTTATAATAATATTTTAGAGAGTCGCATTATTCGGAAGGAGTCAGGCATGGATGTATCGTATTTTGATAACGTGATCGGACAGTGCGCGGTTAAAGAAAAACTGTTGCATTGGGTCCGAACGGATCATGTTCCGCATGCGTTGATTTTTTCCGGTCCCGACGGTGTGGGAAAAACGACGTTGGCTTGTGCCTTTGCGGAAATCATAGTACAGCATCCGGTGTTTACCGGGGGCATACCGGTATTGCAGGATCGGGCCTATGCAGCGTTCGGCAGTGAAGTGTATTTTATTGCGCCGCAAACTTCACAGTTAAAGGTAGAACAATTTCGTCAAGTGCGAGAAAAATTATTCTTAGGTAATGTGGCGAATCATTCGCGGGTGTGCATTATTGATCACGGGGAAACCATGAATGCTGCGTTTGCCAACGGGATGCTGACTATTTTGGAAGAACCGCCGCAAGGGGTAATATTCATTATTATTACGAATCAACCGGAACGATTGTTGACTACCGTTCGTTCGCGTTGTGTAGAATGTATGCTGGCGCCGGTTGCGGAGGCGGCGTTGCGACAGGCGCTGGCGGCGGCATATCCGCAGTCCCCGGAAAAACGGGAAAAAGCGGTACGGGCGGCGGCGGGGAATGTGGCACGCGCGTATGAAATTATGGCAGGCGATGAAAAAGATTATTTTCAGGAGGCGGTTGACTTTTTGCAAATTATTGCGGAGCATGCCGCTCCGTATACGAAATTGCAATTCCTTTGTGCCGCTTGGGATAAAAGAGAAGTGTTACTTTTTTTACAAAACTTGTTATTGTTTATACGCGATGCGGCTGTATGGGAGCAGACGGAAGATCGAAATTTGTTGCAGCAAGTACAGGCCGTCGCCGCTTTGCGGCAAGCGGCATTGACTTGGCGGTTGTCGCATCTTTTGGCAATGGAACAGGTGGCGGAAGAATGTCGCCGGGCGATTTTATTGAATGTGAATGTCAGATTGGTTATAGATTATTTATGTATACAATGCATCCGGATTAAGGGAGGTATTTAGTTGATAGTTGTAGGTGTGCGTTTTAAACCGGCGGGAAAAATTTATTATTTTAATCCGCAGGATGTAGTATTGTCGATAGAGGACGGCGTTATTGTGGAAACCGCACGGGGGATGGAATTCGGATCGGTCGTAATAGCACCGCGGGAAGTGGCGGATAGTGAGGTGATACAGCCGTTGAAACCGATTATTCGCCGGGCGTCTCCCAAAGATTTTAAACAGTTGGCAAAGAATAAAGAACGGGAAAAAAAGGCATTTTCTATTTGTTTGGAAAAAATCGCCAAGCATAAATTACCTATGAAATTGATTGACGTGGATTATACGTTTGATATGGGGAAGATTATATTCTTTTTTTCCGCAGAGGGACGGATTGATTTCAGGGAATTAGTACGAGATTTAGCGGCCGTATTTCGTACTCGTATTGAATTACGGCAAATCGGTTTGCGAGATGAAGCCAAGATGATTGGCGGCATGGGTTGTTGCGGGCGGGCCTTATGTTGCGCTTCTTTTTTAGGCGATTTTAAACCCGTATCTATTCGCATGGCCAAGTCTCAAGGGATGTTTTTAAATCCTTCTAAGATTTCCGGAATTTGCGGACGTCTTATGTGCTGTTTACGATACGAAAATGATTCGTATACGTCGGGAGAATTAACGTGTCAGAATTGTCAGCGCAGCTGTATGCAGCAAAAAACGCCGACAGTGGGACAAAAAGTGATGACCGATGAAGGCGTAGGGGCGGTATTGCGGATTCATTCCAAGGATCAAACCGTACGCGTACAATTGGATTCCGGTCATTGTATTAATGTGTCCTGGTCGGATGTCGCGGAAATTGACCATGAAAGTTAAGGACGGGGAACGGTTGGATACTTTGGTTCGCGATGGCATGAAACTGATACAGCGGGAAGATCAATTTCGCTTTTCTTTGGATACGGTGCTGCTGGCTAATTTCGGCAGCGTGCCGCACAGTCCGGTGTTGGATTTGGGCACCGGGACCGGGGCGATTCCTTTAATTTTAACCGCTCGCGGCGTACGTGCCGTAACGGCTTTGGAGTTGAATCCGATTATGGCGGATATTGCCGCACGTAATGTCATCTTAAATCATAAAGAAGAGAGTATTCGCATCAAACATGGTGATTATCGGCAGCCGGGAAAGTGGCTGAAAAGCGGTTCTTTTGCTGCCGTATATGCCAATCCTCCGTATCGGGAAAAGCAACGCGGCGCATATAGTCCGGTTCCCGGCATTCGCCGGGCGCGGCATGAGGAAACGGCAACCTTGGCGGAGGTTTTGGCGGCGGCCTCGTTTGCTTTGAAATATGGGGGATACTTTCGCATGGTGCATATTGTGGAACGTTTGGCGGATATTTTTGCGGTAATGCGTTATTACAAAATAGAACCGAAACGTCTTTTATGTATACACGGAAGATTGCATAAACAAGGGAAAATATGTATTATTGAAGGGATACGCGGCGGTAATCCGGGGCTGGAAGTACTACCGCCTTTGGTGGTTCACAATCAGGACGGGTCGTACAGTAAAACCGTTTTACAATATTATGGAGTGGCAGAAACGAGGCATGGTGATGGCGGAAATCTTTAAAAAAGGTACCTTGTATTTATGTCCTACGCCCATAGGAAATTTGGAAGATATAACCTATCGCACCGTTCGCTGTTTACGGGAAGCGGATTGCATTGCGGCGGAAGATACACGGCATACACGGCAATTGTTGGAAGCGTATAATATTCATACGGCGCTGGTCAGTTATCATGAACACAATAAGCGGGAAAAAGGACCGCAACTGATTGAAAAATTACAATCCGGTCAGATGGTGGCGGCGGTCAGCGATGCCGGGATGCCGGCTATTTGTGATCCGGGAAGTGATTTAGTGCGGCTGGCGCTGCACGCGAATATTCCTGTCGTACCGTTACCGGGCGCCAATGCGGGATTGACGGCATTGATTGCTTCCGGTATGGATACGACACGGTTTATTTTTATCGGTTTTTTGCCGAAAACAAAAAAACATCGTCGTCCCGTATTGGTATCGTTAGCTGCGAGTGAAGGCACGCTTATTTTTTATGAAGCACCGCATCGCATACAGGCGGTTTTACAAGAAATGACGGAAATATTGGGAGATAGAGAATGTGTGCTTTGTCGAGAATTGACCAAAAAATATGAACAATATTTTCGGGGCACGTTATCGCAAGTAACTGCGCAGTTGTGCGCACAGGGAATACGAGGAGAATTTGTTATTTTAGTAGCCGGTAAATGTGCCGAGGAAAGGAACCCGTCGACAGCGGTTTCGGAATACAGCCGTCTGGTCCAAGCGGAAATACAACGAGGACGCACTAAAAAAGAAGCGATACGGGTTGTGGCCGCACAACTGGGAGTTTCTAAGCGGGATGTTTATCAGGCAACATTATTATGAGGAATTCCCGACTCATTTGTCGGGGTGGGAGGAAGAAGTTATGGCTGAAAAAAAACGATACTATATTACGACACCGATTTATTATCCCAGTGCCAAATTACATATCGGTCATACGTATTGTACGACCATTGCCGATACGCTGGCACGATTTCATCGCTTGCGCGGCGATGAGGTGTTTTTTTTGACCGGGTCGGATGAACATGGGCAAAAAATTCAGCGGGCAGCAGAAGAAAAAGGGATTCAACCGATTGAATATGTCAATGATATTGTGGCCTTGTTTCAAGATTTATGGAAACGATTGCAGATATCCAATGATGATTTTATTCGTACAACGGAAGCGCGACATGAAAAAGTAGTGCAGAAATTGATGGAAATTTCTTATCAAAAGGGAGATATTTATAAAGGAGAATATACCGGTTGGTATTGTACGCCTTGTGAATCATTTTGGCCGGAAAATAAATTGCCCGAAGGAAAACATATTTGCCCGGATTGCGGCCGGCCTTTGGAATTGGTTAAAGAAGAAGCTTATTTTTTAAAGATGAATAAGTATGCGGACAGATGGCTGCAGTTTATAGAAGAAAATCCGGAATTTATTCAACCGGAATCACGGCGGAATGAAATGATTGCGTTTGTAAAAAGCGGGCTGGAAGATCTGTGTGTGTCGCGCACGTCTTTTGACTGGGGCGTTAAAGTGCCGTGGGATCCGAAGCATGTAGTATATGTTTGGTTTGATGCTTTAGCGAATTATTTGACGGCTATCGGCTATTTGGATAATCCGGAACAATTTAAGAAATTTTGGCCGGCTACGTTGCACCTGGTGGGGAAAGAAATTGTGCGTTTTCATACGATTATTTGGCCGATTATTTTGATGAGTTGTGATTTGCCCTTACCTAAGCAGGTCTTTGGACATGGCTGGTTGATTGTGGACGGCACGAAAATGAGTAAGTCCTTGGGAAATGTTGTCGATCCGGTACCGCTAATTGTGCGATATGGAGCCGATGCGTTGCGGTATTATTTGTTAAAAGAAATTCGTTTGGGACAAGACGGGAATTTTTCGTTGCCTTCTTTTTTAGGTCGCATTAATTCCGATTTGGCGAATGATTTGGGAAATTTATTGCAGCGGACATTGGCTATGGTGGAAAAGTATGAACAAGGCATTGTGCCGGCGCCTTCGACGACGGCGCCGGTAGATATGCAGCTGCGGCAAGCTGCTGAGGAAATGCTGGATGTTTATACACAAGCCATGGAAACGATGCAGATTAATGAGGCGATTAACGCCCTTTGGGGAGTCATTCATCGGACCAATAAATATATTGACGAAACGATGCCCTGGAGTTTGGCCAAAGAAGATGCACAACGGGAACGATTGCGCACGGTATTATATAATTTAATAGAAGCGCTGCGGATTATCGCTATTTCCGTCAGTCCGATTATGCCGGCTTGTGCGGAAGAAATTTGGCGACAATTGGGGTTGCAAGCGTTCCGTACGGTCGGTTTGGAAGCGGCGGCGACGTGGGGGGCATATCCTGCACAAACTCGTATTTGTAAGGGAAAGGCCTTGTTTCCGAGGTATGATATGGAAGAAGAAGTTGCCGCTATGACGAGCGGTTCCGCAAAGAAGCCTGTATGCACGGCCGCAAAAGAGGAAATAAAAGCGGAAATTACTATTGATGATTTCAGCAAAGCGGATTTACGGGCCGGAAAAATTTTAGCTTGTGAAAAAGTAAAAAAGTCTAAAAAATTATTAAAAATTCAATTGGATTTAGGGACGGAAGAAAGACAAATTGTCAGCGGCATTTCGTCGTATTATACGCCGGAAGAGTTGGTGGGCCATACGGTCATTGCGGTTACCAACTTAAAACCGGTTACCTTATGCGGCGAAGTGTCGAAGGGCATGTTGTTGGCGGCGGCCGATGGGGACGGCAAGTTGCAAGTGGTGTTTGTTGACGGTATGGCGCCGGGAAGCAGGGTGCGATAATATGGTATTCGATACACATTGTCATATACATGATGAAGCGTACGATTCGGATCGCGAGGCGGTGATTCGGCGCGCTTTTGCGGCGGGCGTGCAATATATGATGTTTCCCGGTACGGATTTGCCTACTTCTTCCGCCGCCGTAGCTTTGACACACCGCTATGAAGGCGTGTATGCGGCAGTAGGCATCCATCCGGAAGATGCGGCTTCGGCCACGCCGCAAGGGTTCGCACAGTTACGAAAATGGCTGAGAGAGGAACCGAAAGTAGTGGCCGTCGGAGAAGTGGGATTGGATTATCATTGGCCGGAACCGTCGCATGAAATACAAAAAGCCGTGTTTATTGAACAAGTAAAAATGGCGGTAGAATTGGATATGCCTATTGATATTCATGATCGGGAAGCGCATGGAGATACGTTGGCTATTTTGCGGCAGTACGGCAAAGGGATTCGCGGCGTATTTCATTGTTATTCGGGCAGTTTGGAAATGGCGCGGGAATTACTGGCGATGGGATTTTATTTCGGATTTACAGGTACTACCGTATTCCCTAATTCCAAAAAATTAAAACGTATTGCCGCCAACTTACCGTTGGAACGGATGTTGATTGAAACCGACAGTCCGTATTTGACGCCGCCGCCGTATCGCGGTAAGCGAAATGAACCGGCGTATGTGCGGTATGTGGCGGCGGAAATTGCCCGCTTGCGGAATATGCGGGTGGAAGAGGTGGAACGTATTACTATGGAAAACGGCAAGCGTATTTTTAACATTCCTTAGAGGCGTGTTGCGCCGTTAAAAAAACATGCCGTCTTCAAGGCGGCATGTTTTTTGTGTGCTGTTTTCGTAATACCTATAAGGATATAGGCGGATAAGGAGAAGGTCATTTGGTAAAGACGCAGAAAGAAGTGCCGGAAAAGGCTAATGTAAAAATGGAAATAGAAATAGGCGAAAAAATTTCTCGCGAAGGGAGGGCTTTTTGCAGCGGCAAAGCCCTTATTCCTTTTGCAGTATTTATTGTATTATATTTAGGGAGCGGGATTTTTTTACAACTACAGGGGGTACCGTCGGCATTTTATCAGTTTCCGGCACCCTTGGCGGCCGTGGCCGGGATTATTGCCGCTTTTTTTATTTTGCCGGGACATTTTGAAGAAAAGTTTGAAACTTTTGTTAAAGGCTGCGGCGATTCCAATATTATTATTATGTGTCTGATTTTTTTATTGGCCGGCGGGTTTGCTTCCGTATGCAAAGCTATGGGCGGGATTGATGCTGCGGTTAATTTGGGGTTGACGTATATACCGACGGCGTATTTAGGGGTCGGCATATTTATTATTTCCTCTTTTATTGCGACGGCGACGGGCACGTCGGTCGGCAGCGCCGCGGCGGTCGGTCCGATTGCGATTGCCGTGGCGGAAAGAACGGGTATGTCGTTGCCTCTGATTATGGGGTGTGTTATCGGCGGCATTATGTTGGGCGATAATTTATCGATTATTTCCGATACGACGATTGCTTCGACACGAACACAAGGATGCGCCATGAAAGATAAGTTTCGGTTGAATTTTTGGCTTACGTTAGTCCCCGCTTTGATTACGGTTTTTTTGTTAATTATGCACAGCGGGGCGATGCCGACGGTCGCTATCGGCAATCACGATTTTTCTTTATTGCGCGTGCTTCCTTATATCGTCGTATTAGTTACGGCTATTTGGGGAATGAATGTATTTTTAGTGCTCGTTATGGGGACCGTGTTGGCCGGCTGTATCGGCTTGTATTATGGCGAGCTGACGGTATTATCTTGGACACAGGCTATGTATACCGGCTTTAAAGGAATGTGTGACATTTTTTTCCTTTCTCTTTTATCGGGAGGCTTGGCGGCGATGGTAAGCAAAGCCGGCGGGATTACATGGTTGTTGCTGCAAGTACAACGGGGAATTCGCGGTAAAAAAACTGCGGAATTGGGGATTTCCGCGTTGGTTTCGCTTTCCGATATTGCGTTGGCGAATAATACGGTGGCGATCATTATTAACGGCGAGATTGCGAAATCTATTTGTTATCGTTTTCATGTGGATCCGCGCCGCAGTGCCGCGCTATTAAGTACGTTTTCGACGATTTTTCAAGGCTTAATTCCGTATGGGGCGCAAATGCTGATGGTAACCGGATTTGCCGGCGGTAAAGTATCTCCTTTGGCAGTGTTGCCGTATACGTGGTTTATTTATTTACTGGCCTTATCGGCATTGGTATCTATTTTCATTCCCTTTTCAGACGGTTTTATTCGTAAAAATCCTTGGGATTTTACGTTACGAAAACCGGTAAATAGAGGGTAAAAAAGACCGACAGACTCTGCAAACGAGTCTGTCGTTTTTTTTATAAGAGGATTTTTTCTTGGTTATTCATGGAATAGCCGCCTTTTTCAACATTGTCAAAATCCAAATTGGCATCGTCACTTTTATCCGGTTTCAGATATTTTATAATACCATGCGGCTCTTTTAAGGACAAGGCATCTCCGGTTAATACCCAAAGTACTTTATAGTTTTTAGGGGGAACTTGTAATTTTTGTTCTCCTTTGCCGTCGGTAAAGTAAATTAATACGTCAATGCGACGACTGTTGGCATAGGCAAATACGGGTGAAAAACGTGTGCCGCCACGAACATCCAAGCGCGGTTGCAAATCGGCCAAGGTTTTTATGGGGTAGGAACGGCGAATTTCATCATCGCATTCTACCAAGGTGATTTCATGCTTAAAGTTTTTTACAATTTCCAGCACTTCCACCATAGCTTGTTTAAATTCACCGTCGCTGATACTGCCGCTAATGTCCAGGGCTACTAAGAGTCGGGCCGTATGGCCGGTCAGTTTGCCGCGTAAATCCAAGCGTTCCGGTTGGCGACGATTGCGGCGGGTAACGGTTTTTTTCTTTTCGGCGGCTACGGCACCGGTGAATTTTTTTACATATAAACTCCACGGCAATCCGGGTGCTTCTTTTTTTAACTCGGCGATCATACTTTCTAAATAATTGGAAAGCGATCCTTTGCGTGCCGCATCAATATATTTTTCCGTGAATTTTTGTAAGGTAGCCGTATCCAACTCGTCCGATTCTTCCCATACATCGTGTGTCGTTTCCGGATCGAAGGCCAGTTGGATGCTGTTACTGTGATCACTGCCTGTATAAGGCGTGTTTCGTTGACGAATTTCTACGGCGGCCTGAATTTTTTCCGCATAATATTCAAAGGTTTCAAAGGGCGGTAAAAACAGACCGTATTGCATATTTACCCATTGCAACGTGATCGCATCGGGAGGCAGATTTTTTAAATACGTATTTACGACTACATCCATAGCAATGTTCAAGACCCGCTTGCTGTACGTATCTTTTAAATCACGAGCACGAATTAAATGTAAGGAGACAATATGTAAAATATCATGTTTAATAGCCGTGGCCATTTGTTTTGCAGTGAGCGGCAGAAATAAAAAGGGATTAAAATACATAACATAGGCGGCACTTTTAAAACTGACTGCAGTGGGGCCGGCAATATCAAAGCGAACAGCTTTTTTCATTTGAAAAGAAAAGTACCCATAAAAATTATCGGTGTCTTCCATTAAACTTAGGGTCACCCGATCGATAATATGAAAAAAATCGACGCCGAACGATTCAGGCATACGAAAGGTTTCTTCCGTATGTTTTTCCGTTGCCATGTAGTCTTCATAGTGCTTTTGTAACTCTTGTAATAAGAGGAGGGCATCTCCCTCTATGGACGCACTCATTTTAATGCACCTGACAATAAGCCTTAAAATAGGTAGTAATGAAATCATCTTCCTGTAAGGCTTGCGCATATAATTTGGGGGTACTGTATTTCATATCTTTCATGAGGCCGACCATCAAGTCTACCGGGTACATGTTCAGTAACGCGATCAAACGGGTTATTTGTTCGACGGTTGCCGGTCGGTCTTCGGTAATTGATTTTTCTAAGAGTTGCAGCATATTTTTGGCCGCTAAATATAGACGGGTATGGCTTTCTTTTTGAATACGCGCGGATAACTCCGCATCATTCGGCGTACCTTCAAAGACATCATTATAGGTTAAAAGTGGTGTATGATCGGAGCGAATAAAGGTGGTAAATTCTTCGGCAATAATTTTTCCCACATTGCCGCGAATGACATTAAAAAATACGTCTTTCGGAATTGCATCTTTTCGGGTTTGATATAGCTTAAAGGCATGGGATATGCGTTCATAACTCCGCGGTGTAGCGTTAATGTCATCTTCATGCGTCTGATTCAAGTATTCCGGAAAGGTAGCGATAAATTCCATGACTTCCGGGGCAATACCTGCCGTACGGGCCCAATCCAGCCATTGGGCATAATCCGGTTCCATGTGCAGCCAAACAAAGCGGTTTTGTTGCGCCGCATCCATATCCACCGCTTCATAATCATAACTGTCGGACGGATTCATGGCCGCAATAATGCGGACATCCGGATGTAAATGATAGCCGTTTATTTCTTTATTTAAAATGAGATTCATCAGTTCTTGTTGTACGGCATGTTCGCAGCGGTTAATTTCATCAATAAACAGTAAGACTGTACGTCCTTCGGCTATTTCTTCATCAATTTCCCGCAGGGTGTGATGCACCGCGTACGTTGTGGTCGTTTCCTTTACCGTTTTTCCGTACCGATTTTTACGAGTATAGGTGGAAATCGTAGGCAAGCCGCCGATTTCCCCTTCTTTTAATAAGTTGCCGTCCAGCACTAAGAGCGACCAATTATTTTTTTTTGCCAGAGCGGTTGCCAGGGCGGTTTTTCCGATACCCGTTTCTCCTACTAAGAGCGGTACGTCACGTGAGGCTAATACAAGTTCTACACTTTGGAGCGTTTCTATAAAATTCATAACGGTTCCCCTTATTTAAATGATAATTTTTCATCTACTGTAATTCGCTTTGCTTTTTTACTTCCTCTGTCATAAATAAATTGTAATTTATTCATAGGATAGACATCGCCGTCCCGATCAAAGGCGCGACAATTAATAAAATTTCGTACATACTTTTCTTCGACATTTTCGTCACTGAGAACATCCGTCAAAATGGCTTCCCACTCTTCGTCACTTAAAACGATAGACGGCGGTAAGTATTTTACACTTAAAATATTGAGTTTCAAATATTCTATGACGTCTTCTTTCGTAACTTCGCGTAATAAGGGTAAGGCACGCTCATTTTCTTTTACTCCCGAACAACGGGCTTCCCGCGTAGGATTTTCTATATAGCGCAAGGCTTCGTAATTACTTTTTACGGCCGCTTCTTGGACTTCCGGTGCCGGATCTTTTATAAATTTAATGGCGTCATAATTTTTTTGTACGGCCAGTAATTGTAAGTCGACAGAGGGATTGGGAACATACCGAATCGCCCAACCGGATTCTTGCAGGGCTAAACGAATCAATGCGGGCGACGGATTTTTTATGTATTCTAAATTATTCCAGCCTTTTTTGATGACGGCGGTTACTATTTCCGGTGACGGATCGGCAAGAAAGCGAATGGCTTTAGGCGTATTTTCGATTGCCGCCGCTTGGATTTCCGGCGTAGGATCGCCAATATATTGCAACAATAGTCCGTTTTCCCGTACGGCCAATAATTTCATTTCCTCTGTAGGGTGCGGAATGTTTTTTATGGCATACGGATTTAAATGCAGCATTTTTAAATATTTTTTTTCTTCTTGTGTATCCATTGTACAAAGTCCTTTTTGTCAGTTTTTATTTTAAGTATAGGTACATAAAACAGATAAAAGAAAATGATATTTTTTCTTTATTGTTTATTATAGCATATATGGCTATAATAAACAGTCCCGAAGAGAAAACGGAAATCTGCACATTTGTACATAAAAAATGCGCAGCAAGCGGTAGCGAGGGGGGAAGATATAGGTGTTTTTTTGACGAATCATAACACAAGTGTTATAATAAAACGGAATTGTAAACAAATGGAAGCTATCCGTACCGACAAAATGACGGGAAAGATAGCTTGTTTCATAGGAATAAAAATGTAGGAGCAGGTATTAACAGGTGCTGAGATTCACGTAGTGTATAAAGGAGCAGGTATGAACGGAAAGAAAATCACGACGGTACTGGGAATGGTTTTGTTAACTTCGATTACTTGTGTCGGAGCCGCCTTTCATCCCGGGGATCGAGGAACACAGATTACAGAAATTCAACAGGCGTTGGTAAAGCAGGGCATGCATCTTGCGGTAGACGGGGATTACGGCGCCGATACGCAAGAGGCGATTCGTACGTTTCAAAAAAAACACGGTATATATGCCGACGGAGTGATGGGGGCCAAGACCTATGCCGGATTGATGAAGAAAAATATGCCGGAAAATAAGACGATTCGTTTTGTGAACAAGACGGAAGATCTGGTAGAAGGACCTGTGGTTGCGAATGTGGCGACGGCCAATCATGAAGTACGAACCATTCAACAGGCGTTGGTGCGACAAGGCTATGCCGTTGATGTAGACGGCGTTTTCGGGCCCGGTACAGAACAGGCTTTGCGGCGTTTTCAGGCGCGTCGCGGGTTGACGGTAGACGGGGTTATCGGTCCGGAAACCTTTTATGCTTTAACCGGTCAAGTATTGGCAAGCGGTTCGGTACATGTCGGCAACACGGCGGAGCTGAATGTGGCGCCTACCGGGAGTGCGCGCTCGGCGTCCGCAACGGTGCGGCGGTTATTGGGGGTAGCGCAACGGTATATGGGAACTCCGTATGTATTTGGCGGCACGACGCCTTCCGGATTTGATTGTTCCGGCTTTACTCGCTATGTATTTTCGGAAGTGGGTGTTTCGTTACCGCGTATGGCGGATGCACAGTACAGCATGGGGACATCTGTTTCACAAGAAAAGTTGCGTCCCGGGGATTTGGTATTTTTTACGACGTATACTCCCGGCGTTTCTCATGTGGGCATTTATTTGGGGAAACGACAATTCATTAATGCGTCCAATGACGGGGTGAGTGTGGCCGATTTGAATAGTACGTATTGGGCACAACGTTATATTGGGGCAAAACGAATTTTAGGATAAGGAAATAGGGAAAACTCCGGCTAAAGGGGCGAAATCGTCGGCGAATTTATTCGTAGCTGCGGTTCGGCTTTTTGGCGGGAGTTTTTTTATGGGAAAAAGTATATATTGATAACAATTTTCGTATATGATAGAATAAATACACAGCAAAGTATATAAAGGAGATGAGGGGGAAGATGAAAAAAAGTATTTCTATAGCGGCCGTGTTGGCGGTCGTGACCGCAGTAAGCGGTGCCGTAGGAGCGGCATCACAAGGGACTATTCAAGTCGCAAAAGGCTCCGTTTTACAGGTAGGACGGGTATTGCCGTCGCTTACGAATGATAATAAAGATCGGGAAGGCGCTTTACCGGATAAAGCGCGGGTAGATGTGCAGGCAGGTGCATCCGTATTATTGACCGTACATCCGGCAGGCATTAAGGGGAAGGTACCGGCGCAGGTGCAGGTGGATTATCCGTACGGCACGGATGTAAACAATGCGCAAAAACCGGCACATCCCGTCAGCTTACAAAGTCAAATCTTATTGGATAAGCCGTTTGATACGGCAAAAGTTACCATTCACTATACGCGTACGAACTTCGGCTTAAATGCTCTTTCGGCAGGGAAGGGCGGGACGGCGATAGGTGCCGATTCGATTGCGTTGGGAGCGGAATCGACCGCGTTGGGAGATAATGCGCGAACTTGGTTTATGTGGATGGGGAAGGATCGGGTAGTGCGTTTAAAACCGATTTTATCGTCTCAAGCTACCGCAATCGGTGCGAATACCTTGGCTTTCGGGAAAAACTCCACCGCCTTGGGGGTAGGTGCCAGCACGGGCGTGTTAACTACTTTTGACGGTACGCCTATTGTCGGTACGATTCGAAAAGACGTGGAAGAAAATGCCGATGCGGCACATCCGCTGCAAGCGAAGGCGTATGATAACGGTGTAGCCTTAGGCGCGTTCAGTAAAGTTCGTGCCCGGAACAGCGTCGCGCTGGGGGTAAACAGTGAAGCGGTCAGCGATAATACGGTTGCTGTCGGTAATGCGCAAGATACACGGCGTATTACGTTTGTCGCTCCCGGTGTGGAAGCGGGAGACGCTGCGACGGTAGGACAGTTGCGGGAAGCGGAACAGAAAATATACGTATTACAACAACAAATACGGGCATTGCAACAGCAAGTACAACAGTTGTTGCAGAAAAAATAGAAAGCGATTAGTAATAAGAGACGGTTTCGTTATGAAATCGTCTCTTATTTTTTGAAAAAATAAGGGGTAAGTCGGTTTATTATATAACTATAGCTTTTGGGCATATGATGAATACTATATTGGAAGAGATTGCGAATGGTGTAAATATGCCGTTTGTATAGAGGAAAGGAAAAAAGACGATAAACGATATTGACAATTATAATCAAGTAAGATATAAATAAATACGTATTATATTACTATACTAATAGGAGATGAGGGGAAGATGAAAGGAAAAACCACGATCGCTGTTCTGATGGCTGCAACCATGGCAGTGGGGGGAGCGGTATTTGCTGCAGATAATGTTAAGATATCGGATAAGGCAACTATTGTGATAGGATATCCGGCGGATAAGGATGGCAAAACGCAACCGCATGGTAAACCGGCAACAAAAGATACGGCATCTATTGATGCCGCTGCCGGCGCGAGTGTATTATTGGATTCGCATCCGGTGGTAAAGGATGAAAAGCATAAGACGATTAACGAGTATGAAGACTTGGATTGGCCTTATGGCGTTAATGAAAAGGGGAAGCGAGTCGGTCCTTCCAATTTAATGGCGCATTTAAAGCCGAAGGATGAAGCGTTTGATGTGGCACGGGTTGCGATTCATTATACGCGCACCGATTACGGTTTAAATGCGATCAGTTCGGGAAATGGAACGGCAATCGGCGCGGATACGGTGGCTTTCGGCAAGGGGGCAGTGGCTATGGGCTTTAATGCCCGCACAGGGGTAGCCTTTTATGATAATCATGCCACCAAAGCGGAACGTGATGCAAAGGCCGTTGTACACGATAACATGCGCATTGTAGGCAGTGAAAATGCGTTGGCGTTGGGCTCCAATTCGGATGCATTCGGTGAAAATTCTTCGGCAATCGGTGCCGGGGCGAGCACCGGTTGGGTTGAAGAAACCAAGCGTGCCGGTGCCTATGATAAAAATACGCCGGATGCGTATAAACACGTTGATGAAGATACGATCGCTACGAATAAACCGATAAAATACAATGGGCCGCTTAGAGGCGAAGATACGGAAAAAGCGGTTACGGATCAGAAAACGTATCGCGTACATGAGTCCAAGAATGCGTTGGCGATCGGTGCGAAGAGTAAGGTAAGAGCCGATAATAGTGTGGCGTTAGGGGTTAATAGTGTGGCCTTGGAAGATAATACGGTTTCTGTCGGTACGGCAACGTTACAACGTCGTATTACCAATGCGGCCGACGGGAGATGGGAAGCAGGATCTCATGATGTAGCAACGACCGGGCAAGTATATAAGGAAATGGGAAAAACCGGAGCGATGGCGGCTGCGTTAGCCGGGTTACATCCTATGGCACAAAGCCAAACGGGCTGGGAAGTTTCTGCAGCCATGGGAACTTATAACGGTAAAAGTGCGGTTGCATTAGGCGGTTTTTATCATACCAATCCGAATATGATGATTTCTTTAGGTGCGGCCTCCGCTTTTTCGGGACATGTAACCGGAAATCTCGGTATTACCTATCGTGTCGGTGCCGGCAATACGGGTACCGAGCAGGATATGTCGGCAGTGGCACAACAAATACGCGCGTTAACGCAGCGGGTGAATGCGTTAGCTGCTGAAAATCAACAATTACGGCAAGCTGTACAGCAATTGAGCCGTCGTTAATACATGTTATATTGTTTACAGATAACAAGCCTCCTGTCGCCGTATGGCGCACGGGAGGCTTGTCGTATATAGAGGCGGGGATTAATGGGCAAGAATTTTTTTCAAATCCGCTTCCGGTGTACTGATGGGAGATATATGATACTGTTCTACTAAATAAGAAAGAATATGGGGAGAAAGGAACGCCGGTAAGGTGGGTCCTAAATATATGTTTTGTATGCCTAAATAAAGTAACGTTAAAAGGATGCAAACGGCTTTTTGTTCATACCAAGAAAGCACTAACGATAAGGGGAGGTCATTGACGCCGCAGTGGAAGGCATCCGCTAAGGCTAAGGCTACTTTTATGGCACTATAGGCATCGTTACATTGGCCCATGTCCAGGAGTCGGGGTAAGCCGCCGACCGTACCGAGATCCAAATCATTGAAACGGAATTTGCCGCAAGCCAGGGTTAAGATGAGGGAATCGGCCGGTGTTTTTTTGACGAATTCTGTGTAATAATTTCGTCCCGGTCGTGCCCCGTCACAGCCGCCGACTAAGAAAAACCGGCGGATCTTTCCTTGCTTTACAGCGTCAATGACGGTATCCGCTACGGAGAGAACCGCATCATGTCCGAACCCGGTTACTACGGAAGTTCCCCCGTTAATGCCGGTAAAGTGTTGCGGTTCCGCATAGCCGCCCAGGGCAAGCGCCTTTTGTATTACAGGGGTAAAATCTTTTCGGTCATCAATATGGACCGTACCTTGGTAAGAAACCGCTTCTGTTGTGAACACCCGATCGGCATAGGAGGGGCGCGGCGGCATCAAACAGTTCGTGGTAAATAGAAGGGCGCCGGGGATGGCGTCAAATTCTTTTTGTTGATTTTGCCAGGCCGTACCGAAATTTCCTTTTAAATGCGGATATTTTTTTAATTCCGGATAGGCGTGGGCAGGCAACATTTCTCCATGTGTATATACGGAAACTCCGGTTCCTTCCGTTTGCTTTAAAAGGAGTTCCAGGTCTTTTAAATCATGGCCGGTTACTACAATAAAAGGTCCTTTTTCTATGGTCAGAGAAACGGTGGCGGGTTCCGGTTTTCCGTAGGTTCCCGTATTGGCTTCATCCAACATGGCCATGCAAGTAAGATTTACTTTTCCCGCTTCCATGACTAAGGGCAATAATTCTTCTACCGACAGAGACGCTTGCAAGGCCGCTAAGCCCTTGCATAAGAAGCTGTTGACTTCCGCATTGCTGCGGCCCAACATGAGGGCATGGTAGGCATAGGCGGACATGCCGCGGATACCGAATAAAAGCAGCGATTTTAATGAGCGAATATCTTCTTGGGCATGCCAAATTTCTTGGAGAGAAAAGTCTTGCGCAGGAGAGCCGCCGTAGGTTTTTAACAGCGCATGCACCTCATCTATATGCGCCTGCAGGGTTTGGGGATTAAAGTCGACATTGGTAATCGTGGCAAACAGACTGCGTAAAAGCAGACGACTGAGTGTCGGGGAAGGGGTTTCGTCGGGACAGACGGCGGCGAGATTCACCAAGGCGCCGGTCAGAATATCTTGTAAAGCTGCGGCCGTTTCCGATTTACCGCAAACGCCGGCACAACCCGTACAGCCTGTGCCGCCTCCCGTTTGTTCACATTGAAAGCAAAACATTTGTTGTTCCATTTTTACAACCTCCCTATATAGTGGATGTTCGAATTTTCGGTATTAGGGGAGCAAGAAAAGACCTTCCGCTATAGTTTCCGCTCCTCATGTGAAGCAGTATAACAGAAGGCCTTGTTCTTATCGGTTGTAATTACAACGAAAGGAAAGTTTTTTAATGTTCGTATAAGTTTTCAAACATGGTATTAATAAATAGTCGGGCCGCTTTGCGATCTTCCGCACTTAATCCGCGCAATGCCAAACTGCGCTGTTCATTGACGTGAGCGGCTACTAACGGATAGAGCGTTCGTCCCTGTTCGGTAAGGGTGATGTATTTTTCTCGTTTGTCTTCTTTGCAGGTGCGATAAATAAGCCCTTTTTTTTCCATTTTTGCCAATGTTTTGGAGATTGCCGCCGGTTCAATTTGTAACGCAGTTGCAATGGCTGTTTGTGATACGGACGGATGATTTGTCAAATAACGAAGGACACTCCATTCGGAGCTGTATACGTTGTAGCGTTTGATAGTATCGTTAATTGCTTTGGTAAACAAACGCATGGTGACAAAAATTTGATGAAGAAGGGCTTCATCTTTTTTTTGCGTTTCATCATCAATCATGAACCAAAGTCTCCTTCCTGAATATAATATGAAAATGATGCTTTTCTATACGGTTAAATACGTATCTTCCTTAAAAAGGACCCTTTCCGGAGAATAGTATACATAGCAACAATTTCCTCTATCATCATACCACGGTTCATGGTAACGTCAAGCATATTGTAATAGGTTTTTGAATGAAAAAAATAAGTAAACTATAGTGCAAATAAAGAAGAACAAGTCAATTCAGGCATATTGTGAAAAAACGCGAAAGATGAAAATAAGTTTATTTTTTCGGTAAAGAAATATAAACAGATTGTAAATAGCGAGGGAAAATGGCGGGATAGTGTAAGGGGGTTGCCGGCGGGAAATTTCTACGGTAATATTAATAAAAGAAATATGATATAAGTAGGAGGAGTGTGAATACGATGGCAGATACTAAAACATATGCCGTTTTTAAAACGAATTGCGGAGATTTTACGGTGGAGCTGTTTGCGCAACAAGCACCGATTACGGTGGAAAATTTTATAAAATTGGCGACCTCCGGATTTTATGATAAGACTATTTTTCACCGGATTATTGCCGATTTTATGATTCAAGGCGGCGATCCGGAAGGTACCGGATTCGGCGGTTCGGAAGAAACGATTCCTGATGAATTTGCGCCGGATTTGAATTTTAATGAACCGGGAATGTTGGCGATGGCCAATGCCGGCCCCAATACGGGAAGTTCACAATTTTTTGTTACTGTAGTGCCGACTCCGTGGTTATTCAGACATCATTCGATTTTCGGCAAAGTCGTCGAACAGTATGAGGTTGTTGAAAAAATCAGTAAAGTCAAGACGGACGCAATGGATAAGCCCGTGTCGGATGTACTGCTGGAAACCGTGCAGATTATTACGAAGTAATGGCGGGTTATTATACCTATATAGTTCGCTGTGCCGATCGTTCTTTGTATGCCGGTTGGACTACGGATGTGAAACGGCGCGTACGAGCGCATAATCGCGGTACGGGTGCCAAGTATACGCGGGCACGACGACCGGTACGGTTAGTTTGGCAGGCCGCATTTGCAACGAAACGGGAAGCGATGCGTTGGGAATGGAAAATTAAGCAGTTGTCGAAAGCACAGAAAGAAGCATTGTGTTGTCGCCGACAGGGCGCGATGTATAGGGCGACGGAATAACCGGTTTTTTACTGCCGCATGTCGAAGGTTGCGGCGACAGGCCGGGGCGGCATAGTGGTGCGTTGCGGATACGAACGGTGTATATAAGACAAAATAAAAAAAGTGCCGATACCC
>NZ_AFIJ01000039.1 GCF_000214495.1 Megasphaera lornae | reverse complement strand
ATTTCGCTATTGCGAAATCGCTTTTTATATGCCACAATTTTGATATAAAGCGCATGCGGAAGTATATAGTCAAGTTCTTTTTTAGGGGAAGTATGGCACTACTGTTGTCGGAAATTTTGTAAAAACTTCATTGCAAATATTTTCACCGACGTTTATAATGAAAATATCAATCGAAATGCCTGTATCATGCAAAGAAAGAGGTTGTAATTATGATAAAAAAAGCAGATGTGGTTATCATCGGTGGCGGTATTACAGGAACGGCAATATTGTACGAATTGGCAAAGTATGATCTGAAAGCGGTGTTGGTGGAAGCGGAACCGGAATTGGCGGCCGGCACGACAAAAGCGAACAGCGCTATTTTGCATGCCGGGTTTGATGCGCCTACAGGAAGCCTTAAAGCGCGGATGAATGTAGCGGGCAATGCGCGGTATCATGAATTGCAAAAAGAACTGGATTTGGATATTCGCTGGTCCGGATCTTATGTGGCGGCGTTGGATGAGGAACAAGAACAGGTTTTGCAGGAATTGCTGGTACGCGGCCGGGCGAATGGTGTGCCGGGATTAAAAATTATTGACGGTAATACGATGCGGCGGGAAGAACCGAATGTGAGTCCGGAAATTCGCGCTGCGTTATGGGCACCTACTGCCGGTATTTGCTGGCCTTTCGGGTTGGCGACGGCATTTGCGGAAAATGCTGTCATTAACGGTGCGGAAGTGATACGGGATTGCGCGGTAACGGATATTTTAGTGGCAGACGGCGTCGTTCGCGGCGTACAAACGGAAGCGGGATACATTGCCGCGGATTATGTCATCAATGCTGCCGGTGTGCATGCGGATGATGTCAGTCGTATGGCGGGGGATACTTCGTTTACTATCTGTCCTCGTAAAGGAGAATATATTCTGTTTGATAAAACGGCGCAAAAGGACTTGGTGTATTCGCCGATTTTTCCGACCCCTACTAAAATGGGCAAAGGAATTTTAGTATGCGCCACGACCCACGGGAATGTATTTGTCGGTCCGAATGCGCAGGATTTGGAAGTGGGGGAAAAAGATGATACGGCCGTAACTATTGCCGGTATGGATGATATTTTAGAAAAAGCACGGCGATTGGTGCCGAAGCTGCCTGTAGGAGCGTCCATTACGGAATTTGCCGGAGTTCGTGCCGTATCCGATACGGGAGATTTTGTGTTGGGACCTTCCCGAACCGTACGGGGACTGATTCAAGCGGCCGGCATTCAATCGCCGGGACTGACTTCCGCACCGGCGATTGCCGACTATATTGTTACTCCGCTGGTAACCGCACGGGGCATACGTCGTAAAGCAAACTATAAAAAAGGCCGTCCCGCACAACCTTGTTTCCGATTGTTGTCGACGGCGGAACAGCAGGCCCGGATCGCGAAAGATTCACGGTACGGACGGGTTATTTGTCGTTGTGAAACTATTACGGAAGGGGAAATTGTTGATGCCATCCGGCGACCGGTGGGAGCCCGGACGGTAGACGGTGTAAAACGGCGGACACGTGCCGGTATGGGACGGTGTCAAGGCGGTTTTTGCGGTCCCCGGGTCACGGAAATTTTAGCGCGGGAATTACATATTCCGGTGACGAAAGTACGAAAAGAAATGAGAGCGTCCTATATGTTTTATGACAAACAGACGCAAAGCGGAGGTAAGGCATAATGAATGAACAAATCTATGATATTATCATTGTCGGCGGCGGTCCGGCAGGTTTGTCAGCGGCGTATAGTGCCTGTCTGCACGGCGCAAAAAAAATTTTAATATTGGAGAGAGATCGGGAAGTCGGCGGGATTTTACAACAATGTATTCATAATGGTTTCGGCTTGCATCATTTTAAAGAAGAATTAACGGGGCCGGGATATGCCCAGCGGTGTTATGATTTAATCAAAGATCGCAGTGAAGTGACTATTTTGGTAGATACGATGGTGCTTCAGGTCAGTGCGGAGAAGATCGTGACGGCGGTCAGTCCGACCGAAGGAGTGCTGCATATTAAAGGAAAAACGATCATTTTGACGATGGGATGTCGGGAACGGACGCGCGGCGCAATTCGCATTCCGGGATATCGTCCGGCCGGGGTCTTTACGGCAGGCGCCGCCCAGCGAATGGTCAATATGGAAGGGTATTTACCGGGGAAAAAAATCGTTATTCTCGGCAGCGGGGATATCGGCTTGATTATGGCACGGCGCATGTCTTTGGAAGGATGTAAAGTACAGGCGGTACTGGAAATTTGTCCGTTTTCCAACGGTTTAACAAGAAATATGGTGCAATGCTTATATGATTATGACATACCGCTGTATTTATCTCATACGATTACCGCTATTCATGGCAAGGATCGCGTAGCCGGTATTACGGCGGCTAAAGTGGATGAGCATATGAAGCCCATAGCGGGAACGGAATTTGATATTGATTGCGACACGTTGTTATTATCCGTGGGATTGATTCCGGAAAATGAGTTATCACGCGGATTAGGGTTAACACTACATCCGTTGACGAACGGCCCGATAGTGGATCAGCATAGAGAAACCGATATTCCCGGCATTTTTGCCGCCGGGAATGTGGTTCATGTACATGATTTGGTGGATTTTGTTTCGGAAGAAGCGGAAATTGCCGGAAAATACGCGGCGTTGAAAGCACGGGAGTCGGAGCGGCAAGTGGTGGCGGATGTAGCCGTGTCGGCTGTTGATGAAGTTCGTACATGTGTACCGCAACATATACGCGCTACTGCGGACGGAGAAATGATTCGGTTGTTTATGCGTGTGCGCAAGCCGATGAAAAACGTGCGTCTTTCTGTTAAAAGCGGCGATACGGTGTTATTGACAAAACCGTTACAGGTAGCAAAACCGAGTGAAATGATAGCTGTTAATATTCCTGCGTCAAAAGCGCGGGGGCAGCATCGGGAATGGACGGTTTCGGTAAAGGAGGAAGCCTGAGATGAAGGTGGAAACAAAGCAAATGAACTGCATTATGTGTCCTATGGGGTGTTTGTTGACGGTTACGTTAACGGACGGTGCCGTAAGTGACGTAACCGGGAATACGTGTCCGCGCGGCGAAGTATATGCCCGTCAGGAAGTAACCGATCCGCAGCGAATGTTAACTACTACGGTGCGCGTGGAAGGCGGCGCCTTGGCATTATTACCGGTAGTTTCCCAAACCACCTTGCCTAAGGGTAAAATAATGGCGTGTGCAGAAGCTTTACGACAGGTTTCCGTTAAAGCTCCCGTGCATACAGGCGATGTGGTTGTGTCTGATATTTTGGGATTAGGTGTAGATATTATTGCCGCTCGGGACATGCGATGCGGGTAGTTTTATTATTACAATACAAAACGAAGATCTTGTCTGATGAGACGAGATCTTTTTTTTTATATCTTTATAAAATCAGCTAAATGAGAAATAATATTATTGCTTATAAAGTAAATAAATATGATTTTTGGATGGAGAAAACAGAACAGGCAAAAAAGAGAAACTATACTGAAAAGGAGCGGTATATTGACAATGGTCAATAAAATATAATTGAGAAACATTTTCTTGTTGCGCAAAAATGAAATGAAAATAGACAATAAAAACCTTTAAAAATGATGAAAACTACAATATATGCCAAAATAATCATGATATATAAGAATAAAAGCTAAAAATAGATAACGTAAATGAATAACTGGAAAATGCGAAAACAGCATAAATAAAAGTTGATATGGTCATAAAACGTATAGGCAAACAAACTTTTTTTCTTGTGAAGTGTATGTGAATTGATATACAATAAGCATAAGTACTTTACAGTAAAGTAGACATATTGGTTTTCATTTTATTTCAGGTAAAGAGGTGTGCATATGGAAAAGGATGCAGTATATGAAGTGTTTCAAAAAGGCCTGACGAATGTAAACGGCGAATGTTATTTGGCAAAAGCGGCGGAAGTGGGCGCCACATTGGCGAAAATTTTTCAAGCCAAGGAAACGACCTCCGTATCGGTAGTGGAATCGGAACTGTTTCGTGAAGTCGGCGTAGTAAAGGCTTTGCAACAGGCGGGAATTACGGTTCATACAGATCATTTTCGGAAATATTCTCCCGATGATAAAGGGGGCGTTACAGAAGCCGATTACGGTATTGCCAATTTGGGCTCTATTGTACAGTTAAAAGACGATATAGACTGTCGTATTGTAGAGATTGCCTCGGATGTTTATGTGGGGGTCATTAAACTGTCCCGTATTTTGGATGACTTTGATGCGATGATTGATGTAATGGCGGCCACCAAGCCTTTCCCGCGTTTTGCAGGGGTCATTACGGGACCCAGTCGTACAGCCGATATTGAATGTGTCGGCACGGTCGGTGTACATGGACCGAGACAATATTCTGTTATTGTAGTGGAAGATCGGTAAGGGAGGGAACGGCATATGTCAAACGAATTATTAAAACAGGAAATTGAACGGGCCATGGAAAATGCGCCTTTACAAAAAGCGCTGAAGAATTTTACCGGCGCCTATCCGGGAAACCGTGAACGGGTATATAAAGGGTATGACTTTGAAGAGCTGCGTGAAAAAGTACACGAAGTTAAGTCTTATGCACGGGATCATATTGATGATATGATTGCCGAGTTTATTAAAAACGCTACGGCAAACGGGGCCAATGTATTTGTTGCGCATTCCGCGCAAGAAGCCTTTGATCATGCGCTGCAATTGGCGAAAGATAATAATGTTAAATTGGCTGTAAAATCAAAATCTATGGCATCGGAAGAAATTCACTTCAATCAAGGGTTTGAAAAAGCCGGTATTCATGCGCAAGAAACGGATTTGGGCGAATTTATCAACTCGATTGCCGGAGATTCGCCTTCCCATATGGTTATGCCGGCAATTCATTATTCCAAAGAAGATGTGGCGGATTTATTTTCGTCTTATACGAAAGCGCCGGAAGCGCCCATTATTGCCGAAGAAGTTAAAACTTCCCGCCGGTTGATGCGTCCCAAATTTTTAGAAGCGGAAATGGGCGTATCCGGTGCGAATGTGGCAGTTGCGGAAACGGGTTCGGTCTTTACGATGACCAATGAGGGGAATGCCCGTATGGTAGGCACGTTGCCGAAAATGCACCTCTTTATTTTCGGTATTGAAAAATTTGTTGCGAAAATGAGTGATGTTCGCTATATTTTCAAAGTGTTGCCGCGGAACGGTACGGCCCAAAATATTACGGCATATTTGTCGGCATATACGGGTGCTTCGACGGTGGTAACGGATGCGGAAAATGATACGAAAGAACAAAAGAACTTCCAAATCATTATTTTGGATACGCCGGAACGTCGTAAAATAATGGAAAGCGAAGATTACAAGGATATGGCTTGTTGCGTTCGTTGCGCGGCCTGCTTGAATGTATGTCCGGCTTTCCGTCTGGTTGGCGGTCATGTATATGGCGGCAGTATTTACACCGGCGGTATCGGCACCTTATTGACCAGTTTCCTGAACAACCGGGAACGCGGTAAGGATATTCAAAATATTTGTCTCCAATGCGGTACGTGTAATACGGTTTGCGGCGGTAAGTTGGATGTGGCCGGTATGATTTTGAAATTACGTACGAAATTTGCCCAAGAAGACGGGTTGAACCCGGTACATAAATTCTGTTTGGATACGGTTGCCGATCGGCATTTATTCCACTCCATGTTGCGCATTGCTTCGGTCGCGCAGAGCGCCATTACGAAAGGGCAACCGATGATTCGGCATTTACCCATGTTTTTGTCGGGCTTGACGGAAGGACGCAGTTTACCGAGTGTAGCACCGCAACCGTTCCGTGATATTTTACCGTCTATTAAGCAGGATGTCCCGAATCCGAAAGGTAAAATTGCTATTTTCACAGGGTGTGTATTGGACTTTGTATATGTGGATATTGCCACGTCCGTTGTGAAAGCTTTGAATATGGCGGGATATACGGTGGAAATGCCGTTGGATCAGGCTTGCTGCGGCGCTCCGGCAACCTATATGGGGGATGTGGAAAATGCTAAAAAAGCAGCCGCCATGAATGTAGAGGCAATGGCTGCGGACGAATATGATTATATTGTTTCCGCTTGTCCTACTTGTACGCACGCGTTGCGTGAATATAAGGAATTTTTCAAAGACGAACCGGAAATGTATAAGAAAGCGGAAGCGGTCGGCAAGAAGACGTTTGATTTCTCCAAATTGTTGTCTATGCTGGGCGGATTGGAAAGTGAAGGCGACGGTAAAGAAGTCAAAGTTACGTATCATGATTCGTGCCATATGAAACGGGCATTGGGCGTTTCGGAAGAACAGCGGGAATTGTTGAAGAAAACCAAAGGCGTGGAATTGGTGGAAATGGAAGGCTGCGACAAGTGTTGCGGTTTTGGCGGTTCTTACTCTATTAAATATCCTGAAATGGCAGGTCCGATTTTGCAAGAGAAAATTCAGCATATTGTGGATACCGGCGCCGAAGTAGTGGCAGTGGACTGCCCCGGGTGTATGTTGCAAATTCGCGGCGGTTTGGATGCGCGCGGATTAGGGAATATTAAGGTAAAACATACAGCGGAACTGTTGGTGGAAAAACGGCCGCAAGCATAGGTGATCGGCACCGGTGAGGGGGAATTACAGATGAAAGAAAAAGGGCCTTTGACAACTTGCATACGGCAGGTATTAGGCGGTGTCAGTGACGCGCAGTTAAATAAAGTAAAACAGTATATGAAACAATTTACGGCCCACTCTTTTGCCGATACGGCCACCGGTGCAGTATTACAGGATGCTGTTTCTTCACAGGGAAAAATGATTCGTCCCCGGTTGGTTATTATGGCCGGCTCTTTCGGAAAGCGGTATGCGGAAGCGGAAGAACGATTATATAAGGCGGCGGCGTTGATCGAAATGACACATTCCGCATCTCTTATTCATGATGATATTGTAGATGAGGCGCCGCTTCGTCGAGGAAAACCGTCTGTACAGCGGCGATACGGTAAAAGTGCCGCCGTGTATGCGGGGGATTTTCTTATGAGTCGCATTACCTACCACTTAATGCAGGAAGGATTGATGCAGTCGGGAATGGTGTTGGCCAAGGCGGTGGAAGCTATGTGTGCGGGCGAAATTACACAGGCCTTGTGTCGCTATCGTGCAGACGTTACGCTGGCGGAATATTTACAAAATATTTATGGGAAAACGGTAGCCTTGTTTCGGGCGGCCTGTCGTATGGGAGCGTTGGAAAGCGGTTGCGATGAATCGTTAATACGGCGGTTGGAAAATGTCGGGGAAGCGCTGGGATATATGTTTCAAATGCGCGACGATTTATTGGATTTTTTACCGGTTACGGAACAGATCGGCAAAGCTTCTCATCAAGATTTTAGAGAAGGAATATATACGATGCCCGTTTTGTATGCGTGTGAAACCCCGCAAGGGAGAAAGATGTTGCGGCCGTATATGGAACGCAGTGTACAAGGATGTTTGACGGGGCAGGATATTGCCGAGATGGAACGGCAGGTAGCCGCATTGGGCGGTATGGAGCGAACCTGGCAGGCGATTCGGGAACAACAGAAAAAAGCGGAGCGGATTTTGGCCGATTTGCCGTCGCATAGTGCGTCGCCACAGTTATTGAAACTCGTACGGAAGTTGGGCTGCTTATGAAAGGGGCAACGAGGCGGATGACGATGCGGCAAGCATGGAATTTGGCCGCGCCGCATACCTGGCCGGCAACGCTTATTCCCGTTGCGTTGGGAGAATTATACTGTGTTGCGCATCAATATGCGCTGTCACTGTCGACGGCGATCGCTTTGACCGCGGCTTGCCTGGCCATGCAAGCGGCAGTAAATACACTGAATGATTATTTTGATTTTGTAAAAGGAACGGATAAACCGGAAGATCGGGTGGCGGCGGACGACGCGGTGTTAGTCTACGGACAAGTGCCGCCGCGACAAGCGTTACTATTGGGTATTTTCTTTTTAGCGGTGGCGGCGGTTATTGCGATCCCCCGGTTATTGCAAGCGGGGATTGTACCGGTCGAAATCGGGGTAATAGGTGCTATTACGGTGTTGCTGTATTCCGGAGGCAAAATGCCTATTTCTTACTTGCCGTTTGGCGAAGTAGTTTCCGGCGTTGTGATGGGCGGCGGTATTCCGTTGGGGATTATTGCCGTAGTGACCGGTCGATGGGAAGTACAAGTATTGTTTTGGGCCGTTCCCGTTATCATAGGAATTTCGTTAATTATGATGACGAATAATACGTGTGATGTTGAACGGGACAGGCGTTCCGGGCGCAAAACGTTGCCGGTTATTTTAGGCCGTGCGCGCGCACGGCACTGGTATAGGCGGTTGGTTGCCCTGTGGCTGTTTACGTTGGCCGTTTGCGGTACGGTATATATGGGCGCGGGGACGTTGGTCATGGGTCTGGGATTATGGCTTTTGGGAAAAAAGTTTTTTATTCGTATGTTCACGGCGTCATTGACGGCAACGGAGCGGCTGCAACAGATGCGTACGGTAGTGGGTGCCAATCTTCTTTGCGGCATTGCCTATACCGGTATACTTGGCGTTGTCGTGTTGGGCGGTGCGTTACATGGCTAATCTGTCGAAGGCGGAAAAGGTGTATACCGTATTTGAGCATATTGCACGTACTTATGACCGCGGTAATAAGAGAATTAGTTTAGGGCGAGAACGGGTATGGAAAGAGGCGCTTATTCAACGGGTGTGTGCGTATGTACCGGAAGCGGGCGCGATTTTGGATGTTTGTTGCGGTACCGGAGATATTGCTATCGGGATCGCCGACAAACGACCGCAATGTAGGGTTTGGGGATTGGATTTTTCTCCGGCCATGTTACAGCGGGCGCAGGAAAAAAGTAAGGGTATAAAAAATGTTTTATGGAAAAAGGGAGATGCGGTGCACTTACCTTTTCCTACCGCATATTTTGACAGTGCCGTTATTTCTTTCGGATTGCGGAATACACCGGATTATGGACGCGTTCTGCAAGAAATGTCTCGTGTAGTAAAAGCGGGCGGTACGATCTGGTGTTTGGATTCTTTTCTTCCCGAGTCACGTTGGATTCGCCCTTGGTACTCGTTATATTTTCATTATGTTATGCCGGTGTTGGGCGGCGGCAGAAGGTGTCGACAGGAGTATCGTTGGTTGTGGGAATCTACTTGTCGATTTATTAATCGACGGGAATTGGAAAGACTTTTTGTACAGGCGGGATTAACGTTGTTAAAGCATTCTTCGTATATGTTTGGCGCCTGTCTTTTACAAGGCGGTTTAAAAGATTCGCATAGGAAATAAACAGTAAGCATGGAATCGATAATACATACTCAAGGAGGGTAAGATTATGAGCAGTGAAGAAAAATTTGATGCCATTGTTGTAGGTGGCGGTTTGGCAGGCTCGGCAGCTGCGTTAGCTATGGCACGCGGCGGATTGGACGTTATGTTGGTGGAGAGAGGAAAATTTTGCGGCGCTAAAAATACCAGCGGCGGACGTCTTTATGGACACAGCTTGGAAAAATTAGTACCGAATTTTGCGGAAGAAGCACCGATTGAACGGAAAATTACGCAAGAAAGGCTTTCCTTGATGACTGCCGGCGGGGCTTTAAGTTTTCAATATGAATCCGAAAATTTGCATAATTTAAAATATCCTTCGTATTCTGTATTGCGTTCGAAATTTGATAAATGGTTGGCGGATAAAGCGGAAGAAGAAGGCGTCATGGTGGCGACCGGTTTATTGGTGGATGAACTGGTAGTGGAAGACGGTAAGGTTATCGGGATTAATTGCGGCGGCGAAGAAGTGGATGCCGATGTGGTTATTTTAGCGGACGGCGTAAATTCGCTGTTGGCACAAAAATTGGGCATGAAACAGGAATTGGCGGCTAAAGATGTTGCGGTCGGCGTAAAAGAAGTTATTGAATTAGGGGAAGATGTCATTAATGAACGCTTCGGTCTGCGTAACGGCGAAGGCGCGGCGTGGATGATTGCCGGCGATCCGACCGGAGGGAATTTGGGAGGCGGTTTTATTTATACGAATAAAACAAGTCTTTCCGTGGGGATTGTTACGACGATTTCCGACATCGGCCGGGTCGATGTGAGCGTACCGGATATGGTAGAAAGAATGAAAAATCATCCTTCTGTCGCACCTTTTGTAAAAGGTGGAAAATTAGCGGAATACTCGGCGCATTTAGTGACAGAAGGCGGCTTGAAAATGATGCCGGAATTGGTTCGTGACGGAGTCATTGTAACCGGCGATGCGGCTGCGATGGTAGTCAACCTGGGATATACTGTACGGGGCATGGATTTGGCTATTGAATCCGGAAGATTGGCCGGTGAAGCGGCGGTTATGGCGAAAAAACGCAATGATTTTTCCGCAGCGTCTTTATCGGTATATAAAACGATGTTGGATGGCAGCTTTGTTATGAAGTTGATGAAACAGTATCAGAATTTACCGGGATTATTGGAAGATCATTTAATTTTCAACGATATTCCGAAAATGGCGGATGAATTTGCCGGCATGGTATATAAGGTGGAAGGCGGCAATCCGGTGGCATTACCCATGATCGGGTTGTCCGTATTGGCGAATAACGGCGGGTTAAACGGGTTGTTCGGGCTCGGTAAAAAAGCTTGGGAGGCGATGTAAAATGGCAAAAATGAGTATAGATGATAAATTGGGATTTGTAAAATTTGTAACCGATGAACATGAATCGCATATTTTGATTGATGAAGAATATGCGGATGAAGCGGAAATCAAACGCCTTGTCATGGCGTGTCCGGCGGAATTGTACAAGTATATTGACGGGAAACTTACTTTTTCGCATGAAGGATGTTTAGAATGCGGCACTTGCCGAGTGTTGGCCGGCGGTAAAGGGGTAAAAAGCTGGACACATCCTAAAGGTGCTATGGGAGTGGAATTCAGACAAGGATAGGATGCTGAAACGGTTGTAACGAAACTTCCTTTTCAATGCGGCGCATGCGGCTTGCAGATACGATACGTGTCTACAGGCCGCATTATTGTTTAGCGAGGACAACAAATAAAGGGTAGTGTTAAGTCGTATGCCGGTGGCACATAAGGTACTGTGCACAACTTAAAAAAAGAAGGAGATGCATATGCCCGGGCCGTTCGGCAGTTTTTCTAGAGGGAAAGAACGGTTTTAATGGAGAGAAAAAAGTAACCTGCTGTGGATGTTGTGCAAGTGTTTTTTTAATGAAAAACGCGGCTCGTTTAGACAGATACAATTCCGCGTGTTATAATAAAAACCGATGTAAATGGTTCTTGGATTTAGAAAAGGAATGAGTTATGAACAAACTGAGCCGAAGAGAGTTTTTGTGGAAGTCGCTATTGGTTATCGGCGGCTTAACGGTAGGAACTTCATTGTTTCCAAGCCTTGCGGACGCGGCCGGTATACAGGTAAAAGAAGACTTGCAGGAAAAACAGGGAGACGCTGTGCGGCTTCGGATTCAGCGACCTAAATTGGTATTTGCGGAAGACTTGCAACCTCGTATGGAAACGAAGAGAATTGTCATGCATCATATTGGCGGAACGAATAGGGAAGTTAAAGCGGCGGAAATTCATCAATGGCATTTGCAAAACGGCTGGGCCGGGATCGGCTATCATTTTGTGATTCATAAGGACGGGTCTATTGAACAGGGGCGCCCCATGGATGTGATAGGGGCACATTGTCATCGGTATAATGCGGATTCGGTGGGGATTTGTTCGGTAGGTAATTTTCAACAATATTATCCTACAGAAAGTCAGTTGGCTACGGCCGCTAAATTAATCGCGTACGTTTGTAGCGTGTACGGACTTACCCCGGATAAACAGACCGTGTTCGGTCATCGAGATTTGAACGATACGGAATGTCCCGGAGATCATTATTATGTACAATTGGATCGGTTGCGGCTGGAGGCAAGCCGGTATTTATAAGCCGTGTATAGGGATAGATACGGATGACGGATAAAAAGAGACGGTTGTTGTAGTGAACAACCGTCTCTTTTTGTTGTAGTGTGTAGGTGATATTTTTTTATTTACTTATTGTAAACTTTGAAGAATTTCTTCCAAGTTTTCTTTCATGGCGTTCAGATAGGTCTTTCCGCCTTCACTGCTTTCCATGGTATTGATTTGTTTTACTTGTGCGCCCACTTCTGCGGCTAAGGTTTGCGAGATTTTAGGACTTACCATGTCTTCGGCAAAAATTACTTTTACATCATGTTTTTTGCAGTATGTAATGAGTGCCGCCATTTGTTTGGGACTCGGTTCTCCGTCCGCAAAGACATCTTCTACACTGTTTTGTGTTAAGCCGAAATCACGGCAGAGATATGCAAAGGCGGCGTGGCCGGTAACAAAATGTTTCTTTTGTACGCGGGCAAATTTTCCGGCATATTGGTCATGCAATGCCTTTAATTGCGCAATATAGTCTTTGGCGTTTTTTTGATAAAAATCGGCATTCTTAGGATCGGCTTTAGCTAATCCGTCGGCTATATTTTGCACTTCTATTTGCGCTTCGTTTAAGCCCAACCAACAATGCGGGTCATATTGCCCGTGTTCTTTTATTTCATCTTCATCGGTATTCGTAATGGCTTTTACGCCTTTAGACGCTTCCACGGCAAGTAATTTTTTGTTATTGGCGGATTGGATGGCCTGATCGGCCCACGGTTCCATTCCTAAGCCGCTGTAGACAAAGACGTCGGCATTGCTCAAGGCTTTCATGTCTTTGGTAGTCAGTTCGAAGTCATGCGGTTCCGTTCCGTCCGGAATAATGGTGACGACATCGACTTTATCTTTGCCGACCACTTGTACAAATTCTTTCATGGCATTGAAACTGGTGGCTACTTTAATTTTGGTTGCCGGTTGCGCAGTCTGTTCTCCCTGCTGATTGCCGCCGCCGCAAGCGGTGAGCATAACTGCTGCGGTAATCCCAAGAATGGCTGCGGTTATCCATTTTTTTAACATGTATGAATCCCTCCTTACAATATGTGAATGCAAATAAAACGCATTTGCATTACTTTTCACTATCATAGCATGAACCGAAAGAAACGTCAACTAAATGCGAACAACTTGCATTTTATTTAGGGGAACTATATAATAAACAATGAATAAGACAAGGTATAATAAGGGGTATTGTACAGAAAAGGGGACGTGTATGATTTCATTTCAACATGTATATTTTTCGTATGAACGAGGAGCAGGGTTATTAAACGACATAGATTTCACTATTCGGGACGGAGACTATGTTTCTATTGTCGGGGAAAACGGCAGCGGTAAAAGTACCCTGGTAAAACTCATACTGGGATTATTGAAACCTACACAGGGAAAAATTGTCAATTCATTTTCCCGCTGTGCATATGTACCGCAACGATTTGAGTCCTTGAACAGTCAGTTTCCTATTACCGTATTTGAAGTATTGGATTGTTACAGAAAAGCCTTGCGGTTAAAACATAAGGAAGATACGTTGGCCTCGTTGGAACAAATGAAAGTAAGCCATTTAAGAAATCGGCTGATTGGCAGTTTATCCGGCGGACAATGTCAAAAAGTGATGATCGCCAGAGCGTTGTTGGGAAATCCGGAAATGTTGGTATTTGATGAACCTTCGACCGGAATTGATGTACAAAGTCAGTGGGAACTGTATCCTTTTATTAAAAAGTTAAATCGCTGTAAGGGAATTACTGTGATTACAGTGGAACATAATTTGAAATTTGCCGTACAACATGCAACCAAGATGTTGCATGTTTCAGGAGGCGTGTGCCATGGCTGCGCGCCGCAAGAATATGTACGGGAATTTCTTTCCGCTGCAGTAGGGAGTGAATACCATGTTTGAATATACCTTTATGCAAAATGCGTTTATTGTGTCGGTATTGATTTCCGTTGTTTGCCCGCTTATCGGTATATTTTTGGTATTACGGCGGTATGCGATGATTGGCGACACCTTGGCACATGCTTCGTTGGCAGGGGTGGCGATGGGTTTGTTGGTGCGGGAAAATCCGATTGTCAGCGCTTTTTTCGTTACGTCTTTTTTCGGCGTAAGTATTGAAATTTTGCGTCAACGGTTTCGGCGGTATGCCGAGTTGATTCTGGTGATTATTTTATCCCTGTCTGTCGGGATTGCGATTACGATTATTAGTTCCGGAGCGGTACATGCCAATGTGGAGTCGTTTTTATTCGGCAGTATTTTAACGGTTTCAAGAGAAGATGTGTGGTCGGTCGTTATTTTAAGTGTTGCGTCTATTGTAACCGTATGGAAATTATATCCTCAATTGGTGTTGTTGACGTTTGATGAAGAAGGCGCGGTAATTGCCGGCGTGCACAGCAAATGGATTAACTATATTTTTTCTATTTTAGTGGCCGCCACGATTTCCGTTTCCATACGCATTGTAGGTATTTTGGTGATCAGTTCTTTAATCGCCCTGCCGGTAGCTACGGCGCTGCAATTGGGACAAGGATTCAGAACAACCATGGGAGCGGCGGTGGTTGTCAGCTTTATTGATATTATTTCGGGGTTGACGGTTTCCTATTGGCTGAATACCGCTCCCGGCGGGATGACCGCCATTATTTCCGTATTGTTTTTGGTGCTCGTCATGGTATGCAAAGAAATGCAAAAAATAAAGCAGGAAAAGAGAAGATAAAAACTATGGTAAATAAAAAATATATGGGGGAAGATTATGGGGAATATTTACATCGGTACGGATTGAAAAGTACACGTACGCGCAATATGGTTTTGCATATGTTGTTGGAAAACAGCAGTATCCTTACGGCGGAACAAGTGTATCATCAATTGACGACAGACGGGCAACGGATAAATTTTTCTACCGTATACCGTATTTTGGAAATGTTTACAGAAAAGAAAGTGACAGTCAAAACATTATTACCCGATTCACGTAAATATGGGTTTGCGTTGCGGGCATCGGGGCATACGCATCGATTAATTTGCTTACGTTGTCATAAAATTGTGGAAATCGCGGACTGTCCTTTGTCGGAATTTGAAAATCATTTGGCTACAGAAACGAATTTTCAAATTGCCGGCCATCATTTGGAAATTTACGGCTATTGCGGTGTTTGTCAGAAAGAACGCCTGGAAGAAGCGCGGGCATGTTCGGCTGCAGCCTGCTGTTCGACGAAGGACGCTAAATAATAATCGGACACACAGGGGGAGTCTTTGGGTAAAAAATACCGAAAGAAGTATGCTTACTTACTTGTGTCATGCTATAATAGATACAGGTAGAGGTGCATGCATTGCGATGTCTTCGATAGGAGCGATGAAGTTGGAACATACAGAGGCGAATAAGAGTCGTACACAAGTGGAACGGGAATGGCACCTTTCGCATGATTCGGAACGATTGAAAGCCAATATTCAGGAATTGGCAAATAATTTTAAAGTATTGGGCGATCCGACACGGTTGCGTATTTTGCAGGCATTAATGCATGGAGAACGGTGCGTGCGGGAGCTGGCGGACGGCATTCAAATGGAACAGTCGGCAGTTTCTCATCAATTGAGGACGTTGCGCGATGCCGGGTTGGTGAACTTTCGTCGGGACGGTAAAGTCGTGTATTATTCCTTGGCGGATGCGCATGTGTTTACACTGCTTTCAGTGGGTATTGAACATGTAGCGGAATAATTATAAAGGAGTGCCGTATGCGTATTTTTTTAATGCGTCATGGAGAAGCGCAACTGCCGTGTGCGGGAATGGCGGATGCGCAGCGACCGCTTTCGGCGGCAGGACGGAAACAAGTCGGTACATTGGCTCATATTTTAGCAACGGTTTTAGCACGGCGACCGTTAACGTTATGGTCGGGTTCCTATGAACGTGCCGTAGAAACGGCGGAGATTATAAGAAGCCGAGTAGAGGTGACGTCTTTCGGTATTCATTACGGAGCGGGCACCGGAGAGGCGCGGGGGCTGTTACCGGAAATCGTACAAACGGCGACCACGGAAGATGTGGGGATTGTAGGACATACGCCGTTTGTAGAACAATGGTTGTATGATTGGACCGGCGTACGCCTCTCTTTTTCTTCTCCCTCCTTAGCGGTTATACAGGTTCCGATACCTTATGAAAATCGACCGTCGGCACAATTGCTTCTTTATGTCGATAAGGGCGGATTGGATATATTGTCGTATAAAGAACGGAAAATGTAGGAGGAGATTCTATATGAAGCACGTATTATCAATTGCCGGTACGGATCCTTCCGGCGGCGCCGGGGCGGCGGCGGATTGTAAAACAATTTGTGCACACGGTTGTTTTGCCTTGAATACAATTACGGCCGTAGTGGCGCAGAATACACAAGGTGTTCGGGAGTATATGGATGTGCCGCCCTCTTTAATTGCGGCACAATTGGATGCGGTTTTTGAAGATATTCCCGTACATGCTGTAAAAATAGGGATGGTCAGTGTACCGGAAACGATTCGCGTGATTGCTGCTAAAATAGCGCAATATAAGCCTCCTTTTACGGTGGTGGATCCGGTAATGGTGGCGACCGGCGGTCAACGGTTGTTGGCACCGGAAGCGGAACGCGTATTACAAGAAGAATTGATTCCCGGAGCGACGCTCTTGACTCCGAACATTCCGGAAGCGGAAGTTTTAGTACGCAGACCGATTAGTACGTTGGACGATATGGAAACGGCCGCCCGGATGATTGCCGCTATGGGGGCAAAAGCGGTTTTAATCAAGGGAGGCCATCGTATAGAAGATGCGACGGATATTTTGTATGACGGAACACAATGTCATTATTTCCCCGGAAAACATATTGAGAGCACCGGTACGCATGGAACGGGCTGCTCTTTGTCCAGTGCCGTTGCGGCGAATTTGGCACGGGGACTGTCGTTGACAGCAGCAGTGAAAGAGGCTAAAACGTATGTTTTTCGCGGAATTTGCCATGCTCCTGCGATAGGAAAAGGACATGGACCGATTCATCACTTTTATGATTTATATCATACAGTCGGTTGGGAATAGGTTTTTAATGATACAGGAGGAGCAGTAACGATGATGTGGAAACGGATGATTGGGAAATTACGGTATATAGGGGTCTTGGCTTTTATGGCCGCCGGTGTATGTGCGGGCAGTGCGGCGACAACGTATGCGGATGCTCCCGCCGTATCGCCGGCCTGGCGGCAGGCGGTACAGGAAACTGCAAAAGCGAATATTCGGGAAATAGAAATTCATGTTGCCGGGGAAGCACCGATAGTCGGTGCGGCTTATGCGAAAATACAAATGCATGCGGATGCGACGGATCGTTTGCAAGGTGTGGCGGATATTGCCGTATTCGGTGCGGTTAATGAACAATTTCAAATCCCTTTTTATGGAGAAAGAAAAGATCGGACGTATGTTTTTTATTATAAGCTTCCGGAAGCGGTCGGCGGTTTTTGGTTGAAATATGCGGTTCCGAATGTGCCGGTTAATACGCCCTTATTTCAGAGCCGAAACGAAGATTATGCGGCACGGGCAAGAGAGATTGAACCGCATGTATTTCAAGTGGTGTATAATCGGCAGTCTTATGAACGGGCGTTGACGTATATGGAAAAGGCGCAAAACGACACACCGGCAGTGCGGAATCTGTCTGCTGCGTTCGATGCGGTAAATCTGCCGGCAATTACGCTGTATGTACGGGTGGATCCTGAAAGTCGGCGCATTGTTCATGCGGAAGGGGATTTGACCTCACAATTGCCGCTGCTTATGCAATCGTTACAGCCGATGTTGGCACGCATGAAGACGCCGTTGGCGGGATATAATTTGGTGCAGCGGGCATTACAGCAAAGTAAATTGTGCTTTTTTGTAACCTATCATTACGGTACGCCGGAACCGGTGACGATTCCGATGACGGTAAAAGAACAGGCAAAAGAAATCGTCGCTCCTCAAAATCAACGACGGACGCAAGACTTTTTCGGGCAGGTAAACCGTAAGAGCCTGTAGCGGCTAAATTTATGTAAAAATAAGGCGGCGTTATTGACATTATACAAAAAAAGGCGGAAAATAGAGTGGATAAGTATTTCCGGCGTGTTCTGTATATCTTAAAAAATAATGTGTCATAACAGTGCAAATCAGGCAGTGCGGTCCGAGAGGATGGTTGCTCGGAAGTGCGGGTCTAAGGTAAGAGCGGATATAATGGATAAATAATTTAATATAGGAGGTATTATTTTGGCGAAAAAGGAAAATTAATGATCATTCCTTTGGGCGGCTTAGGTGAAATTGGTAAAAATATGACAGTTATCCAATATGGAGATGATATTGTCGTAGTAGATGCCGGTTTGGCTTTTCCTGATGATGATATGTTCGGTATCGATTTGGTCATTCCCGACATCAGTTATTTGATTGAAAATCGTGACAAAGTTCGGGCAGTGGTGATTACCCATGGGCATGAAGATCATATTGGCAGTTTGGCTTATTTGTTAAATGAAGTTAATGTTCCGGTGTATGCCACCAAGTTGGTATGCGGACTTATTGAAGGGAAGTTGAAGGAAAATCATATTTCCCGCTATACGTTACATGAAGTGCATCATGGAGATGAAGTACAAATCGCTTCTATGCGAGTAGGATTTATTCATACGAATCATTCCATTCCCGATGCCAGTGCCTTGTATTTTAAGACCCCTGTAGGTACGGTGGTCCATACAGGAGACTGGAAAATGGACTTAACCCCGGTGGACGGCCGACAAATGGACATTCATAAATTTGCGGAATTGGGAAGACGCGGCGTATTATTGCTTATGTCGGACAGCACCAACGCGGAACGCCCCGGGTATACGGAGTCGGAAACTACAGTAGGGCATGCGTTTCGCAAAGCGTTTCGAGAAGCTGAGGGTCGTATTATATTAGCTACGTTTGCATCTAATATTTCGCGGATTCAGCAGGCTATTAATACGGCGGCGCAATTTAATCGTAAAGTAACGGTATTGGGTCGCAGTATGGTCAATAATGTGCAGATTGCTACGGAATTGGGATATTTGGAAGTTCCTCAGGGAATGTTGATTGAGCCGGATGAGTTAAATCGTTATTCGGCGGATCAGGTTTTAATTTTGACTACCGGCAGTCAGGGCGAACCGATGGCGGGGTTGTCGCGTATGGCTTCCAATAATCATCGAACGGTCACGATTATGCCGGGGGATACGGTAATTATTTCCGCCACGCCTATTCCCGGTAATGAAACCGGGGTTTCTCGAACGATTGATAATTTGTTGAAGTTGGGAGCCAAGGTAGTGGCGGGACGAGATAAAAAAATTCATGTGTCCGGTCATGCCAGCCAAGAAGAATTAAAAATTATGTTGGAGTTAATTAAACCGAAATTCTTTCTCCCTGTACACGGAGAATATCGAATGTTGCGGTTACATGGGGATTTGGCGGTGATGATGGGCGTAGAGCCGGATCATGTGTTGATCGGTGATAATGGACAAGTTTTTGAATTTACCGGTCGGAGCGGTCGAAAAGCGGGTCGTGTGAATGCCGGTCGTGTATTTGTAGACGGATTGGGCGTCGGCGATGTAGGGAATATTGTTATTCGGGATCGGCAGCAACTGGCGATGGAAGGGATGGTCGTCGTTGTCATGACGTTGGCGAAAGGAACCTGCCATGTCGTGGCCGGACCGGATATCGTTTCTCGCGGCTTTGTATATGTACGGGATTCCGAGGCATTGATGGAGGAAGCGCATGAGCGTGTAGCGGCCGTATTGGAACGGTGTGAAACCGGCAATATTCGGGAATGGTCTACGATTAAATCGCAAGTGCGCGATACGTTAAGTCGGTATTTATATGAAAAAACACGGCGTCGTCCTATGATTTTACCGATTATTATGGAAGTGTAAGAAACCGGATAAAGGCAGCGGAGGTAAGAGCCTCCGCTGTTTATTATGTGTGCATTCGATTTTGATAAAAACAATTAGTTTGGGAGGCCGTTAAACATATGAAGCCAACTTCGAGACGAGATTTGTTGTATATTATTTTGAGTATGTTTGTACTGACTCTCGGCACGGTGTTTATCCCCTTTTTTTCTTTTTTCGCCATGTGTGTCATGCCCGTTCCGGTGGTATGGATGTATATGCGGGCAACGTGGCGGGAAACCGCGGCATTAGCGATAGGCGCCGTGATTCTTACGGTGTATTGGGGCGGTTCATATGGGGGGACCGTGGAAACGGGTTTCTTTTGTCTTTCCGGTATGATTATGGGGTTCGGGTTACGTAAGCGTCGGTCTTTTTTTCATTGTTGGGGGAGCGGATTTATCGTATTATGTGCGATGGCGGCGGTATTGGCAATCCGGCTGTATGTTGTACAAGGCGTGACGGTGTTTACTTATGTACAGCAGTTTGTAATCCTCTGGGGAGAGCGGCTGACGGCAATGGCGACGGCGCAGGGAATGGGGGAGGCGGATAAGGTTGCCTTGCAAACGCAGCTTCAAAGTCTTTGGCATACGGTGCCGTACATGGTACCCTCTTTGTTGGTGGAAATTTTCAGTTTGAGCGCGTGGATTACCTTGCGATTGGCTATATTTCAGCTACACCGGCAGGGACAGAAGGCGGTTTCTTTTTTACCGGTGCGTTGTTGGGATATGGGGCGCGGTATGGTATACTTATATATAGTATCTTTGGTACTGAAGTACTGGGGCACGACTCGGTCGTGGATTTGGGTACAATGGACGGGAGAGAATCTTTTACAAATTGCTTTCTTTTTTATTTGTGTGCAGGGCATTTCTTTCCTTTTTTCTTTTTTGCAGGCACGAAAAAAAAGTGTCGTTTTTCAAGGGTTGGTCCTTCTTTTGTTCTTTTGTATCCCCTTTTTTTCTTATATTGTCTTTGTACTGGGATTGGCGGATTTGCTTTTTTCATATCGACGAAACAAAGCCGTGCTATAGTGCATAGGAGGCCTTATAATGTTAAAAAAAATGCTGTCGCCGCAAACCGAACAACCGTTTTTTTGGATTATTGTCATATTATTGGCGGTTATTGCCGTATATAATTGGATTATTTCTTTATTGGCGCTGATTTTAAGTATAGGCGCGTATCTTTTAACGCGAAAGAACAGCAATGAACGAAATTTAGCCATGCAGCAGTTACTGGATTCTATTTCACAGGGAGTGGATCAAGCTTCTACCTATGCCGTACAGAATTTACCCATAGGAATCGCGATTGTTGATATGCAGGGGACTATTTGTTGGGCAAACAGTGTATTTCGCGATTGGGTGGGGGAATTGGATGCGGAGCAGCAATTAAAGCAAATATTGCCGAATTTAAATCTTGATAAATTTTGGGGGAAATTCGGATCTTTTTTTGAAACCATGAGGGAACGACAATATCGAGTGGTTTATAAATATTTACAGACGGAAGAGGCTTCGGAGGATAATTATCTTATTTTATATTTTGAAGACATTAGTGAAACGGAAACACAAAAACGGAATTGTTTACAAACCGTACCGGCTTTTTGTGATATTGAAATCGATAATATGGAAGAAGTGAGTAAAGGATTATCCGCCGTACAGCAAGCTACTTTGTGGACAAATGTAAATAATTGCTTACTTGATGAATTGACGGCGTTAGGAGGATTTGTACGTTCTTATGGCAATGCAAAATATTTTGCTTGTTTGACGCATAAGGCGTTGCAAACCTTACAAGCCGATAATTTTTCTTTTTTGAAAAAATTCGTAAGATTCACACAGTTAATCGAATTCCTGTTACGATTAGTATGGGGATTGCCGCCGCTCCGGAAGAAAGAGTGGTTGCAGGCAGAGCCGATTTTAATGAATTGGCGGAAAAAGCGAGAGCCGGTTTGGATTTGGCTTTGGGACGCGGCGGTGATCAGGCGGTGGTGTATGAAGCGGACGGTACCCCGCATTTTTATGGAGGAAAAACGCGTTCAGTAGAAAAAAATACGCGTGTACGAGCTCGGGTAGTGGCGCAAGCCGTGAGAGAATTGGTGGATACGAGCGAGCGCGTATTGATTATGGGACATGAAAGAGAAGATTATGACAGTATCGGTGCGGCTGTCGGCGTGGCACATATGGCGCGGAGTTTGGGAAAACCGGTGCACATTATTGTCAGTAAGCAAACGGATGCTATTCAGCGTTTAAAGGAACAAATTAGTGATCGCCCGGAATTTAAAGACTTGTTTATTTCGGCCGAAACGGCAGAATCGTTGTGTAATGCGGCGACCTTGCTGTTTGTTGTGGATACGCATCGTCCATATATGACCGTTGCTCCTAATGTACTGGATTTAACGGAGCGGCGCGTGGTAATCGATCATCATCGGCGGAGTTCCGATTTTATTCAGAAACCGTTGTTGACTTATTTAGAAGCATCCAGTTCTTCGACTTGTGAATTAGTGACAGAGCTTTTACAATATTATCAGGAAGAAGTGGAATTAGAAAAAATAGAAGCGACAGCGTTATATGCCGGGATTATTGTGGATACGAAAAATTTTGCTGTACAAACGGGGGTGCGTACGTTTGATGCCGCGTCCTATTTGCGACGCAGCGGTGCGGATCCGGAAATTGTCAGAGCGTTATTCAGTTCCGATTTTGAAAGTTTGAAGAATAGAGCCAAAATTTTATCGGCAGCGCATATTTCCGAAGGGATTGCGTTGGCTATTTGTCCTCCGGGTGTAAAAAACGCGATGATTTTAGCGGCTCAATGTGCCGATACATTGGTGAATATTGAGCATGTGCAGGCCGGATTTACTTTTTATGAGTTGGCGAATGATTGTATTGGTGTCAGCGCCCGTTCTAAAGGCGACATTAACGTACAATTGGTAATGGAAGCGCTGGGCGGCGGCGGTCATCGAACGGTAGCCGGCGCACAATTAAAAGGAAAAACCATAGCCGGCGCACAAGAAGAAGTGGTAAGAGCGGTAAGGGCGCAAATGAAAGAAAATCATGCAAAGGAGATTGATAAGGGATGAAAGTAATCTTATTACAAGATGTAAAAAAATTAGGAAAAAAAGGGGAAATTGTAGAAGTTTCGGAAGGATACGGAAGAAATTTTTTGTTACCGAGAAAATTAGCGGCCCCGGGGACGGCGGAAAATATTAATGATGCGCAACAAAAAAAGGCGGCCGCCAGACATAAAGAGCAGGTGGCATCCGATGAAGCCGTGCTGTTGGCCAGTCAATTGAAAAAAGTTTCTTTACGTATTCCGGTCAAGGTAGGCGAAGGCGGTAAGGTTTTCGGCGCTATTACAGGGAAACAAATTAGTGAAGCGGCTAAAGAACAATATGGGATTACTATTGATAAGAAGAAAGTAGAAATGAAAGAAGTCATAAAAAGTTTAGGAACCTATCAAGTGGTGATTCGTGTGCATCCGACGATTACCGGAGTTATTCAAGTTCAGGTAGTGGAAGGGTAGATCCGGAGAGGCATATATGAAGGAATTATTGGATAAATTATTACAAAGACATAAATATTTGGAACCGACGGCGGAAGAAGAATTGCGTCGTCAAGTAAATGTATTATATGGGGCATTTACCGGCTTGATCGGCTCGGAAAAAATGGTATTGCGCGCCAGTAAATACTCGGCATTGACCTATATCCATTCGGAAGATCCGCGGCAGCGTTTGGTGGGTTTACAGCGGTTGGTATATGAAAGCACTGCGTATGACCGCATTCCTAATGACGATGAAGTAGTAGATGTATTAAATGAGTTGGAATCGGTGTTGGCGGAAATGTTGGCGCGACAGGCGGTAGAAGAACGACTGGAAAAGAAAATTACGCGCCGTATGGATGAAAAGCAGCAGGAGTATGTGCAAGAAATTAAGATGCAGATTATTTCTGAAGAACTGCAAGACGTGGAAACGCCGCAAACGAAGAAAAAATTGACGGATTTGCAGAAATTGGACACGATACAATTAACCGAATCCGTTATGGAACGCGTTCGTCCGAAAACTTTACAGGCGGTTGTGGGACAGGAACGCGCGGTGGAAGCGATGCAGAGCAAGTTGGCGTCCGTATATCCGCAACATTTGCTGTTATACGGACCGCCGGGTGTCGGTAAGACGACGGCGGCACGCATTATTTTACAAGAAGCGAAACAATTGCCGTTTACTCCGTTTGCCGCGGAGGCGCCGTTTATTGAAACGGATGGCACTACTTTGCGTTGGGATTCACGAGATATGACAAATCCCCTGCTCGGTTCCGTACACGACCCTATTTATCAAGGTGCCAGGAAAGACTTGGCGGATACGGGTATTCCGGAACCTAAACCCGGATTAGTGACGGAGGCACATGGCGGGATTCTGTTTATTGATGAAATCGGCGAAATGGATCCGATGTTGTTGAATAAACTGTTAAAAGTGTTGGAAGATAAAAAAGTGACCTTTGATTCCGCATATTATGATGAAGAAGATCCGAATGTGCCGGCGTATATTCACAAACTTTTTCGAGACGGAGCTCCGGCTGATTTTATTCTCATAGGTGCTACGACTCGCGATCCTTCGGAAATTAATCCGGCCATTCGTTCACGATGTGCGGAAGTGTTTTTTGAACCGCTGGTACCGCAGGATATTGAAAAAATTGTGGAAAATGCGGCCAAACAATTGCAGGTGTCTTTAGCGGACGGTGTGGCGGCAAAGATTGCTTCGTATACGATTGAAGGTCGAAAAGCGGTGAATATTTTAGCGGATACATATGGTCTCGCTGTATATCAAAGCGGTCATCAGGATTCGTTGACGTTAACTTGTGAGCATGTACAGCGTGTGGCACAAATCAGCCGTTTAGTACCTTATGTTACCGATAAGGCATCTTCCGTGCCGGCAGTCGGTAAAGTTTTCGGTTTAGGCGTGGCCGGATACTTGGGATCCGCATTGGAAATTGAAGCGGTCGCATTTCCGGCGCATGTGCCGGGGAAGGGATATTATCGTTTTAATGATACGGCCGGATCCATGGCGAAAGATTCCATGTTTAATGCGGCTGCTGTTGTACGAAGTGTGACAGGAAAAGAATTGTCGGACTATGATGTACATATTAATTTTGTCGGCGGGGGAAACATTGACGGACCGTCGGCCGGCTGCGCCGTGACGACGGCACTTATTTCCGCTATCACCGGAACCCCTATACGACAAGATGCGGCATTGACGGGAGAGATTTCTGTACAGGGACGTGTCAAACCGGTAGGCGGAGTGTTTGAAAAAGCTTACGGGGCGAAGCAGGCGGGTATGAAGAGTATGGTTATTCCTAAAGAAAATGAAAAAGACATACCTGCGGATCATTTACAGTTACAAATTCATCCGGTAGAAACGATTCAGGAAGTTTTAGCGTTCATGTTGGTAAAATAAGGAGGTTATTATGGAACAACGGATTCCGCCGCAAAATATAGAAGCGGAACAAGCCGTATTGGGAGCGATGATGCTGGAGCATAACGCGGTAGTGACGGCGTTGGAGTTGTTACAAGCGGAGGATTTTTATAGAGATGTACATAAAGTTATTTTTGAAGCTATGGCCCGTTTGCATCGAACCAATCAGGAAGTGGATGTTATTACTTTGCCGGAAGAATTGCGACGCATGAAGAAATTGGATGATGTCGGCGGTTTGGAGTATATTCTTACCTTGCCGAATGTCGTGTCTACAGCCGCCAATTTGGAATATCATGTGAATATTGTAGTGGAAAAAGCGCTGGCTCGTAATCTTATTACTACTTGTACGGAATTGGCGACGAGTGCTTATGAGGGGACACAAGCGTCGGAAGAATTGGTGGATCGGGCGGAACAAAAAATTTTAAAATTAGCGGAAAATAAAGTTCGTGGGGATTTTACGCCGGTCGGTCAGGTAGTTACGGAAACCTTGCATAAGATTGAAGAATTATATGCGAATAAAGCCGGGTTAACCGGCTTACCTACCGGGTTTCGCGAGTTGGATCGGATGACCTCCGGCCTTCAAAACTCGGATCTTATTCTTATTGCGGCTCGGCCCAGTATGGGAAAGACCGCTTTTACACTGAATATTGCTCAAAATGTAGGGGTGCGCCAACATAAAACGGTAGCTTTTTTTTCTTTGGAAATGTCGCAGGAACAGTTGGTGCAACGATTATTATGTCAATTAGCGCATATTGATTCGCAGAAATTGCGTACCGGACATGTTGCCGGCGATGAGGAGTGGGGACGTCTCACGGAAGCTTGTGAAAAGTTATATAATGCTCCCATATATATTGATGACACCCCGGGAATTTCTATTGCGGAAATGCGATCGAAAGCACGTCGCTTAAAGGCGGAACATGGGTTGGATGTGATTATTGTGGACTATTTACAGTTAATGCAGGGACGTAATTCGGAAAGTCGTCAGCAGGAGATATCTGAAATTTCCCGTTCTTTAAAGGGCTTGGCACGGGAATTGAAAGTCCCGTTGATTGCTTTATCACAGCTGAGCCGCAGTGTGGAAAATCGCCAAGATAAACGTCCTATGCTCAGTGATTTACGGGAATCGGGAGCGTTGGAACAAGATGCGGATATTGTATCTTTTTTGTATCGGGAAGATTATTACGACAAAGAAACGGAAAATCAACATATTACGGAAGTTATTTTGGCGAAACATCGGAACGGACCGGTCGGTTCGATTAAGTTGTTCTTTAAAAATGAATATACGTTATTCTTAAATTTGGATACACATCATGAATAAGTCAAAAGCCGAAGCAGTATAGGACATACTTCGGCTTTTTTTAGGAGTGATACTATGGGAGAAAAAAAGAAACGGTATATAACGGGCGTTACCCTCTTGGTCATTTGCGTGATTACCATTATGGCGGCTTGGTTGCATGTGCGGGGGCCGTATGACGGGAGCGGAAAAAGAGGGAAAAAAATTGCCCTTATTACAGTGAGCGGCCCCATTACCGGCGGCGATGGACAGGGATTTTGGAATACCGGCGGTGCAACGGCACCGTCGCTTATGAAACAAATACGACAGGCGACGGCGGATGCGGAGGTAGGCGCGATTTTATTACGGATTGACAGTCCCGGCGGCAGTGCCGCCGCCACGCAAGAAATTGCTCGAGAATTGCAGCGTGCTAAAGATAATCATATACCCGTTGTGGTTTCTATGGGGGATACGGCGGCTTCCGGAGGGTACTGGTTAGCAGTATACGGCGATACTTTATTTGCAGATCCGTCTACGATTACGGGCAGCATCGGGGTATATATGTCTTATTATGATGCTCGGGGACTTAGTCGTAAATTAGGTATACGTGAAGAAAAAATAAAATCGGGGGCCCATAAGGACATTTTTTCTCCTTTCCGTCCCATGACGGCGGAAGAAAAGCAAATGACACAAGATATGGTTAATGAAATGTATAATCAATTTGTTACTGTTGTGGCTAAAGAACGTCATATGCGTCCGGAAACGGTACGCGCTTTGGCGGACGGACGCGTGTATACGGGAAGCCGGGCAAAAGCGTTGGGGCTGGTCGATCGCTTGGGAAATTATTATGATGCGTTGGCCTATACTAAAAAACTGGTGCATACGGATGCCGATGATGAAGATTGTTTGGTTACGTATGAAGACGGACAACCTTGGCAGGATTGGGTAAAAGGCAACTTGAACCTTTCGCAAGCGGTTAAGAATGTAGCGGAAGATTCGTCCCTGTCCTTGCCGACGGTATTGATGAAAGCGGTGACGGCATGGTAAAATCATACATTTTACAGGTATTGGATCAGATTAGTAATCTCTGTTTGCATCCGCAGACGACGATGACTCACATTGTACAAGAAACCCGCCTCAAGGAAGGACTCGGTATTGCGGTGTTATACATCATATTGGTACAAGCGGCCGATATGGCGACGGAGAACACGTATGCGTCGAACAATTGGTTAGGAATAGCCGTATTGTTACTTGCGGTAGTCGCCTTGACACACGGGGCGTCAAGGATTTTGGGAGGACACGGACGGTTTTCTTCTTTGTTGGCGGGAGGCTGTTTTGCTTTATTACCGCAGTATATACGCCTTGCAGCGGTCGCGTTGACCCCGTGTATAGGAGAGGCGACGGTCCGGATTGTGGGCAGTATAGCGTATATTATTTCCTGTATACTGTGGATTTTAGCGATACAAGCGGTGTATCATTTCAGTACGGGTCGGAGCCTGGGGGCGGCGGCATTTTTATTATTCATTCCTTTTGTTATAGGTGCGGCGGTTTTCGTCGGCGTGTTGTTGTTGTGTATATCCGTGGGCCTGCTCTGGCATTGACGGGGGTAATCGGAGGTATTCCATATTGCGTAATAAGATTTTTTTGCCGCGCCAGGCAAAGGCGCGATTGCCGTATTTCCGTTGAAATTCGCGATTGGAAAGGGACGCTATCGCCTCGTGCGATAAGGTATATATACGATTCTCTTTAAAGTCATTAAGCGGCGTTTCCGGAATCTCGGCATTATGAGGGCAGACGGCCTGACACATGTCACAACCGAAAATCAGGGGTGTCTTTCGGAGCACTTCTATTTCAGGCAGCGAAAGGCTGCCTTTTTTTTGTGTTAAATAGGATTTACAAAGACGATAATCGTAATCGGCGCCATCGAAACAATGCCCCGGGCAAGCATGACGACAGGCGCCGCAATGATAACATTCCCGGTGCAGCGGGGTATCCGGCGTCAGGGGTAACGTGGTAAGAATACTGCCGATAAAACAATACGAGCCGTAGCGTTCATGAATAAAGCAGTCATTATCGCCTATAAATCCCAGTCCGGCCAAATAAGCCAAATAGCGATCGGCAAGCGGCGAAGTATCGGCAACGGACAGCGTGCGACAAGACGGATAGTGTTGATGCAGATAGGCTTCAACGGTTTGTAAATAGCGGCGAATCAGAAGGTGATAGTCCGTACTGCGACAATAAAGCGAAAGATTGGCGGTCGGCGGGTCGGCAACATAATAGGGAAATAACATGACAATAATAGAGCGACAAGGGGATAATAATCGTTCCGGCTCATAGCGTTCGGCCCCTTGGCCGGCGGCTAAGGGGCAAGGACGCGCAGGGGGCGGCGGCGCAGGAAATTGTCCCGGCGCAATGCCTACACAGGGAATGCCTAATTGATAAATAAATTGTTTAATATGCAGGCTGTTCATGGTATACTCCTTTTCTTTCGATTTTATTATACCATATACCGTATATGAGAAGGCGCGGCGTTAACGTGTTTTTTAGAAGGCAGTTCATACGGACATAGAAGAAATTGCCGGATGTCTTCATAGAGAGGGGGATTTAATGGTATAATAAAAAAGTTATATAAAAACTGTAACGTAGGGAATAGTAGGGAATAGATAGAAAGGTGGCTATATATGGCGGCAATACAACTATTTTTTTTACATCACAGCGGATTTGCCGTAGAAACTCCGTCAAAAATACTGGTGTTTGATTATTGGCGGGATCCGGCGGGGGTAGTATCGCAGTTGGAAAAAACAAGGAAGCCCTTATGGTTTTTTGTCAGTCATCGTCACGAGGATCATTTCAATCCGCAGATTGCCGCATTTCAACAGAAAACGGCACATTATATTGTCAATGAAGAAGTGCCGTTGGCAATTTCAGCGTCGGAAAAAATGCAGCGCCTTCGGGTATATGATACAATAGTCATAGATGATGTGACGATTACGCAATATGGTTCCACCGATGAAGGCGGTTCTTTTTATGTGCGTACTGACGGGATACAATTATTTCATGCAGGGGACTTGAACCGGTGGCATTGGAACGGCGATACGGTGCAAAATAATGACCGGGCTAAAGAAAACTTTATACGGGAAATGCAACATCTTTCCGGGTTGACGACGGATTTTGCTTTCTTTCCGGTAGATGCGCGTTTGGAAAGCGCAAGGGAATGGGGCGTAAGCGGATTTTTGCAGGTCGTAAAGGTGCGAAAAGCGTTGATTCCTATGCATTATTTCGGCTCCGTGTGGCAACCGTCCGCTACCTTTGTTCGACAATATGGACATATTCCGCTATGGATTCCGAAACAAGCGGGGGATACACGACGGTGGTTATACGGCGAGGCGGAGAACAAGTGGGGAAAAGGAGAAAAATAATGGCAGAAACAAAAACAATCGTACAAAAACGTACGCATATTGCTAATTATATTCTGGTTATAGCGGCCATTGTACTGCTTTTAGCATATCCTGTGCGGGATTTGTTTTGGGGCGGCTTATTGACACACGTTGCCGGTGCGGCGCTGATCGGCGGTTTAGCGGATTGGTATGCCGTAACCGCTTTATTTCGCAAGCCGTTGGGAATTTCATTTAAAACCGCATTAATACCGAACAGCAAAGAACGAATTGCGGAGATGGCCCGTCAAATGGTGGAACATGAAATTTTAACAGTACCCAATATGTATAATGTGTTGAAACATCATCCTGTCTTAGGTACCACATTGGACTATTTGCGAACGGAAAAAGGCTTTCAATCGGCGGAAAGGATTGCCGGACAAATTTTAAATACATTTTTGTACACCGTCGACATGAAAACGATTGTGCGCATATTTGCCAATGTAGGGGGACAGGCTATTGAACGAATTGAACTGGCGCCGATTATGAGCAAGGCGATTCGAATCGGGTTGCGAGGGGAGTCGGGAAAAGATTTTCTTGATTTTATGATTTTGCATTTAGAAATACTGATTCAAAGCGACACTATGAAAAAATATATGGGAGAGATTTACGAAGCCTCTATTCAGCAGTATGCGAATCGGCATCCGTTTATGAAACTGTTTATTAAACCGCTGTTAAAAAGTGAGATTTTCAGTTCCCGGACAGTGGCGGAAAAATTGTCGCAAAAGTTTTTAACCGTGTTGGCGGAAGCCAAACAGCCGAATTCTTTGAAACGGGAACAAGCTTTGCGATACTTATGGGCACAAACGGATAAAATTGAATTTAATGCGGCGTGGAAAGAAGGTATGGAAGGGTATAAAAACCGGATGTATAAAAATTTGGTGACCCGTCCGGATACCAAAGAAGCGTGGCAACGATACGTACAGGATCCGGATCGGCAAAAACGTGTATGTACGGCTGCTGCTAAGTATGTAGTGGGAAAATTGGAAGCATGGCGGGAAAGTCCCGATCAGGTGGAACAAGTTAATCGTGCGGCCTTGGCTTTTGTGGCCCGAGAATTGAAGCGGCTGCAAGTTTGGTTCGGTAAAACGGCGCAACAGGAAATTTTACAATATGACAGCCGGTACTTGGCGGAACAATTGGAAAGTCGGGTTTGGTATGATTTGCAAATGATTCGAATTAACGGTTCTTTAGTAGGGGCGGTCTTGGGCGCGATTATTTTCTTTATTATGTACAGCTTGAAGGGAGGCGTGTGAGATGACGTATCGACAACGGGCCGACGCCATCCTGGGATTATCGGCGGTTTGCTTTCTGGCTATTTTGGCATGGTGGTATACGCATCCGGCAGGTGTCCGGGAAGCGTTGCTGTTTTTTGTTATTCAATCGGCACTTATCGGCAGTATTGCGGACTGGTTTGCCGTGACGGCATTATTTGAAAAGCCGTTGGGTTTTCCGTATCATACGGAATTGTTATATCGTAATCGCACACAGATTATTGACGGGATTACCCGTATGATTTCCGAAAAATTATTGCAGCCGGAAAAATGGAAAGAAAAGTTGTATGATGTTTCTTTCATGGACTTGTTGATTCAATGGGTTCATTCTCCCCGCGGTAGAGAACGATTTCGTAGGATTCTGTTGGAAGTGGGCGTACGGGCCTATCGTTTTGCGTCACAGGAAAAGACGCAGGCCAATATTGCCGCACAAATTCGTCGCTATTTAAAACAGCAGCCGTTAGTAGCTTTTTTTCAAGATCGACTGATTTCCTTGTTGGAAGATCCGGACAGTCATATGTTGCAAGATGCGGTGCGCTTAGGCAGACGATTGGTAGACAGTGACGATTTTGATGCCCTGCTGGCACGTATGTTGCAACAATGGATGGAAGAATCTAAACATACGCCGGCTTCGGTGATTACGATTAATAAATTTTTGGGTATGGTAGATACCCGTAAAATAGCTAAAGATATTAAGGGCGGTATATTGTCGTGGCTGGAACAGTGGGAACAGGCGGAAGGCGAAGACCGAGTATGGTTATGTCGCAAGTTTGAATTATTTTTATACTCAATGAACGGGCAATTGGCGTATGCCGTACAAAACTGGCAAGATCAATTTGTGGATTCTTTGCCTATTGAACGATGGTTACAAGCGACACAAAAATCGGGCCGGGAATATTTTACAGTCGGAGAACAAGGTCGGGAAGAGCTGAAAGATATGTTGGAAGAACAGTTTCTCCATTATTTGTCTTATTGCAGTGAACATCCGGAAATAAAAGAATGGCTGAATGAACAAATTCGGCGCGCCTGCTTGGTGATTTTGGAAAATGAACATTCGCTGATCGCTGTAGCAGTCCGTGATGTACTCTCCGGATTTGATAAGAAGAGGTTTAATGCGTTTTTAGAAAGCAAAGTCGGAGAAGATTTGGCTTGGATCCGTATTAACGGGGCTATTGTGGGCGGCTCTATCGGATTTTTTGTCTTTCTTTTTCTGCAATTTTGCTATGGCCCTTTTATCGGCCCGGCGATTCGTCATTTGTTTTTATAAACAGTATATTTGCACGGATCTGTTCGTCGGGGACCGATTCGGTGCCGCACGCCGCCGGAAGGCATACCGGCGGCGTGTTTTTTTATATCGTATAAGAGCGGGATTTTTAGTGTTCGGACAGTATACAAGAAATGCTATTCGTATTATGAGAACAAAAGTCAAATAAATATCGGCACGCATAGCGTCGGCACGCGCGAAAAAAGGGATAAAAATGGCGTGACTATCCGTGATATAGCCGGCAGGTGCATAGGGAACGGCGGCGTAACCTATATTTTTTATTTTTATCAAAAACTATTGCCTTGTATACCAAGGCATGGTATAATATTGTCATAACAAAAAATAATTACTAATAAATAATAAATAAAATTAACGCATAAGAGAGAGTTTTGATGAAACAAGATATTCAGGTGTTGTGTACCCCTTAGGGTCAGTATATAGGAAAAGGAGGCTCTATTATGAGCATATATGATTATTCTGTAAAAGATATTACCGGTAATGACGTGGCTTTACGCGAGTATCGGGGGAAATTGGTGTTAATTGTAAATACTGCCAGCAAATGCGGATTTACACCGCAGTATGACGGGTTGGAAGGGTTGTATAAAAAATATAAAGATCGGGGCCTGGTCATTTTAGGATTTCCTTGTAATCAGTTTTTACAACAAGAACCTGGCGATGCGAAAGAAATACAGAGCTTTTGTAAATTAAATCACGGGGTTACTTTCCCGTTGTTTGCGAAAGTGGATGTACGTGGAGAACAAGCGATTCCGTTATATAAATATTTGACGGAAACGGCGCCGTTCCGGGGATATGAATTACAAAAGCCGGGCGGAAAAATTATTGAAGAAGTAGTACGTAAAAATTATCCCGACAATTTAGAAGGCAACGGGGTAAAATGGAATTTCACCAAATTCTTAATCAGTCGTGACGGACAGCAGGTTACTCGTTTTGAACCGACGACCACTCCGGAGGAATTGGACAGTATTATTGCCGCCGCTTTATAAGGGAAAGAAAAATACCGCAATGCGTTTACGCATTGCGGTATTTTTTTATAAATGAGTTTCCAATATGAAACATATTGACAATACATGTCATGTAAAGTACAGACCGACAATTCGGAAAAGTAAGCGGCAAGATTCTTTTGCAAATTTATAAATTTTCAAAAGAAACGACATGTACCGTAGGATTTAAAATAATAAGGAAAAATAGGAGTATTACTATTCGTCAAGCATAGAAAGCAGGCACATTATTTATGCATAGGAATAACGTTTTACTGCAGTATATATTGCGGAATCATAGGGGGTGAATTATAATATAAATAACAAAATAACATATTTTGTATGAGAAAATAAAATGCTCTGCTTATATGAATAAATACATGGAATATAGAAATACTTATAATATACAAGGCGATTATGGGAGCCGGAAGGGGGGAGACCGATGACGGATTGGATAGATGCTTCGCGAGTACATATTGTAGTGGGGCATTTCGGCAGCGGTAAAACGGAAGTAGCTTTGAATCTTGCCTTTACATTGGCGGCGCGGGGATATGCGTTTGCATTGGCCGATTTGGATATTGTAGATCCGTATTTTCGTTCCCGCGAATGTAAAGCATTGGTGGAAGCGAAAGGCGGACGTTTAATCATGAGCTCGTCACAGCATATGGATGCCGATTTACCGGCCATGCCGCCCGATGTGGTCACCTTATTTCAACAGTCCTGTCGGTACGGGGTAATGGATATTGGCGGCAATCCTTCCGGTGCCCGTGTATTGGCTCGGTACCGCCATGAATTACAGCAATGTGAAGCAAGGTTATGGTGTGTCGTTAATGGGAACAGACCGTTGTCGGATACACCGGAAAAAGCGGTGTATTACCTCAGGGAAATAGAAAAAGCGGCGCGTATGCCCGTGCAGGGGTTGATTAATAATACCCATTGCTGTCAATATACAGCGGTAAGTGATGTGCGGCAGGGAGCGATATTGGCCGAGGAAGTTTCGGCGCGGACGGGTATTCCCGTTATTTGTCATGCCGTTCCCCGACGCTTGGCAACGGCTGTTGCCGCATTTGTAAATCCTGTATTTCCTATGGATTTGTATATGAAGAAACCGTGGGAATAACAACACATTGGAAAGGAGACGGTTCCAGTATGACCATGTATGTAACGTTTCGAAAAGATCGGTGTAAGGGGTGCGGGCTTTGCATTTCCGTGTGTCCGAAAGAAATATTGGCCTTGGAAGAAGAAACGAACATAAAGGGCTATAGACCGGCGGTCTGTACCGATATGAAAGCTTGTATCGGGTGTGCCGGTTGTGCCAAAATTTGTCCGGATTCCATCATTACGATTGAAAAAGAATAAGGGAGGCGCCATATATGAAAAGAGAAATATGGAAGGGCAGCGAAGCGATTGCGGAAGCGGCTATTCGTGCCGGCTGTAAAGGTTTTTTCGGGTATCCTATTACGCCGCAAAATGAAATACCGGAATACATGTCTTTTAGAATGGCGGAGTCGGGCGGTGTATTTGTACAGGCCGAATCGGAAGTGGCGGCTATTAATATGGTATACGGCGCGGCGGCTACAGGTGTGCGGTGCATGACCTCTTCGTCGTCTCCCGGCATCAGCTTAAAACAAGAAGGAATCAGTTATATTGCCGGGGCCAAATTGCCGGCGGTGATTGTCAATGTCATGCGCGGCGGTCCGGGATTGGGCTCCATACAGCCTTCACAGGCCGATTATTTTCAAGCGACCCGCGGTGGCGGTAACGGCGATTACAGAACTCCCGTGTTAGCGCCATCCAACTTGCAGGAAGCGGTGGATTTAGTACAGGAAGCGTTCGATATTGCCGATCAATATCGCACGCCCGTCGTCGTATTGGCGGACGGTCTTATCGGACAAATGATGGAACCTATTGTTTGGAAAGAAAGAACCCCGCGGACATTGCCGCCTAAGGATTGGGCGGCATGCGGCAGAGGAAAACGGGAACATAATAATTTTCTCAGCTCGTTGTTGATTGCCGCGGCGGATTGTGAAGAACATAATATAGAATTATTGAAAACCTATGAAGAAATAGAAAAAAATGAAGTCCGTTGGGAAGAAATTATGGTGGCGGACGCGGAAATTGTCATTGTTGCTTACGGTACACCCGCACGTATTGCCATTACGGCTGTAGAAAATTTACGGGAACGGGGAATTAAAGCCGGCGTTATTCGTCCGATTACGTTATGGCCGTTTCCTTATGACCGGATTCGGGAAATCGCGGGACAAGCCGGCGTTGCGCAAATGTTGGTAGTGGAAATGAGTACGGGACAGATGATCGATGATGTAAAAATTGCAGTAGCCGGACAAAAACCGGTTCATTTTTACGGACGGTACGGCGGTGTTATTCCGACGGTTTCAGAAGTGGCCGAGGCGGCGGCAAAAATTTGGCGGGAGGGGAAATAATATGAGAAAAACGATTTATGAAAAATCAACAGGTCTGCAAGATACAGAACTTCATTATTGCCCCGGATGCAGTCACGGTATTGTACATAAATTAGTGGCGGAAACGTTGGCGGAAATGAATGCCGTAGAAACCGCTATCGGCGTCTGTCCGGTAGGCTGTTCGGTATTTGCCGGAAATTATTTTGCGTGTGACATGATTGAAGCGGCGCATGGACGGGCTCCCGCTGTAGCTACGGCGGTAAAACGTACACATCCGGAGGTGCCGGTATTCACGTATCAGGGCGATGGCGATTTGGCTTCTATCGGCGCCGCGGAAATTGTACATGCGGCAATGCGAGGCGAAAAATTTACGACGATTTTTATTAATAACGCCATTTACGGCATGACCGGCGGGCAAATGGCGCCGACTACTTTGATCGGGCAACGGGCCACCACGGCTCCCTCCGGTCGTACGGCGGAACAAGCCGGAAATCCTATGCGGGTGTCGGAAATGTTGGCGACGTTGGACGGGTTGGTATATGCGGAACGCGTGTGTGTGACCGATATTTCTCACTTAATGAAAGCCAAACGGGCGATTAAAAAAGCGTTTACAAGACAAATGAATAATGACGGCTTTACCTTTGTCGAAGTTCTTTGCTCTTGTCCCACGAACTGGGGAATGGATATAAAAGAGGCTAATGAGTGGTTGATTTCGCATATGATTCCTTATTATCCGCTGGGCGTGATTAAAGATGTGGAGGTGCCGTGAGATGAAACATGAAGTTATTCTTTCCGGTTTTGGCGGGCAAGGCGTCATGTCTATCGGTAAAAATTTAGTAGAAGCCGGGGTGGAAGAAAATTTACAAGTATCATGGGTTCCGTCTTACGGACCGGAAATGCGCGGCGGAACCGCGAATTGTACGGTTATTTTAAGTACCGAACGTATCGGCTCACCGTTAGTCGAACATCCGTCGGAAATTGTCGTTATGAATCGGGCCGCTTTAGCTAAATTCGGATCGTTGGTGCAAACCGGCGGGATCATTTTTATTAACAGCAGTATTGTTCCCGATAAGGTAGAGAGAGAAGATGTGACCGTATACTATGTACCTTGTGATGAAATTGCACGAGAATTGGGGAATCCGAAAGTAAGTAATATGGTTATGTTGGGCGCTTATGTGGGGGCAACGGCCGTGTTATCTGTAAGCACGATAGAAACTATGATACACAATATGTTTACCGGGACGAAGGCAAAATTAATCGCATTGAATATGCAAGCCCTGCAACGCGGCTTGGCATGTGTAAAGCATTGATATCCATAGGAACGGGGGAGATATTCCGGGGAATATCTCCTTTTTTTGCGGCCTAAAAGAGTATGCACCGGATTTTTTTTACTATGGTTTACTTGCATAATAAATACGAGGAATATTGCTTTTCATCGGGCAAACTTTGTATTATAATGAATGGTGGTTTTAGATATAGTGAGTGTTGTCTTTGACAGGACTCGATTAAGGAGTGGTGATAATGAGATTTACAGAAGATTTAAAATCTCGGGTAGCAAAGGCACAAAAGAAGATTGTTTTGCCGGAAACGAACAGTCGTCGTGTATTAAAGGCGGCAGAACGTGTTTTAGCCGACGGATTTGCTAAAATCGTTTTAATCGGTAAATTAGATAAGATTAAAAAAGATGCATCTAAATTCCAAATTGATTTGACCGGCGTAGAAGTTATCGATCCGGAAACTTACTATCGTATGGATGAACTTTGCCAATATTTTGCGGAACGTCGTAAAAAGAAAGGCATGACGGTAGAACAGGCGCGGGAAATTATGATTAATAATTATACTTTCTTCGGTGCCGGTTTGGTAGCGTTGGGGGATGCTGACGGCGTGGTATCCGGAGCGGCTACGACCTCGGCGGATGTTATTCGTGCAGGTCTGCAGGTTATCGGGCCCCGTCCGGGTAACAAAACCGTATCTTCCGCATTTATTTTGTTGACCAATACGCCTCAGTATGGTGATAACGGTATTTTGGTTCTCGGGGATTGCGGTGTTATTCCCAATCCGACGCCGGAACAATTGGCCGATATTGCCTGCATTTGTGTACAACGGGCACGTCGTACGGTACAGATGTTGAATCCTAAAGTGGCGTTGCTTTCGTATTCGACAAAAGGTTCCGGTTCCGGTACAACTGTTGAAAATGTGCGGAAAGCGGTAGAAATTTTAAAACAACGTAATGTTGACTTTGATTTTGACGGAGAATTGCAGGCAGATGCCGCGTTGGTTCCGGAAGTCGGCGAACACAAAGCGCCCGGCTCCAAAGTTGCCGGCCATGCGAATGTGCTTATTTTCCCGACGTTGGATGCGGCCAATATCGGCTATAAGATGGTACAACGTTTTGCCAACGCAACAGCTCTCGGACCCTTGGTACAAGGCTTGGCTAAACCGATTTTGGACTTGTCCCGCGGTTGTTCGTCCGAAGATGTGGCGGACGTTGTTGCCGTATGCTGCTCGGATGCTATTACGAATGATATTTACAGACAAGAAGCGAATCAACAATAAAGGGTATAGCTGTTGAGTAAGTAAAACCTTCTCGGCATACCGTAAGGAACCCTTAAAACCCGGCGCAGTCGGTGATAATCCCGATTGCGCCGGGTTTATTTTGTTGACGGCACATGTAGTTCCTGCGTATTGTTGCGCTACGGCGTTATTACTGCAATGCGTATGCGCGGTCGGCGATTTTTAGCGGCGGCGTGCCGTTTCCTTTTTCGCTTTTAGCGCAGCGGTTTAACGTCGATATTTTTAATGATTCAGGGAATCGTTTCAGATATGTCTATTTTTTTCTATTTTTATGTGACAATTTCAGATGCGTCCTATAGAAACGGGATAGGAACGCTTTCTTTTTTTTGCATTATGTGATACGATAACAACGATATACATGCGCCCATAGCTCAGCAGGATAGAGCAGCAGTTTCCTAAACTGTGTGTCGGATGTTCGAGTCATCTTGGGCGCACCATACAAACACCTGAAGAGTATTGCTTTAGGTGTTTTTTTTCGTAAGGAACCGGCGTATTGTATAATATAACAGGTGTGAGGCGCTTTGGTCGGATAAATTAGTGGTAAGGGGCACTTTGTTTAGGAAGGGACGCAATAAGGATGTAGAGTTATTTAAACGGGCTTTTGGCTAGTAGTAGAAAGAAATTTTAGGTTTATTTTGGTGTATGGTGGGTGGTTTTGCAATATCAACGTAGCGTCTTTTTTAGAGAGCTTTGTTAAAGGCGTATATATTGATGCTGCATGAAAAATGTTCATTAAAACGATTTATAAATTTCATTTTTCTTAAATATAGAAAAATGTCATAATATAAATGTAATATTTTTCTTGAAAAGAATAGGAGGAGAACCGACATATGGAGAAAAAAAGACAATTTACTGATTATTTTACAGAATTTGCTGAGCGATGGGTACCGGATTCATATGTTATTGCGTTATTATTAACTATTGTGGCATTTATAATGGCATTAATTTTAACCCCATCAAATCCTATTCAGGTGATCACAGCATGGGGAAATGGTTTTTGGAGTTTATTGGGATTTGCTATGCAAATGTCGCTGGTGGTTATTACTGGATATGCACTAGCTACTACTCCTATTTGCAATAAAGTAATTAAACGTATTTGCAGTAGACCGAAGAAGATAAGAACTGTATATATTTATGCGGTGGTGTTATCATCTATTGGATATTATCTTAATTGGGGATTTGGATTAGTTTTTTCGGCGTTGCTTTGTAAGAATTTAGCTATGCAAGCAGAAAATAATTGTTTAAAAATTGATTATAGGTACTTATGTGGAGCTGCTTGGACCCCTTTTTATATTTGGCATATGGGGCTTTCTGGATCAGCCCCTTTATTGGTTGCAACTCCAGGACATTTTATGGTTAAAGAAATTGGGATTATACCTATTTCTCAAACTGTTTTTCATCCTTATAATCTCATATTAGTTGGTATATCAGTTATGGCTATGATTTTATTATTTGGATTTATATTAGTACCTAAATATGAAGAACGGATTATTTCATTACGACAATGGAATGATAAGTTGGTGCTCCCTGAATGCACTGAGGTAGTAAAGAAAAATATTACGACACCAAGTGAATGGGTTACATATAGTCCATGGTGTTCTTATTTTATTGGAATTATGTTTTTGGTATATTTATATTATCATTTCTTTGTATTGGGAAGGTCATTAGATATTAATGTGTTGAATTTTTTATTTTTGACTTTAATTATTTGGTTATATGGTTCTCCAGCCGCCTTATTGAAAGCGGTAAAGTCTTCTACACCGGCAGCTTGGGGTGTGATTTTGCAATTTCCGTTTTATGCAGGGATTTTCGGAATTATGAAATTTACAGGTTTAGTAAATATTATTTCTTCATGGGTAATTGCATTTAGTACTACTACTACATTTCCAGCTATTTCAGCAATTTTAAGTGGTTTTATCAGTTATTTTATTCCTTCAGGTGGAAGTAAGTGGATCATTGAAGCACCTTTTTTGATTCCGGCAGGAAATGCATTAGGCATTTCAAATGCACAAACTATAATTTCTTATATGTTTGGTGGAGATTTAACTGCTTTGATTCAACCTTTTTTTGCGGTTCCTTTTATGGCTGTTTGTGGATTGGAATTTAAAGATTTTGTTGGATATAGTTTTGTGGCATTTATTGTGTTAGGTATTATTATGGTTTTAGGATTAACTTTTATTCCTTTTACAATATGATTTTAGAAAGAAGGTAATTTTTATGAAAAAAATATCGGAAATAAAACGTATCTGTAATTTAGGTTGTGGAACTATGGGATTTGGAACGGCTATTGCATTTGCACAAAAAGGGTATGAAATAAATCTGTTTGGAAGAAAAGATGCCAGCATTGAACGTGCTATGAAAAATATTAGATTTACTTTAACCGGTATGAAAAATAATCAAATTATTGATGAACAAGAGATGAATAAGATTATTTCACGGATTCATGGAGTGACATCTATAAAAGATGCGGCCAAAGATGCAGATTTTGTTATTGAATCAGTCGCAGAAGATATGGATATAAAACAAAGTGTATATAAAGAATTGGAGAAATATTTATCAGCAGATATCGTTTTTGCTACTGATTCGTCCGGGTTATTGCCATCTCAAGTTGCATCTAAATTAAGTCATCCGGAACGATTTGTAGTAGCACATTTTTGGAATCCGCCACATTTGATTCCCTTGGTAGAAGTGGTTCCGGGAAAAGAAACAAAAAAAGAGGTAGTGGAATTTGTTATTGAATTATTGGAAAAAATTGGCAAAAAACCAGTCGGGTTAAAAAAAGAAGCTCCCGGATTTATTGGAAACAGATTACAGTTTGCTTTACTAAGAGAGGCATTATATTGTGTAAAAAATGGGTTTGCTTCTGCCGAAGATGTAGATACTATATGTAAATATAGCATTGGACGGCGATTAGGAGTGACTGGACCGATTGAATCCGCTGATCTGGGGGGATTGGATATTTTTTATAGTATTTCAGCATATTTGAATTCGGAATTAGCTGCAGATAAGTTAGGATCAGAGATGATGAGAAATTGTGTAGAAAAAGGATTACTAGGAGCTAAAAGTGGTTCCGGTTTATATAATTGGGATAAAGATAAATTAGCGGAAATTCAGAGAAAACGAGAAAAAATTTTAATAGATTGGTTAAAAAAAGATTTATCTGGAGAAAAGTTTTAATTTATTAGGATACTTTTCTTGATACGGCAGTATTAGGGGGGTATAAATGAATATTGAACATTTAATCTATTTTATAACGACTGTAAAGTATAGTAGTTTTACTAAGGCAGCTAATTCATTATTTATTAGTCAATCTACCATTAGTAAAGCAATACGTTCATTAGAGCATATGTTTAGTATAGAAATCGTAGATAGAACTTCTAAAAAATTTAAATTGACTTCGGAAGGCGAGATTTTTTATCATAGTGCAGTAAAAATAGTTCAACAATATAAAGATGAAAGACAATTGTTGGAAACTCGGTTAGTAAGTCGGAGTGGGACGTTAATATTAGGAGTGCCACCGGTTACTATTACTATTGTTCATAAAATTTTAGCGGACTATCAATTAGCGTATCCTAATATTCAATTACGCGTTTTGGAAATTGGAGCTAATAAAGTATATTCACTTTTAAAAACAGGGGCAATCGATGTCGGTATTTTAATTCACCCAGTTAATGATGCAGAATTAATTAATTATCCTGTTATAAAATCTGAAGTGGTTTGTGTAACGAATGAGAAACATGCAGTATCGAAGGAATGTAATATTACTTGGAAAATGTTAAAAGAAAAAAATTTTATTTATTAAATGATACGTTTATGCTGCATGATAGGGTAATGAGCTGTTGTAAAAGTAATGGCTTTATGCCTAATATTATATTAGAAAGTGCACAATGGGATTTATTAATTGAAGCCGTTTGTACTAGTGATGGAGTTACTTTTTTGCCCAAACCTATTGTGGATAAATTCTGTTTTAACAAAGTGCATCAATTTAGTGTACATAAGCTTGATTTATTATGGATTCCAACAGTAACTTATCATAGAGAAAAATTTATTACAACTCCTATTAAGCTTTTTTTAGAATTTATAAAAAAGAAAAGCTATTTAGAAAAGAATAGAGAGGAATTTCTTTTTTGTGTGTAATTTATGGAATAATTTCAAGAAATAGAATTGGGATAGGCTAATTTGAAAGAATAGTGGAATAACATGATATTGTAGATAGAATTATAGAAAAGTTTAATGAGACGATTAATGGTGAATAAGTAAGATGTTTTATGGATGCTTCTTTTGAATTTATAAAGAGGTATCCATATTTTATTTTATGAAAATTATATATAAAATTTATTTTGAATATATTATATTCTACTTAATTATAAAAATAAAAATGACATATCTTTTGTTAGGTATGATTAAATATTATGAAAAAATAGAATTAAGAGTGTGAAAATAATCCATTTTATCATTCCTTATAAGCATGATAATATTGACTTATAGAAATATTTCTTTAGTAAAAATAAGAGACAATTAATTGTACAAATTACAAAGCAATAAGGAGATGATATGTATGGACTTTAATGTTTTGATTATCGTTTTAAGCTTAGTCGGATTAATTACATTTGCATACAAAGGTTTTTCTGTAATTATGATGGCTCCTATTATGGCGATCTTGGCAGCAGCACTATCGGGATTTAATATTATGCCATCTTATACAGAGTTATTTATGGGAAAAGCAGTAACTTATATTAAATCTTTTTTTCCTGTGTTTATATTAGGTGCTATTTTTGGCAAAGTAATGGAAGATACAGGGTTAGCCAGAAGTATAGCTAAAGCCATTATTAGCGGGTTAGGAAAAGATCCATATAAAGCAGTGATTTCTATTGTTATTGCATCGTCGGTACTTACATATGGCGGAGTTAGTTTATTTGTTGTTGTTTTTGCGGTATATCCGTTTGCAGCAGCTTTATTTAAAGAAGCAAATTATCCTAAAAGACTGGTGCCGGCTATTATTGCATTAGGGGCTTTTACCGCTACAATGGATTGTTTACCGGGAACCCCGCAAATTCAAAATATTATACCTACTACGTATTTTGGAACCAATTTATATTCTGAACCTATTGCGGGAATTTTAGGGGCATTAATAATTTATATTGGAGGCGTTTTTTATTTGACGCATAGATTAAAATCTGCAATTTCAGCGGGTGAAGGATATGGAACCCATACTATTAATGAAAGTGAAGTAAATTCTGATATAAATTTAGTTAATTGGAAGTTAGCGTGTGTACCATTGATTGCTGTATTACTTGTAAGTTTTTCAATTACAGAAATGATTGCTTGGGATCCTTCTGTTTTAGAACCATTTAGACAGATGAAAGGGATTCCGTTAGTTGCCAGTAATGTGAAAAATGTGGCCAGTATTTGGGCATTAATTATTGCTTTGGTAGTAGGTATTGCATTAGCTTTAATTATCGGAAGAAGAGAAATAACCGGCATGAAAAAATTAACAAATGTATTGAATGCAGGCGCTATAGGCTCTTTATTAGCAATTATGAATACTGCATCAGAAGTTGGATATGGGAATGTAATTGCTCAATTACCGGGTTTTTCTGATGTAGCTAATTTTTTAATAAATATTCATATTGGAGGAACGCCATTAGTATCAGAAGCGATCAGTGTTACTGTTTTAGCTGGCATTACCGGATCGGCATCGGGAGGCCTATCTATTGCATTGGAACTTATGTCACATGATTGGTTAAGTTGGGCTCATAGTATTGGAATGACTCCGGAAATTTTGCATAGGGTCGCTTCCATGGCCTCGGGAGGGTTAGATACATTGCCCCATAATGGAGCCGTTATTACATTGTTGGCAGTTTGTGGAATGTCACATAAAGAATCATATAGAGATATATTTGCTATTACCATTTTGAAAACGATTGCTGTGTTTGCAATTGTGATTATATACACATTAATTCGATTTGTTTGAGTGGTAGGATTATATAGGGAGGAAGTTTTATGAAAGCGATTATTACGGCAACTGAAGCTGTAAAAAAAATAAAAAGTGGATCAACTATTGCAACTAGTGGATTTGTGGGATCGCTTATACCGGAGCATATTTTAAAAGAGATGCAAAAGCAATATTGTGAGTATAAAAAACCTCGTAATTTAACTTTAATTTATGCGGCAGGACAAGGCGATGGAGATACAAAAGGTTTAAATCATCTTGGGGAAGAAGGTTTATTAGAGTGTGTAATTGGCGGTCATTTTAACTTATCTCCTAAAATTGGTAAATTAATTATGGAAAATAAGATTAAAGCTTATAATTTCCCTCAGGGAACGTTATCACAATGGTTTAGAGATATGGCAGGTAGACGAGCCGGTACATTTACAAAAGTAGGATTAAGAACTTTTGTTGATCCAAGAATAGAAGGCGGTAAAATTAATTCAATAACAACGGAAGATCGTGTAGATGTGATTGTGATGAATAATGAGGAATGGCTATGGTATCATCCATGTAGGATTGATGTAGCAATTATTAGAGGAACATATGCCGATGAAAATGGAAATATAACTTTAAATGAAGAATGTGGATATGGCGAAGTTTTAGCACTTGCACAAGCGGCAAAAGCATCGGGAGGAATGGTCATTGTTCAAGTAAAAAACATAGTAAAATCAGGCACATTAGATGCTAAACAAGTTAAGGTTCCGGGGATTTTTGTGGACTATGTGGTACAAAGTCCAGAGGAAGACCATTGGATGACTTGGGAGTTTGGAATAAATCCCGCATTAAATGGAACTATTCAAATCCCTTTAGCTTCATTGCCGCCAGCTCCACTTACTAATCGTAAAATTATTGCACGTAGAAGTCTTATGGAGTTAAAGGAAAATGCAGTTGTTAACCTAGGAATTGGGGTTCCGGAAGGAATTGCATTAGTAGCTGCAGAAGAAGGAATTACCGATATGATTTTAACTACTGAAGCGGGAACAATTGGGGGTGTTCCTTCCGGAGGAAGAAGTTTTGGTGCGGCAACTAATGCACAAGCTATTTTGGAACAGCCGGCTCAATTTGATTTTTATGATGGAGGCGGAATAGATATTGCATTTTTAGGATTAGCAGAGGCAGATAAGAAAGGTAATATTAATGTTAGTAAGTTTAAAGGAAGGGTATCTGGTTGTGGCGGGTTTATTAATATAACTCAAAATTCTAAAAAAGTGGTTTATTGTGGAACGTTTACTGCAGGAGGCTTAAAAGAAATTATTGAAAATAATAAGATAACTATTGTTCAAGAAGGAAAAAATAAAAAATTTTTGGATCAAGTAGAACAAATTACTTTTTCGGGAGAATATGCATTGTCTATTGCGCAGCCTGTTTTATATATTACGGAAAGAGCTGTTTTTAAATTAACTGAAATGGGATTAGAGCTTATAGAAGTTGCGCCGGGAATTGATATTGATAAAGATATTTTATCAAACATGGACTTTAAACCTATTATTAATAAGGTAAAAGTAATGGATGAAAGAATTTTTAGAGATGAACCAATGGGGGTAAAATTAAATTACTAGGAGGACTATATATGTCAAATAATATTGCTTATGAAGATATTTTTTTAGGCCGTGAAGCCAGTGCGTCTAAAACAATTAGTGAATATGATGTATATTCTTTCGCGGGAGTGACTGGTGATTTTAATCCTATACATGTTAATGCGGAATTTGCAAAAAATAGCATTTTTAAAGAACGAATCGCACATGGAATAATTTCAGTTGGTCTAATTTCTGCTGTGTTGGGAACGCAATTGCCTGGAATAAATACTATTTATTTAGCACAAGAAGTTAAATTCTTGTCACCTGTAAAATTGGGGGATACATTAACAGCTACTGTGACATGTATTGAAAAGAATGATGATAAACATTATATTTTTTTTAGAACTACAGTAAGGAATCAAAAGGGAATAATTGTTACAGATGGACAGGCTAAAGTTTTGAAAAAATAAAATATATAAAAATATAAGGAATTTCGTTGCCTCCAGAGGAAGTGAAGATGTCAAATGTCTATGCTTTTTATGGAGGCAATATATTATTTATTTGTAGCCGGGTTTGTGTTTGACCGGGACTTTTTGAATGGATATAATAAAATAGAATATAATTGTTGCTATACAGATGCGGCATATACCATAGAAGGGCGGGCAAGTGTATGACGGAAGAGAATAAGCATTTAGAATCGTTTGCAAAGGAGCCGCTGCGAGATCGTGATTTTACGGCAGCGGAAGTACGTGTGGAGGCGCAGCGGTGTTTACAGTGTAAAGTACCGTTATGCCGTCGGGGCTGCCCTATCGGCAATGATATTCCTAAATTTATTCATGCGTTGGCCGCAGGGGATCCGGTACAGGCGGCGACATATGTGTATCAACATAGTGATTTGCCCGCTATTTGCGGTCGTGTATGCCCTAGAGAAAAGCAGTGTGAAGGGTCTTGCGTGTGGAACCATCGCGGACGCCCTATTGCTATCGGCAAATTGGAACGGTTTATTGCCGATCAGGCGTTTTCCGGCCGGTATATTCCCCGCCATGTCAGTACGGGACAAGCCGGCAAGGTGGCGGTCATAGGCAGCGGTCCGGCGGGGTTGTCCGTGGCGAGAAATTTGGCGATGAGGGATTATGCAGTGACCGTATGGGAGGCCAAAGACTGTCCCGGCGGCATGCTTATGTATGGAATTCCGACGTTTCGCTTACATAAGGATGTGGTATTACGGGAAGTAAAGCTGTTGGAAGAGATGGGCGTGCAGTTTCGATACGGGGTTAAAATCGGGCAACAACAATCACCGGAATTTTTTTGGAAAGAGGGATTTGCAGCGGTGTTTGTCGGTATCGGGACGGCGGAGGAATGGAATTTGGGGGTGAAAAATGAGCATTGCACAGGAGTTATAGGTGCCACGGCGTTTTTGGAAGACGTTCAAAAAGTACAATACGGCAAGGCGGAAGTTTCGTCGTTGCCCGTTCGGAACGGGGATCGTGTGGTGGTCATCGGCGCCGGGAATGTGGCTATTGATGCGGCGAGAACGGCTGTACGTTTGGGGGCTGTCGTGACGATTGTGTACAGACGGGCGGAAAAAAATATGAAGTGTTTACCGTCGGAATATGAAGAAGCGAAAGAAGACGGCGTGCAATTTCAATTTTATTCGGCACCGTGTGCGGTTGTCGGGACTGATCATGTGCAAGGGTTACAGTATGAGAAACAAAAAATTTTGGAAGATGCAACGATGGTTCCGACCGGAGAATTCGGCATTATTGAAGCGGATAAAATTATTGCGGCTATCGGCAATAAGCCGGAAGAGGCGGTAATTACACAGTTGCAGGTGAAAACACAGGGTGACGGCTATATTACCGTACAGAAAAAGCCGTACGGTATGACGAATTATGCCGGCGTGTTTGCTGCCGGCGATATTGTACATAAACCGGCGACGGTAGTTTTGGCTATGCGCGAGGGACGCAAGGTGGCGGCCGGAATTGATGCGTATGTGCGCAGTTTGCAAAAAGAAAGGTAAGGCAGGGAGAATGTCTAAATTAGCGGATTTTTTTAAAGCGCAAAACAGAGAATTTTTAAAGGTGGCACGGGGGCAGGGCGGCTTGCCCCAGATCGATAAAAAACCGGTGCGAAAGTTAGCGGTGCTTACATGCATGGATACGCGGTTATTGTATATTGTCGAACCGGCGTTGGGGTTAAATCGCGGAGAAGCGGTCGTGATTAAAGTGGCCGGCGCTCGTATTACGGAAGCGTTTGACAGTGCCTTGGGAAGTTTGTTAGTGGCGGTGTATGAATTAGGGGTTACAGACGTGGCTGTAGTGGTACATGACGATTGCGGTATGGTACATACAACGGCAGACGGACTGTGCGAAAAAATGGCGGCCGCCGGCGTGTCGGTACCCGATATACAGGCTATTCGGCCTCATTTGGAAGCATGGGCGGATCCGGTAGGGGAACCGGTACCGGCTGTACGGGATATGGTGCAACGATTGCGAAAAAATCCGTATATTCCCGATTCGGTACAGGTGTACGGTATTTCGATTAATCCGGCTAACGGTAAGATTCATGTGGTGGAAGACAGTATGGAATAGGAGGCGATATGGATAATGATCGCAGAAAGAATGGCGGAACATGAGGCGGTTTTACAAGGCACGAAAGCGTTGGAACCCTTGTTGGCAGCTGCCGGTTCGATGGTGAGCGAGGCCTTGCTGACAGGGCATAAAATTTTATTTTGCGGTAACGGCGGCAGTGCGGCCGATGCGCAACATATGGCGGCGGAAATTATGGGGCGCTTTCAAGCGGAACGGGAACCGTATCCGGCGTTGGCCCTGACGGTGGATACTTCGGTATTAACGGCAATTGGGAACGATTATGGGTATGAAGCCGTATTTGCCAGACAAGTTCGCGGGTTGGGACGGGAAGGCGATGTGCTGGTCGGTATTTCGACGTCCGGTACGAGTCGGAATGTGTTGGCCGCGTTGGCGGTGGCAAAAAAAATGGGGCTGAAATGCCTGGGGTTCAGCGGTGCGAAAAGTGAACAGATGGCTTCGTTTTGCGATATTTGTTTGGCTGTTCCCTCAACGGTTACTGCCCGGATACAAGAAATGCACATTATGATGGGACATATTTTGTGTGAAATAGCGGAAACGGCCATTGTTCGGCAAAAAAAATAAGGCGCGTGTAAGGAAAAAAGCCCGCATCGGCAGATGCGAGCTTTTTTTTGCAGGTAAACAAGAGGGTTAAGAAAACGTTTTTAAGCGTTTAAAAAGGGGCAGTTTTTTTAGATGTTGCAGGGTAAAGGCGGCGATAATGCCGATGAGGATTCCTGTTCCCGTGCCGGTAAGGGTGAGTACGGGGGTGTAGAGAAAGAGATGCAGATTTTCGACGATACAAGCGGCGACCAATAGTTGCCCTATATTGTGAAAAATACCGCCGGCGGCGCTTACGCCGAAAAGAGAAAAACGATGCGTTTTTTGTAACAGCGCCATACCGCCGAAACTGAAAATTGCTCCGCATACGCTGTAAAAGAAGGCATTTATACCGCCGGCAAATGCCGTGGATAAGAGAATGCGCAAGAATAGGATCAAGGCGACATCTTTTTTTTCGGCAACGTATACAGGGCGATGACCGTGATTAAGTTGGCCAGTCCCAATTTGGCCCCGGGAGCAATAAAGGGTACCGGCAAGAGCCCTTCGATAATATAGAGTACTAATGATTGGGCAACAAAGATGCCGATGAGGACAAGTCGAAAGGTGTTGTTCATAAGCATACCTCTAATTTGCGGGAATAATATCCGGTTGCGTTTGTCGCGCGGACTTAATTTCGATGAGAAGGCGATGCGGCAGGCACACGGCGGTTGCTCCCGGTTGTGAAATAAAACCCTGCTTAATACAAATTTTATCGGGACAATCGGCGTCGATAATGCCGATTGTGTCGTTTTTTACAACGATTGTATTATAGCCTCGGGCCGTACGTACGGTGAATAACAACGTGCCTTTGTGTCCGCTGAGGGGAACGGTTTTATACACCGTGCCGTCCACATAAACGACCGCTTCGATTTGCGGTTTTTCTGTCAGATGATCGGACAGGGCGAAAAGGCCTTCGGGAATAAAGGATAGACAAAGCAGCAAGGCTATCAGGGCGATGTCCCATTTTTTTATCATGTCGGACTCCTTAGGATAAGTGGAAAGGGGTTATTTTTGTGCGGCTAAAAAGGCATCCGCTAATGAATAGGTCAACGGTTCCGCCGGTTTGGTGGCGGCTATGATGGGGCCTATACGCGTACGGAAATGGGCGTCTTTTTTGGATAACACATATAATTGCGACGTATTGCGGGCATCCCATAAGGCATCGTGCATTTTACCGACAAAGGACGTTCCTAACAGGGTTACGGCTTTATCAAGGGAAATAACATTGTCTAAGCCTAAGAGATTACAAAAAATTTGTTGAAAGTTTTGCCAGTGGTCGAGCATCCAGCGGATCTGCGGATCGTTCATATCGCTTTGTTTTAAGCGCATTTCACAGGTGAGCTGATGCCAGTCGTTTTCGCTCCAGGCGTACATTTCATACGCATTGGGCGCATCTTCGTTGCACCATGCCAGAAAATGTGTAAAGACCGTTTGAAAATGTGCCGCCGGGGTCAGCATGTCCATGGTAATACCCGTGAGGGCTTGACAGGTGGCGTTCATTTGGGAGGTGTATTCGGGGCAAATATATTCTTTATAAGCGCCGATTTCCTTGCCGTCTTCATCCAGTTTGACGGCGCCGATTTCTATAATTTCTCCTTGGCATATGCGACGTGCTTCTTGGTGACGTCGATCGATGGGATTCATTTCAAAGTCTACAAACACGGCTTTCATCGTAGGGGATACTCCTTTCTTTGCAGTATTCATATAGATTTTATTATAGCATAAATTATTTTATTCGGGAGAAATAAGTTATAATTTTCTCATTATGTAATGCGGTATTACGTAAAAAGTGAAAGAAAAATGCGTATAAATTATTGGTATAGGAGACTGAAAATAATTTATATATGTAAAAAAACAGACTATATTTAAAGGAAAGAAGGTTCTGTAAAAGGCGGGTTTTTTCCTGTATATTTTGTATTGACAATGATTTACATTATTGGTATAGTAACTATAGACAATGAGAGGAAAGGAGCGCAATCTATGGAATTAGATTCATTTTTAATTCAACATTGTTCGGCTACGTTGGCCGGATTGAAGATGGGAACGTTACTGTGTCTTCCTCATTGTCTTACGTATACGGATTATCCGCGGATTATTGAGCGGTATAATCTGAGATTTAATGGAAAACAACTTCATTTCAAGATTTTGTTTTGTTGTCCGCAACGCACGTTGTTATATATATATAGACCGACAATGGTGGAACGGTATTTGCACACGGAAGAAGTACGAAACTTTTTGCAAGCGTATGGGTATAGTACCGAACAGACATTGCTAGCTATGTTGGAGCATTTGGGGGCAAGATTTGCCGCCGGTAATTGCTTTCCGCATGAGCTGGGACTTTTTTTGGGATATCCGTTGACGGATGTATGCGGATTTATTCGACACAAAGGGAATCATGCTAAAATGTGCGGGGAATGGAAGGTATATGGCGATGCGGAGGAAGCATTGCGACTTTTCCGACGCTTCGATTGTTGTCGCCGTACATATAGTAAACAACTCGCGGTTGGGGCATCATTAGAATCGCTCATTGTAGCGTAAGGAGGAATTGTATTATGGTAGAAATTGTATATTGGAGCGGCACGGGTAACACGGAAGCAATGGCACAGGAAATTGATGCGGCTGTAAAGGCTGCCGGTGCCGATGTGGAAACGGTACTTTTTGATGATACAGATGCCGATACGGTAGCATCGAAAGATGTCATTTTGTTGGGCTGCCCCGCTATGGGAGCGGAAGAATTGGAAGAAACGGTAGTAGAACCGTTTATGGAAGATTTATTGCCGAAATTGAGCGGTAAAAAAGTAGGCTTGTTCGGTTCTTACGGCTGGGGGACCGGCGAATGGATGGATACGTGGGAACAGCGTGTAAAAGATGCCGGCGCTACGGTTATCGGTACGGCTATTGTCAATGAAACGCCGAATAATTCGGAAGAATGTGCGATGCTCGGGAAAGCGGCGGCACAGGCATAAGGCATTGCTTGTTCATACCTCTCTAACACATACATATATACTAAGCACGTAAGAAATACCTCCCGTGTTTGTTTTTCAGCACGGGAGGTATTTCTTACGTGCAGCGCGGCAGGCGCGCGATAGGGTACGTAATGAAAGGAGAAAAGAGATGGACCGGCAAGAGAATGTGCAGCATTGTTTCGGGTGCGGTAAGGAAAATCCTATCGGTCTTCATTTGTCTATTCGTATAGAGGCGACAGGGGCCGTTACCTCGTTTACGCCGACGCAGGCCCATGCCGGTTACGGGGATCGTATGCATGGCGGTTTGGTGACGACGCTGTTGGATGAAGTGATGGGGGACTATGTATATCGGACAGTCGGAAAACCGGCATATACGGCACGGTTGGAAGTGCGATTTCACAGTTCCGTACCCATCGGTGAAACAGTACGGATTACGGTTGTGCAGGAAAAAATACATGGCCGGTTAGTCGTGATGAGCGGCCGGGTTTGTCGTGCCGACGGGACGTTGGCGGCAGAAGGAAAAGCAACCTTGATGATCCGTGCATAATAAAATACCCTCTTTGCCGATATTCGGCAAAGAGGGTATTTTTCTTTTCTTATAACAAAGATTCTAAATATTCTTTTGTTTGATCCCCGACGGCAGTATGTTTTATTTCGCCGTCTTTTACAAACAATAATGTGGGAATGACATTGACGTTATATTTCATGGCTAATGAAGGCTGTTCGTCTACATTGACCTTTACCAGGGTAACGTCGGGATGATCGGCAATGACGGCTTCCACAATGGGCAGCATGTTTGTACAATGGCCGCACCAAGCAGCCCAAAAATCAACAATAATCGAGCCTTTTGCCTGTAAGACAACTTGGTTGAAATTTTCTGCAGTACCTGTAATAATTGACATGATATTCACTCCTTACACCGTAAATAACTTGCCTTGTGCAAGTCTTTTTACTACGTGTTCAGTATAGCATAAAGAGGCGCTTTTGTCTTCTTTTTCCGTGCCCGGCGGATCGTTTCGCGGGCTTTAGAATGCCGGAACGACGGCTCCCTGAAAGCGATTTTTAATAAATTGACGAATAACGTCGGAATGATAAACGGCAACAATTTTTTTATAGGTTTCGTTGTTTTCGTTGCCGGTATGGACGGCGAAGACATTCGCATAGGGAGAATCTTTGCTTTCTACAAGAAGCGAGTCTTTTTGCGGGTTTAAGCCGGCGGGAATGGCGTAGTTCGTGTTGACACAGGCCAGTCCGGCGTCGTCCAGGGAACGGGGAATTTGTGCGGCATCCAATTCGACGAACTGCAAGTGTTTCGGATTGTTTACTACGTCGGGAACGGAAGCCGTTACGGACGTGCCGTTCTTTAAGGTAATCAGTCCCGCTTTTTGTAATAACAAAAGGGCTCTTGCGCCGTTCGTCGGATCATTCGGAATGGCGACTTTTGTGCCGTCCGCTATTTGCGAAAGCGTTTTATATTTATGGGAATAGACCGCCATGGGCAAGAGCATGGTTTTTCCTATGGATACTAAGGGGAGACCTTCTTTTTTTATGATATTATCCAAGTAGGGTTGATGTTGCATAGAGTTCATATCCAAATCATTTTCCGCTAAGGCTTTATTCGGTTGTACGTAATCATTGAATTCTACCACTTTAATGTGTATTCCTTGTTTTGCGGCTTCTTTGGCAACCGCATCCATAACTTCCGCTTGCGGTCCGGCGGTTACCCCTATGCGTACTTCGTTCGGTGCCGACTTTTGGGAGCCGCAACCGGCGGCTAATACGCAAGTGGTGAGTAAAATACCGATTCCTAATTTTTTGATCCATTGATACATGAGTTCTTCATCCTTTCTTGTAGGTCTTTTCTATGTACAAAAAAGCCGTCATGCAGATGACGGCTTTTTTTGTAGTTTCGTTCATCTGCCGGTATACTTACCGTTGGACTTGGCACCTATCCCGATTGGGGGTTGCCGCAGTGTCATAAGGCCATTCCCTCGACTGCTCTTGATGAAAAGACAATATGTTGTTGTTCTATATGCTAACATAGGGAGAAGACCTTGTCAACATAAATTTGTTTAGAGTTTTAAATCTACAACGGCAGAAACCCCGACGCCGTCTACACGATGTAAGTTCATCACATTGGTAGTTGCTAAGGGAATATAGGCATTGGCACGGGCAATACCGTTAATGGAGGCATCTAATTGTCCGACCGCTTTTACTTTTTCCACTTGCCGTTGCGGGCCGATAACCTGTACGGCGCCAATGTAATTTCCTGTGCCTACGCTGAGTACGGGTACGACTTTGGTGGCATAGTTGGTGCCGGCACCGTTTTTAATCATGAGTTTATTTAGGACTGTATTGATTTGGGAACTATAGCGATCGACTAAAAAGGAAACGCCGCCTAATTTAAGCAGGGAACCGAAATTGAAAGCTTGGGTGGTAGTCGTCAATCCGCCGCAAGTGAGCAGAGAAAGTACTAAAGCACCGGTAAGTAATTGTTTTTTCATGGAAAAACCTCCTTCATATAAATCTGTATAGGGTAGTTTTCAGTATAGCAGAAAATGGGAAAAAAGGATATAGAAAGAACGCGTCGGGACCGGGGATCAGCGGCGGTCGGTTGCCGGCGCGGGGATGAGGGATACGATAACGGCCATGACGGATAAGACGGCAAAGAGCAGATAGGCGATATGCATGGCCGACAGCAGTTCGGTATTCCGGAGAACGGAGGCGGAAGAAAAGCGTGCGAGAATGTAAGTTACCGCCGCCATGCTTAAGGCTTGCCCGAAGGTACGGGAAAGTGCCAGGGTACCGGAGGCCAAACCGTGATACGAAGGGGCGACGGCACTCATAATGGCACTGTTGTTAGGGGCGCCGAAAAGTGCCGCACCGGTACCGGTGAACAAGAGAAACAGTATCAGCATTTCTACAGTACAGTGAGGAAAACAAGCAAAGCCCCATAGCCCCAGGGAGGAAAGGAATAAACCGATGGTTACCATGCGTCGGCAGCCGTAGCGATCGGCACCGCTGCCGGCAAGGGGGGATAATACGGTCATTAATATAGGCTGTATCAGGAGAATGACGGCGGACAAAAGGGGAGAGAAGTTGTGGACCAGTTGTAAATATAGTGAAAGGAGAAAAGTAATACCGTATGTCGCGCTATATTGCATGCAGGCGGTGAGATTGGCGGCGGAAAAAGAGAGGCTTTTAAATAAAAATAGGGGCAATAAAGGGTGGCGGGAACGATATTCGTGCAAGAGAAAGAGGCAGAGTAAGAAAAGTCCCAGCCAACATAGGTAAGGATAGGAGAGATAGGCGGATAAGCCGAAAAGAAAGCAAAGAATTCCGGCAATGAGCAAGAGCGTGCTGACTATGTTGACAAACGGCGCGGTCGGGGCATACCATTCCTGTTTTACCGGCAGGATTATTCCGTAGGCTAGGCAAGCGAGGATTCCCGTACATAAAAATAAACAGCGCCAACCCAACGTGCCGGCCAGCACTCCGCCTACCGGCGGTCCGAGGGTCAATCCCAAATAGGTCATGGCGACACAGGCACCGAGATATTTTCCCTGTCGGTTGCGGGGTGTAGCGGCTAAGAGGAGCGGCATATAGGATACTAAGATACCTGCCAGGGAAATTCCCTGCAGGAGGCAGCCGGTCAGTAAATAGAAAAAATTAGGAGTCAGGGTTAAGGATAAGGTGATCAGGGCATAGGCCAGGAGGGAGCGGGTATACATACGGCGCCGCCCATATAAATCGGCAACTTTGCTTAACGGAAGGAGAAAGGCGGCGGAAGGGATAAGAATGGCCGATAACATCCAACTTAATTTTTCGGGCGGTAAGTGAAAGCTCATCGCGATTATAGGCGCCATAATAGTTAATCCGGTAGTTAAAAATGCGCCTGTAAAGCTGATGATACGAACGGATAAAAAAATGCGGCCTTGTGTAGTCATAGGCGTCCCCTCCTTGTCCGGGATACTGCGCAGCAGTTGCCTATAGTATAACAAATACAGCTACAGAAATGAACGATTTCGGGCGGGATCGGGGATTCATAAAAGGGATACACAAGTGTGGTATAATGATTTGTATGAATAGATACGATCAGATGGTGAACGGTTTTTACAGGAGGGATAGGGATGAAAGAAGCGTCGTCGTGTAAGGAACAAATTGAAGTGACTTGTCCTATATGTCGGGAAAAAGGGATGTTTTCGGGCGTATCTTTTTGTAATGGCTCTCGGGACAGGGCTATGCGAAAACGGATTCTTTATGATGAAAATTTATTTTTTTATACGTGTCCCCAATGTGCGGAAACGATTCGTGTCGATATGACCGGCCTATATTGTGATGATGATCATCGGTTTATGGTTTGCTTACATCCGTCCGAACAATTACAAACGCAATATGAGGCTCTGGTTGCGGCTAAGGAAATTCGCAAGAACTATAGATGTCGCAGTGCACGAACGTGGGGGGAGTGGCGAGAAAAAATTGTGGAAATGGAAACGTCCCGTGATGATCGTTGGTATGAAGTATTGAAAGCGGGGGCGTATCGATTATTGAAACCGGAATTACGTCGTCAATATCCTTTAGCCATGTGTCATATAGATTATGGGGCGGAAGGGGAACGGACGGAACAACGAAATTTGGTCTTTTTAGATGCGACGAAAGCGGGAGAAGGAGTTTCCTATGTTATTTCCGAACGGATATTACAACAGACGAAGGATATATTTTCTCCTATTTTGCAGCAAATACAAACGGTGAAACCGTTTTCTTTTATTGATGCCGAGTGGGCCGATGCTTTGCTGACGGAAGTGCTGCGGGCAGCTGCGAAACAACCGCACGGTTACGCCGAACTTTTGGGATATTGGATACAATGTGTGGGGGCGGAAATTTTTCACTATCATGTACGCGGGGAAGCGGAACCTGTAGAGAAGTTGTAAAAAAAACTGGGATAAAAGTGGTTTGTATCGTATAATAAAACATAATTGGAGAAAACTGTCGGAAAGTGAGGTTGGTATATATGAAAACAATAAAGATTGCGGAAGTAAAGGGAAGGGAAATTTTAGATTCACGGGGCAATCCTACGGTGCAGGCCGATGTCATTTTGGAAAACGGGACAGTCGGTCGCGGCTCTTCTCCCAGCGGAGCTTCTACGGGACAATTTGAAGCCTTGGAATTACGGGACGGGGATGCTAAGCGGTTCGGCGGTAAAGGGGTGCAGACCGCTGCGGCCCATGTAGACCATACATTAGCGGCGACGCTGTGCGGTGAAAATGTTTTGGAACAATTGGCGCTGGATCGTGCTATGGTGCAAGCCGACGGGACGCCCGATAAATCTAAATTAGGGGCCAATGCGATTTTGGCCGTGTCGTTGGCGACGGCGGCAGCGGCGGCCGTGACGACCGGGCTTCCTTTATATCGTTATCTCGGGGGCGTTAACGGTACGACGTTGCCCGTACCGATGATGAATATTTTAAATGGCGGAGCGCATGCCGCCAATACGGTGGATGTACAAGAATTTATGATTATGCCTGTCGGGGCGGACTCATTTCGGGAAGGCTTGCGGTGGTGCGCCGAAGTATATCATGCGTTGGCAGCGTTATTGAAAAAGGAAGGATTGTCTACTGCCGTGGGGGACGAAGGCGGTTTTGCACCGGATCTTCCGGATGACGAAACGGCTATTCAGTACATTATCAAAGCGATTGAAGCGGCCGGATATTGCCCGGGAAGCGATTTTGTATTGGCTTTGGATGCCGCCGCCAGTGAATGGAAAGGGGCTGCAGCGGGAGAATATCGGTTGCCTAAAAGTGGCCGTACGTTTACATCGGCAACCTTAATTGCACATTGGCAAAAATTAGTAGAAACATATCCTATTTATTCATTGGAAGACGGGTTGGATGAAGAAGACTGGGACGGCTGGCAAGTATTGACGCAAACGCTGGGGAATAAAATTCAGCTGGTAGGGGACGATTTGTTTGTTACGAACAGTACGCGTTTGGCTAAGGGGATTGCTTCAGGATGCGGCAATGCGATTTTAATTAAACTCAATCAAATCGGCTCCGTAGCGGAAACCTTGGCAACGATTCGACTGGCACAACGCGCAGGGTATCACACGATTGTATCTCATCGCTCCGGTGAAACGGAAGATACCTTTATTGCCGATTTGGCGGTCGCCGTGAATGCCGGACAAATTAAGACGGGGGCTCCGAATCGGAGTGAACGAGTGGCCAAATATAATCGCTTGTTGCAAATTGAAGAAGAATTAGGTCCCGTCAGTCAGTATTTAGGGATACAGGCATTGGCAAACCGGGTAAACCGGTAACGGGAAAAGAGGAGAGGATTCCTCTCCTCTTTTTTGTATAGCCGGGGTTCCGGTGCTTGCGGCTTGCTAATTGACAAGATATGTGGTATATAATTAAGTGTATATTGGTGATTCATGTAATGAAATAAAATTTCAGAAAAGGGGCTGTGATATGTATCACATCAGTGTGTTGACAAGTCGTCAGGATGAAGATGAGTTTGGCGAGAGGTTGCGCGATATAGCGCGCGTAACGTATTGCCCGTCCATGACGGAAGAGGAAATGGCGGAGGCTATGGAAGATGCGGAAATTATTATTTGCAAACATGAACCGCTCCGAGCTTCTTTGTTGGAAAAATTAACAGATTTAAAATTAATTGTCATTTTATCTACTCGCAGTGATTCGGTAGATGTGGCGGCCGCTCAACGATCGGGGATTACGGTATTGAATAATACGTCGTACTGTGTAGAGGATTCGGCGGACCATACGTGTGCTATGATATTGGCGTTGCTGCGGCAATTGCCGGAGTATCAAAGTGATATTTCCAGCCATAATCGTTGGCAGTACGGCTCGGTGACCTGGCCCATTCATCGGGTACAACATAATATTATCGGGTTGGTAGGGTATGGTCATGTAGGACGGGCCGTCGCTAAACGTATGAAAGTATTCGGCTGTCATGTACAGGCGTATGACCCGTTTGTTAAAGAACAGGTAATGCGTGCGGATCAGGTGCAGGCGGTGGATTTTGATAAACTGTTAAAAACGAGTGATCTTATTTCCTTACATATGCCTTTGGATGAAACTACGCAGTATATTTTTCAAGACGAACAGTTTGAACAGATGAAGCGGGGCGCGATGTTTGTCAATTGTTGTCGGGGAGGATTGGCCGATGAAGCGGCGTTATATCATGCTGTTGACGGCGGTCATATTCGGAGTGCGGCGCTGGATGTGTTGTCTATGGAACACCCCGGGCCGATGTTGCTTAAAATGATTGCACGTCCGGAGTTTTTATTGACTCCGAATGTCAGCTGTCATTCTGTGGAAGCGGATGTGCAAGTACGAGATGATGCGGAACGATATATTCGTCAATTTTTAGAAGGAAATCGGGAGAATTTGCCGCGAGTCAGTCCGCACTTTGTAGAAGAAATGTAATCACCCTGAAGCCGTGACTTCTCAGGAGCGGCTTTTTGTCTTTTTTTGTAGAGCCGACAGGGGCGGTTAAAACGATAAATTCAGTAATGCGTAGAGGCATTGCAGAGATATTAGAGGGTAATAATGAAGAAATACTTCCAAGCAATCGGAAAATTTTTACTTGTCCTTATTCTATTTTTTTGTGTGACATCGCCATTTGTCGTGTTATTCGGACCGTTCGACAATTTGAAACGAACCGTGGTGGGAGCGGTATTAAAAAGTCGGCATCCGCAATATATTACATGGCTGTTTTCACAGGAGGAAATTGAAGAAATTTTAGGCGGTATCAGTACCATTCCTAAACAGAAATTGTTTAAATTTAAAGAAAATAAGGACACGTCTTTAAATTTAAAACACATTAACGCCAAACGATTTAAAGGATTTTTACTGGAAATTCCCGATCCGAAACGGGTAACCGTGGCCACGGCCGCCAATATGAGCGAAAAAGGAGAAACGGTCAGCGGGATTGCTACGCGTACCGGTGCCGTAGCGGCAATCAATGCCGGCGGTTTTTATGATGCCAACGGTACGGGAACCGGACGCAGTCCGTACGGATTTATTTTGCATGACGGGAAATTTTTATTAGGCGGAAATTTGGCGGATTCGGAAGTCAATGAGTTTGTAGGGTTTAATGAAGACGGCAACCTTATTGCCGGTAATTATAGTAAAGGGGAATTGGTGCGCATGGGAGTGCGGGAGGGGATTACCTTCGGTCCGGCACTGATTGTCAACGGAAAAAAGATGATTACCGGCGGTGACGGCGGTTGGGGCGTGGGACCGAGAACGGCTATTGGACAACGTAAAGACGGAACCGTTCTCTTTTTGGTTATTGACGGTCGGCAACCGGGATACTCCGTAGGAGCGACGTTACGGGATATTCAAAATATTTTATTTGAAGAAGGTGCCGTTATTGCTGCTAATTTAGATGGCGGTTCCAGTTCCACTCTGTTTTTTAACGGCAAGGTGATCAATAAACCGGCGGATCTTTTGGGGGAACGGATGATTCCGACGGCCTTTATTGTGCAATAGGAGGAAGGCATGAAACTTCGCAGTGTTCTTGTCGCTTTTGCAGTGGGAATTGCCTGTCAAGCGGCAGTATATGTATATTTGGATCAAGTGTTGTTTGCGCCGACCTCGGCGTTTCAAATCGGCGGTACGAATCAGCAGGAAGCATTGGGATTCGGGGGAGAGCCGAACGGACAATCTTATTATTCGTATGACAAGCGGTTCATGGCAACGATTGTGGAAGATACGATTTCTATTTATGAAGCAGGAAAAAAAGAAGCTCCTCGGCGTATTCGCCTGCACGGTCGTAAAGTATCGTTTTTTGAATGGTTGCCGGATCGGGATTTGGCAATTTTAGCTACGTATGGACGAGGAGGTAAAGATAACCGCTTCGGTGTGTATTTGGCACAGTATAACCCGCTATATCCGGATCGGGAATTGGATACGCCTATAAAAGATGCGCCGCGGGACAGTAAAATTATAGATGTGGCGTATTCCACGGCGACGAATGTGATTTATATGAAATTGGAAGTGGCGAAAAATCGCTATCGCATTTATCGAACCGATGCGAATTATGCGACCAGGAGAATTCCCGTACAGGCGGAAAACATCGGACGTATTGCCGTGTTTTATGATTCGGACACATTCTTTTATGATAATTTAAAAACCGGTGTAGTGTATATGTTTGACGGGATTTCCTGTAGTTGGCGAGAAATTTCGCCGGTGGGTTCGAAATTCCGCTTAATCGGTATTGACGGACAGGAAATTTATATTGGTGAATTGAATGCGAATGGGGAAGTTATTGCCGCTTATCGCGGTCGATTGAAAAAGGGATTTACCAAAATTGCTACTTATGCAACTCCGCAAAAATTTTCTCAAATTACGTTAAACAGTATGCATGAAGCGTCCGATAAGGCCGATGAAGCGGATGAGCATTCATAAGGAGGCATACGAATGGGCAAGTTTAAAATACCTAAAAATCGAGATATTTCAGAAATGTTTGCCGGGGTAGAAGAAAAAGAAACATTTGAAACGGCGATTTGGGAGGAGCAACCTTCTGTAAAAAAACATAAATCGGCGCCTAAACAAAGTGCGGCAGCATTCAGACGGCAATTTTTTGATGAAGATTTGCAGGAAAAAGTAGGGAATCTGTTATTGGAAATTAAACTGGCCTATTATAAAGACGGCATCGGAGACATTTCCTTGGAAGTTGTGAAAAACGGTCGTAATATAGAAATTAAAACGCATCCTAAAAAAAGGAAAAAGAAAGATGGCGAATAAAATGGCAGTACAAAGATTAGCAGGAGGGGGACGATGGAAAAATGCCGGTGGGAAGACCGCTTTCCTTGTGGCAATGTAGAAGCGGAACTGCGAAACGGCGTCGCTTTTTGTCGGTATATGCGGGTTATTTTTCTGGGGGGCGGTATATATTTTTTTTGGCTGGTCCTACATGAACCGTTTTGGGGAGCCAAAGCGGAAAATATGGCCTTGGTCATTTTTTGTTTGTGGCGTATATACAGGCAACAAGATATTATGTGTGTAATTGCTGCGGAAGGTCTGATTGTACGTCGTCAATTTGCAACATTACGGGAATTCTGGGAAGAACAAGTGCGACCGGAAAAGCGTTTTATCTTTTTACCGTATGAACACATTTTTTATATTTCTCCTCACTGGCGGGAAATTCAAATGGGAGAGCCTGTTGAAGGGGGAATCGTTATTGTGCCCGTGCATTTACAATTTCTTCATAAAGCGGATAAACGTCGGATTGTGGAACGAATTCGCAGCAGTGGGGAAAATGAATTTAAAAACAATATATAAAAACAGAAAAAACGCGGATATGGATGAATACGGAAGTATTCTCCTTATAATACCGCGTTTTTATAGAAAACAAATACTTTACCGATTTAATTGGATAAAGTATAATGACAACATACATTAGATGGAGGATAGAAAGGGTGTTTGTAAAATGAAAAAACGCAGTATAAACATTTGGATGACCTTGGTGATTGTCATGTGTGTGGCGGTGCTGGCCGGCTGCGGTCATAAACCGAGTGAAACGACGGGCATTCCGGATAAGATTATTATCGGCATGGATGATAATTTTCCGCCCATGGGATTTAGGGATGATCAAGGTCAACTTGTAGGGTTTGATATTGATGTGGCGAAGGAAGCTTCCAAGCGTTTGGGGATCCCCGTAGAATTTCAGTCCATTGATTGGGACAGTAAGGAAGCGGCTTTAAAGAGCGGACAAGTGGATGTGCTTTGGAACGGGTTGACCATTACGCCGGAACGACAAAAAGTGATCGCCTTTTCCAAACCGTATATGAAAAATGACCAATTATTGGTAGTTCGCAGTGACTCTCCCATTCATGATAAACAAGATTTTTCCGGAAAGTGTATCGGGACACAGGAAGGAAGCAGTTCTATTGATGCTTTAAATCGTCATAAAGATTTTCAGCGTTCCTTAAAAGACGTGAAAAAGTACGGCGACTATGTGAATGCCTTTATGGATTTGGAAGTAGGCCGCATTGACGGGGTATTGGTAGATAGTGTGGTCGGTCGATACTATATGGAAAAGAAACCCGGAAAATTTAAGGTCGTCGATAAATCATTGGGTGAAGAAACCTTCGGCATCGGTATGCGCAAGGAAGATAAACCTTTACAGGATAAAATGAATAAAGTGATGGCGGAATTGAGTCGGGACGGGACGTTGTCCGCATTATCGAAAAAGTGGCTGGGCGATGACATTACGATGAAAATTCAATAGTACTATAGAAAAAGAAAGCGGAGTGCAGTTATGGAGTATGTATGGAGTATTGTTCCGGCGATCGGCGCGGGACTACAAGTCACATTAAAGATTTTTTGTATTACCATTATCTTGAGTTTACCTTTCGGCGTATTGTTGTCGGTAGGACGTACGTCGCGGATATGGGGGATACGCAAGATTATCGGGATATATATTTATATTATGCGCGGTACGCCGCTTATGTTACAAATTTTATTTATCTATTACGGGTTGCCATTTTTAGTGGACGGGTTACGATTACCTCCTTTCGGAGCGGCTATTATTGCCTTTGTGTTGAACTATGCCGCGTATTTTGCGGAGATTTTTCGAGGCGGCATTCAATCCATAGGTCGCGGGCAATATGAAGGGGCCAAAGTATTGGGCATGACGTATGGACAGACTATGCGCCGTATTGTGCTGCCCCAAGTCGTTAAATGCGTTTTACCGCCGGTGGCCAATGAAACGATTAATTTGTTGAAAGATACGTCTTTAGTATATATCCTGGCCATGAATGATATTTTGCGTATTACCCGTTCTATTGTGCAGCGTGATTTTGATACGACGGCATTTTTAGTGGCGGCTGTATTTTATTTAGTATTTACGTTTATTTTAACCCGCGTCTTTATGTATCTGGAAAAACGCTTTTCCGTATATGATAATTAGGAGGATGTATGAGTTTTATTGAGATGAATCATATAAAAAAGAAATTTGCCGATACCCTCGTATTGAACGATGTGACGATGCATGTAGAGGCAGGGGAAGTCGTTTCTATTATTGGTCCTTCCGGGAGCGGTAAGAGTACGTTTTTACGTTGTTTATGTCAATTGGAAACGATTGATTCCGGTGAAATTATGGTAGACGGAAAGGTCCTGGTACAAACGCCGGAGGGAACGGAACGGGCTGTATATGCGGAGCCGCAGACGATGCGGGGGATTTGTAGAAAAATGGGCATGTGTTTTCAGCAATTTAATTTATTTCCGCACATGACCGTGTTGGAAAACATATTGGAAGCACCGCGACAAGTAAAAAAAATGAAAACCGAAGAAATTATGCCGTTAGCGGAAGAACTGCTGCATAAAGTCGGTTTGTGGCAAAAAAAAGATATGTATCCGTCGCGGTTGTCGGGCGGGCAACAACAACGAGTAGCCATTGCGCGTGCGTTGGCCATGGAACCGGAGATAATGTTGTTTGATGAACCGACCTCGGCGTTGGATCCGGAATTGACAGGCGAAGTATTGCGAACGATTCGCCAATTGGCCGATGAGGATATGACGATGGTCATAGTGACTCATGAAATGGCATTTGCCAAGGAAGTGGCGAGTCATGTGATTTTTATGGCGGAGGGAAAAATTCAAGAAGAAGGAAGTCCGCAAGATGTATTTGAACATCCGAAGCGGGAGAGAACTAAAAACTTTTTACAGTCGATGATACATTTATAAAAAACAAGGTGAAGATTTCATGAAAATAGAAAATCTTCACCTTGTTTTTTTAAGAAAAATTTAAATTGAAATTTAATATTTATTTGCTATACTGAAATTAGCAAGAAAGGAGGAAGTGGGATGAAATGGCGGCAACAAATGTCGGAGCGGTGGCGAAAATATGGTCGTACATATCTTCCGTATGTGGGTATCGTGGCTATTCTCATAAGTATGGGGGCAGGATGGCAATGGCGGCACGGCAATACACAGGGAGCGGTTACGGAAACGGCGACAACGGAGACGGAAGAAAAGCCGGCAGAAGGAGCGGAAGCTGCCGAAACAGTTCGGAAGGAACCCGGTACTTGTGTTTGCAGCACATTAGCGGCAGTACGACCGCAGGCGGTTAAAGATTTATTTGCGCCTGTTTCTTTACCGCCTGTACAAGAGAATACGCCGCCTACGGGTTCCGCGGACGCGACAGAAGGGGTTCCGACCGGTAGCGGCAGGGTGGAGGAATTTCCGAAAGTTTGCGGGTTTATACAGGCCGGACAGCAGCCGATCGTGTTATTACGGGAGGGAGATAAAACTCGGGCTTGTCAAGTCGGCGATACGATAGGTCCCTATGTGGTAGTATACATTCGCGGTCGATGTATCGGTTTAGGACGGGATAATATGGTGAAGGAAGTAACGGGATGAGAGGTATCGTATGAAAACGTGTGTACGTGTATTGGCAATAGGGATAGCCGCGATCAGCTGGTATATGCCGGTTTCGGCTTTACAAGTACGAGTAAGCGATGCGCCTATTCGAACCGTGCTGGAGGGATTGGCCAAGAGCGGCAATCTGAATCTTATTATTGATGATTCTGTACAAGGGAATATGACGCTTCATTTAGATCATGTTACGCCGGCACAAGCGGTGGAAGCGATTGCGGCGAGTCAAAATTTATTTTATGATACGGGTTCGCCTATCGGTATTATTACGGCGGGACGTAATGAAGAAAAAGGAAAACAGTATTATACTTGGCAACTTAAAAATACGACGCCTGAAGCGGTGATACGGGCCATACAGGCAGTTGTCCCGGCGGCTGCGGTTAAAAGCTATGCCGACTCGAATACGGTGGTGGTCGGCAGTACTAAAAGAGAAGCGCAGCTGGTCAATAAGTTGGTGCAACAATTGGACAAAAAAACAGCACAAGTCGATGTAGCCGTACGAATTGTATCCCTTGATCGAAAAGCATTGCATAAGCGGGGGATCGAATGGGACTGGCAGCCGTTCGGTTCGGGATCGCAAACCGTTTTTTCCTGGTTAGGTCAAATACAGGCACTGTCCGAACAGGGAAAGGCGGAAATATTGGCGAGTCCTCATATTATGGCAAGTAATGGAAAAGCCGCCCAAATTCTCATCGGCGATCGCGTACCCGTGTTGAAAGAACATTTGGCCAATGGCGAAAAAACGGCCTCTATTTCCTATGAAGAAGCCGGTGTAAAATTAAATTATACACCGTACATTCATCAAGACGGCAGTGTGACCGCTTCCATAGAAGCGGAAGTCAGTACGCCCGTATGGGTTCCGGAAATGAAAGCCTATCGTATTTCTACGCGTCGTGCCAAGACGATAGTACGGATGAAGCCCGATAAAACGTTGGTTATCGGCGGATTAATCGGCAAAGAAGAGATGGAACACTTTCGCAAAGTACCGTTACTGGGAGATATTCCCTTAGTGGGGAAATTATTCCAAAGTCGCTATAAGACGGCTAAAGAAACGGAAGTGGTAATTATGTTACAAGCTCGTCCGGTGCAGGATGAGGAACAAAATACGGTGGCTACAGAACTGTTTCCGCCTATAGAAGATGAGAAATGTTTGTTGGCGGGAAACGGTGTAGATAGATAGTATTTTATATAACCATAAAAAGCATGCAGGTTGTAGAGTGATACGCTACAACCTGCATGCTTTGTTTAAAAAAAGATTTTGTCATAAGCCTTTTCGGTATTTATATAGGGTTATTGTTTTTCTCCCGGAATGGAACTGTTTAAGTGTACGCCCGGTAAGAAGGGACGCAGGGGTTTTTGTTGAGGTGCCGCTTCTTTGCGAATGCCGTCGAAGGTGGTTGTCAACATTAATTTTAAGCGATTGGTCTGATTGACGGCACTGGCGCCCGGATCGTAGTCGATGGCTACAATGCTGGTATCGGGGAAGGAGGCTTTTAAGGTTTTGATCATGCCTTTTCCCGTTACATGGTTGGGCAGGCAAGCCCAAGGTTGTAGGCAGACAATATTTTTGGCGCCGCGGTGGATGAGGTCAATCATATCGCCGGTGAGAAACCAGCCTTCTCCGGCTTCATGCCCTAAGGATAAGTATTTTTTTGCTTCGTCGGCAATATCGTAAATAGAAGTGATCGGGTCAAAATGACGACTTTTTTCTACGGCTTTACGATAGGGCTTGCGATACCATTCAATGAGTTTGACGGCACTTTTACTGAGTAAGGAGGAGAACAGGCTTCCGGATAAATATTTATAACGGAATTGCGTATCCAAGAGTCCGTACAGAATAAAGTCCGCCAGGCCGGATACTACAATTTCGCCGCCTTCCTCTTCAATCATGCGTACAATATGATTATTGGCAATGGGGTGGAATTTTACATAAATTTCTCCTACTAAGCCAATGCGCGGTTTTAATTTTTCATCAATTTCGATGTTGTCGAATTCCCGTATCAAGTCGCGCATGTTTTTCTTATAAGTACGTATATCGGCTTTTAATAAGTCGTGTGTGCATTTGGTTTGCCATTTTTTAAACAGGGCTTCGGCAGTTCCTTTTACTTTTTCATAGGGGCGCATGCGATATAAGACTTGTTGTAAGGCGTCGCCGTACATGACCGCCATGGCCAGGCGATGCCAGAATCCGAGTCCCGGTTTGAAGCCGGGATGCGCGTTTAAGCCCTTGGCATTGAGGGAAATAATGGGCACTTGTCCCATATCCGCATCGGCCAAGGCTTTTCGAATCATGCCGATGTAGTTGGTGGCCCGGCAACAACCGCCTGTTTGCGAGACAATGACAGCGGTGTGATTGAGGTCATATTTTCCTGATTTTAAAGCGGTAATAATTTGTCCCAAGGACATAATGGCCGGATAGCAGGCATCATTGTGAATATAGGTGAGCCCGTTGTCAATGGCTTCCGCTCCCTGATGGGGAAGGATTTCCAAGTGAAATCCTTCATGAATAAATGCGGATTGGAACATGGGAAAGTGAATGGGTGTCATAGAAGGGGCTAAAATAACATCGGTTTTTTTAGCTTCTTCTGTAAAGACCGCTTTTTTATACGTATATTCTTCGGCAGGAGGAGTGGCGACGGCGGAACGATGGTTCATGACGAATAGTAATGAACGTAAGCGAATGCGAATCGCACCTAAATTGGAGCCTTCGTCAATTTTTAAAAGGGTGTGAATTTTATGCCCTCGGGCTAAAATTTCTTGTACCTGATCGGAGACAATGGCATCCAGACCGCAGCCGAAGGAACTTAGTTCTACACATTCCAAATTGGGTTGGGTTACAATATACCGGGCGGCACGATAGAGCCGGGAATGATAGGACCATTGGTCGACGACGCGTAATTCTTTCGGCAAATGTTCTAAAGGAGCGACACCGTCTTCGGTCAATACGGCCAGTCCCAAGCCGGTAATTAATTCGGAAATGCCGTGGTTGATTTCCGGATCAATGTGATACGGTCGGCCGCAGAGGACAATCGCACGATCGCCGTCTTTTTTTAATCGTTCCAAGGTGCGTTTCGTCAAGGCATAGAACTTTTGTTTATAGGCTTCTTCTTCTTTCCAAGCGGCTAAGGCGGCGGTTTTGATTTCTTTTTTCCCCAGTCCCCATACTTGCAGTTCGTCTTGTAAGCGAGGCACTATCCGATGTTTGTCATGAATCGGTAAAAAAGGACTGAGAATAGGCGTATTCGTTGCCGCCAAGCGTTCCCCCATATTATTACGAATGACTTCGGGATAACTCATGACCATGGGACAATTAAAGGAATTATCGCGACTTCCTTCGGCAGGGCCGTTTTGAATACACGGATAAAAAATGCGATCGACACCTTTTTCCAAGAGATTTTCAATATGACCGTGCACCAATTTTGCCGGATAGCATGCCGAATCGGAAGGCACTGTGTCCATGGCTTTTTCGAACAGTTCTTTGGAAGAACGATCGGACAGTACGACTTCATATCCTAATTGTGTAAAGAAGGTAAACCAAAAGGGATAATCTTCATACATATTGAGGACGCGAGGAATGCCGATTGTGCCGCGAGGAGCATTGGTAAGCGGTTTATAGTGAAACAGCATGTTATATTTTATTTTATATAAGTTGGGAAGTTTTTTGGTTTTGGTGTGTATGGAGCCGGCGGCACCGCGTTCACACCGATTCCCGGTAATAAAGGATCGTCCGTCATTGAAGGTGTTGACGGTCAATAAACAATTGTTGGTACAAAGACCGCAGTGACGAATAGAGGTGGCAACATGCAGGTTTGCCATTTCTTTTTTATCTAATAAGGTGGAATGTTTATGATCTTCTTCATAGGCGGTATGGCAGATTAAAGCCATGCCGAAGGCTCCCATGAGACCGGCAATCGCCGGCCGGATTACTTGGCGGTGTAATAATTTTTCAAACGCACGTAAGACGGCATCGTTATAAAAGGTGCCGCCTTGGACCACAATGTGTTTGCCCATTTTTTCCGGATCTTTTACTTTAATTACTTTATATAAGGCGTTTTTTATGACGGAATAGGATAAGCCGGCGGAAATATCCGCTAAGGCGGCGCCTTCTTTTTGCGCTTGTTTTACTTTGGAATTCATGAAAACGGTACATCGCGAGCCGAGATCAATCGGACTTTTAGCTGCTAAAGCGGCTTGCGCAAAGTCTTCAATAGAAAATTTTAAAGATTTGGCAAATGTATCCAGGAAGGATCCGCAGCCGGAGGAGCAGGCTTCGTTTAAGAGAATATCTTCAATATGGCCGTCTTTCAGACGAGTGCATTTCATATCTTGTCCGCCGATATCCAAAATGAAATCCACGTCCGGACAAAAATGAGCGGCCGCCTGATAATGGGCAATCGTTTCCACTTCTCCTATATCAATATGCATGGCCTCTTTTAATAAGGCTTCGCCGTAGCCGGTAATGCCCGTTTTGGCAATGAAAGCGCGAGGCGGCAATTGGGCATAAATATCTTCAATAATACGTTGTGCCGCTTTTAAAGGGCTGCCTTCATTGGTTTGATAATGAGAGTAGAGAATTTCATTATCTTCACTGAGCAGGGCCGCTTTGATGGTGGTAGAGCCGGCGTCCAATCCGAGAAAGCAGGCGCCTTCATAGGTCGCTAAATCCCGGGTGGGAACCGTATGGCGGCTGTGACGCAAGCGAAATGCCTGCAGTTCGTCCGCCGATTCAAATAGAGGCGGCAACCGATCGGATTGGGTCAAGGAGGACTCATCTATATTTTTTAAGCGGTTCATTAAATTCATAAAAGATATGGGGGGGGCTTGAAAACTTCCCAGCGCGGCGCCCATAGCAACATATACTTGGGCGTTTTCAGGGGCAATGATTTCTTCCTCCTGTAAATGAAGGGTTTTGGCAAACTGTTCACGCAGTTGCGATAAATAGGTCAGCGGACCGCCCAAGAAGCAAACCGTTCCTTTAATGGGACGGCCGCAGGCCAAGCCGGTGATGGTTTGAAAGACAATGGATTGAAAAACGGAGGCGGCAATATTTTCTTTGCCGGCTCCTTCATTCATCAGGGCTTGTACATCGGTTTTGGCAAATACGCCGCAACGTGCCGCAATAGGGTATAGCGTATCGGCGTGTTTGGCCATTTCGTTCAACCCGGAGGCATCCGTATGGAGTAAGGTGCCCATTTGGTCAATAAAAGCTCCCGTACCGCCGGCACACGCGCCGTTCATGCGGTGTTCACTGCCTCCGGTTAAATAGGTGATTTTAGCATCTTCACCGCCCAATTCGATAATAACATCGGCTTGAGGATGATAGGTGCGGACCGCTTTGGTGCCGGCAATTACTTCCTGTATAAAGGGAATTTTTAAATATTCTGCCAATGCCATGCCGCCGGAACCGGTCATAGCGACCGTAATTTGTCGGTCGCCGAAAATTTCAAAAGCATTTTGTAATAAGTCCCATACTTTTTGGCGAATATCCGTATAATGGCGGACATAACAAGCATGCAGACATTGTTTTTTTTCATTTAATACGGCAATTTTTACGGTAGTAGAACCGATATCAATGCCTATATGTAACATAGTATCCATGACTTTCACCTTAGCGGTCATAAAACCCCGCTCTTTCTTACAGTATAGTTCGTAGTTTTCCATTATTTTCATAAAGAGTGTGTAAACAAAAACAGTCTACTTTATATTGTACCATACTATAAGAAAACGAAAAGAGGATATTCGTACTTTTTCTTTTATAATAGCGGTTCTTTTATACGTAAGACGAGAGAATAAGAGATGATTTTCCCGGTTGCTTATGATACAATAAAACAATAAAATAAAAATAAGTTGCGATAAGTCGAGAGATAGCAGATAAGAAGGAGATAGCAAAAAGATGATGAAACAGTATGTGACGGAACATCAATCAAAGCATTTGGATTTAACGGCGGAAGCCACTCGTATTTTATTTCAGGGGAAGTCGGAGTTTCAAGATATTATTGTGGCGGATACTCCGGAATTCGGAAGAATGTTGGTTTTAGACGGTGTATTTCAGACATCGGATAAGGATGAATTTATGTATCATGAAAGTATTGTACATATTCCGTTGTTTTTGCATCCCCACCCGAAACATGTGCTGATTATCGGCGGCGGTGATGGCGGTTCCGCTCGTGAAGCGGTGCGGCATGCTTGTGTGGAAACGGTGACAATGGTGGATATTGACGGTAAGGTCATTGAATTGTCGAAACAATATTTTCCGGCTATTTCCAAGGCGATGCGGGAAAAAAATCCGAAATTGACGGTGAAAGTCGGGGACGGCATTGCTTTTATGCAGGAAGCGGAAAATTTTTATGATGTGATTATTGTAGATTGTTCGGATCCTGTCGGGCCGGGGGAAGGCTTATTCACGTCTTCTTTTTATCAAGATACGTATAAGGCGTTGAAAGAAGACGGCTTATTTGTACAACAAACGGAATCGCCGTTTATGCATCGTCAATTGGTACATGATATATTTTCGCGTGTTTCCGCAATCTTTCCTATTTCCCGTTTGTATACGGCGTATATTCCGCTATATCCGACCGGCATGCATTGCTTTACGATGGGAAGCAAAACCTATGACCCTTTAACATGGCAACCGAATCGTAAACGAGATTTTTCCACGCAATATTATAATGAAGGGATTCAGCGGAGTGCATTTGTATTACCTAATTTTGTGAAAGATGTTTTATATGGAAAAAAAGAACGGTAAAATAGAATAAAAAATGTTGACACTTGTAAGGTTTGATGGTAGAATAATTTACGTTACCGACGGTTCAGCTGTTGGTAACGCAATTATATGGCGGGTATGGTGAAGTGGTTAACACGGCGGATTGTGGCTCCGTTATGCTAGGGTTCGAGTCCCTATACTCGCCCCATAGGGGTATAGCCAAGTGGTAAGGCACCGGACTTTGACTCCGCTATGCGCTGGTTCGAATCCAGCTACCCCTGCCACATGATTCATTAGCTCAGTTGGTAGAGCACCTGACTTTTAATCAGGGTGTCCCGAGTTCGAATCTCGGATGGATCACCAAGTGCAAAGAGAGGGAAACCGTGGTTTCCCTCTCTTTTTGTATGTAAAAAGGGGAGTTATTCGGAGAATATCGTGTAGGGGATGCAAGGTACAAGCGCGGTTGCGGGGACCGGGGCCTTATAGTCGTTATGGGCGACAGACATATAGGGGACCGGTAGCTGTATTGTTTCTATAGATATAAAAGGGCGGTAACGAAAGGCGTAAAACAGTTCCTTTCGTTACCGCCCTTTGCAGAGGGTATACTCCGTAGATAGGGGATGAATATTAAATAAAGAAAATCAGGGTAGTAATAATAAAAATCGGCAGTAAGATGGCGCAGGACCAAGCCATATAGCCGAAGAAACTGGGCATTTTTACGCCGTTTTCTTCGGCAATGGATTTGACCATAAAATTGGGGGCATTACCGATGTAGGTAATGGCGCCCATGAATACGGCACCGGCGGAAATCGCTTCCAATACTAATTGCGGTACAATGCCGACAGCGGTTTCTATTCCCGGATGTTCTCCCAAGGCTCCCGCCGTTTGCAGGAAGACTAAATAGGTCGGTGTATTATCTAAGAAAGAAGATAAAGTGCCGGTGGCCCAAAAGAGTTGCCAAGGGGTAGTCAGTCCTAATTGCGCACCGTGTGTTTTGAGTAACATTAAGGCCGGGATCATAGTAATAAAAATACCGATAAATAATTTTGCCACTTCCGCAATGGGCCCATAAGAAAAATCATTCCATGCGCGTGTCCAATGCGGTGTTGTTTTTAAAGAAAGGAAAGCGGCAAGTAAAATTAAAACAATTTCCACTAATGTGGCATAGGGGAAGACGACTTCATCAAAGACGGGGATGCCGGCGTTATGCGCAAAAAAAGCAAATTCTTTGGGCAATACGCCGTTGGCAATTACGCCGAGAATAATGAGAAAAATAAAAACGATGTTATGAATTCCTTCAATACGGCGCGGTTCTCTTTTCTCTTCTACGGTTTCCGGCGTTCTTCCGGCAGCCAGTTCTTTTTTATAGAAATGATGATCCAGGAAAAAGAACAGTACGAAGAGCAGGACGGCATTCAGCGCCAGTACAGGGAACAGATGGAAAGTCCAGGTAAAGGGAACACCGCGCTGAAAACCCATGAAGAGAGGCGGATCGCCCAAGGGGGTTAAGCAGCCGCCGACGTTGGCGACTAAGAAGATGAAAAATATAATAATATGGACTTTGTTTTGTCGCCAGTCATTGGCTTTGAGTACCGGCCGAATCATTAACATGGCGGCACCGGTAGTTCCGACCCAGCTGGCTAAAAAGGCGCCGATAAAAAGTAGCAAGGCATTGACTTTGGGTGTACCGGATAAGGTTCCTTTTATGGCAATTCCGCCGGCGACGACAAAGAGCCCGAAAAGCAGTACCAAAAAGGGAATATAATCTAAGAGAATGGATTCCAATAAGCGGTATGTTGCTTCGCCGTAACCGTACATGGCGGCAAAGGGAATAAGAAACAGTAAGGACCAACCGACGGCCACGCGGAACATATTGTGCTCCCACCAATGCGCATGGATCAAAGGAATAACGGCAATAGACAGGAGCATGCCTACAAAGGGAATAATACTCCATACGGGGAGGCTTTGACTTACCGCTTCATGCCCGATTCCTTCGGCAAAGACGGCGGGCGTGGCAGCCAACAGCAAGGAAAGAATACACAGTAAACGTTTAAAAAGTTTGCTCATAATGATCGCCTTTCTTTTTTTATTTTACATTCAGCATATAGTATATCATGAAAAATAAAAAACTTATACTATTTTTATTGGAAATAGTAGAGAACATTATAGTCGAAAGAAAAACAAAATGCGAATATAATAATTTTAAGAAAGATGTATATTTTTAACATGTATAAGCGATTTTTCCGAGTTGCCGGAAAAGCGGGCGTACGGATAAAAAAATTTTTTTTAAAGAAGGAAACCGGCCGGCAACAAAGAATACTTATATAACAACTATTTAACAGAGAAAGACTGGAGGGATTTATATGGCACAATATAAGAATATTATTGTTCCTACAGACGGTTCGGTCAATTCCAAACGGGCTGTGGAACATGCCGTCATTATAGCTCAGGCTTCAAAAGCAGCCGTTACCTTGGTGTATGTGGCAAATATTGTTTCTGTAATATCGAATTTTGATCATATTCCGAATAGTAGCGGCTATGTGACGGAGCAAGTGGCGATGGACATGGAAAAAGAAGGTAAAGCGGTATTGGCTGATTTCGCTAAAAATATTCCCGACAATATAGAAGTGAACAGCGTATTTGAAGTAGGCTCGCCGGGACCGGCTATTTTATCGGTAGCCAAGAAAAATAATGCCGATTTAATCGTTATGGGTAGTCGCGGTTTAGGACCTATTAAAGGCTTGTTTATGGGTTCGGTCAGCAGCTATGTAGTAACTCATTCGACTTGCCCCGTGATGATTGTAAAATAAGTATGTTATGCGGCGATCTTGCGTAAGAACTGCGGATCGTCGCTTTTTTTCAGCTCGTTCGTTGCATAACGAGAAGCGTCTCATAAGGGAGGCGTTTATTTTTTTGTAAATGCCGTATTTGTGATATACTGAAAAGGTAATATGATAAAGGTAATATACAGGATAGTTGCCGATCCTTCCGAGAGGGGATGGGGCATACTGTTCGGGAGGCAAGAATGAAAGAGCGCGGTATAGAAAAAATCGGACATATAGTAGCGGAATGGGAAGCGAAAGGTTGGCTTATGCCGACAGGAAAAGAAGCGGTACAGCGACAATTGCAGAGAGAAATGGCACCTTTACAGATGCGCTCGGCCTATGTGGCGGCTATCGGTATCGGCGCCGCTTTATTGGGAGTGGCTATACTTTGGGTGTTGACACAGGCCTGGTATTATGTATATCCGGAGGTTCGCATGGGGGCCGCCGTAGTATTGGTCTTGTTGGGGCAAGGCGGCACTGCGGCGGTGATGTTGCAAGAAAAACAAGGGACGGAACGGGCGGAAATAATGGGAATGTTACAGTATTGTTTTTGTTTAGCCGCCGTGGCGATGATTGCGCAAACGTATTATTGGGGTTGGAGTATTATGTCGTATTTGTTGCCGTGCGTTGTCGTGAGTTTGCCGGCGATTTATTTATTGCGATCTGTGAGCGGACTTATTTTATATGATATTTCCGTATTGTGGTGGATGGCCTGCGGGGGCACATTACAACAAGCCGGAGGCAGTGTTACCGTTTGGGTATTGCTTATGTTGTCGCTTCCTTTTTACTATCTATTGCTGCACAAGGGAGAAGAAAAGCGCTTGGCTGTTTTTTCGTGGGTTACGACGATTACCGTGTTTTGTGCCTTTGCGTTGGTTTCCGCCACGACTGCCTATATTCCTTTTTTAGCATTGGCGGCGTTGGCGGCGACAATTATGTTAACGGGGTATACGATTGATATTCGGAAAGCTTGGGGGACCCCGTTTCGGTGGTGCGGTCGGTTTGCCGCCGTCGCTTCTTTATGGTTGTCTTGCATTCCCGCTTCCTGGCGGGGAATCGCTGATATTCAAGGCTTTCATTGGACTGCGACGGCAGTGACGGCGGTACTTTTTGCGGCGATGGTCGGATTGTTTGTAAAAGGGGTAAAACAAAGACTATGGAGTCCGCTGTTGTACAGTATTATTCCGGTAGTGATTGCCGGAGAAACGGTGTTGGTTCGCAGCGGGGTGTACTCTTCTTTGCCTCTTTGGGTATCTACTTTATATTTATTTATAATGGGCGCGTGGGAAGTATGGCAAGGTGTGCGGCAGGCGCGTCGCGGACATACGCTTTTGGGAATATTGGTTCTCATCGGCTTAGCGGGCATGGTTATAGAGGTCCGAACGGTTTCTCCGATGACGATGGTAGCGGCGTATATATTGGTATTTTTGGCGGCTCGTCAAATGGCTAAAAAGAGACGGGAAAACAGTCAAAAAGCAGTTCGGCATCGGCATTTACGAACGCATATTACAGTGAAATCACGTCCTAACAGTACCGGAGAAACGGTTGACGGACCGACGCGCGACCGGATGAAACGGGCGGAAAATTTGCCGGCGTGGATGGAGGAAAACGGCATTTCCGCATCTTCTTTACAAGAAGCAATGAAAGATAAGGCGGAACAAATAAAACAAACGGTGACGGTTATTCCCCGGCCACAAGAAACGTCTTCTTTTGTGCCGCCCGTGTTTAAGCAACCGGAAGATATTCCTTTGCCGGGAGAAGGTATACCGGCACAACAAGAAATAGAAATAAAAGACCGGGGCGTCTCCCGTTCTCCGTGGCAAGCACGGGAGAAACGGGAGAAAAAAGATAAAAAGCGAGTACTCTCTCCGTGGGGGACGGAAGAAAGGAATAAAAAATGAGTACGGTACATGCTGAATTTGCAAAGTTGGGAAAATATAAGTGGGTTATTTATGCCTTGGTAGTGATTGCCCAGTTAAGTACGGTAGCGTATGCGGCATGGCGATATCATAATATCGGGGTCGACGGGATTCCGTATCAGTGGCGTTGTGTACCGCGTTTGGAAACGGCCGCTTTCGGCACGGATTATATACGGATTATTTTCCCGGAAGATACGGCGAAATGGTTGGATAACAGTATGCCGGAAACCGGAAAAAAATATATGTATATATTTCCCGTAATACGCAAGGTATGTTACAAATTGAAGGCGCTTCCGCCACTCGGCCGCCTTTCGGAAAAGATTATATGACGGCGGTCATTACCTCGATATGCTCGGGAGGAAAGGTGCAATTTCAGGTCCCTTTCGGTCGGTATCGCATGGCGCCGCAAATGCGGGACGGCATTTATCGTATCGGCAGTACGGACAGCGTGATTGCGCAAATTCGCATGAAAAAAGGCGCCGGGGTTATTGAAGGGGTATTTGTCAACGGCGTTCCTTTGGAACAAAGCAGCAGCGGCGCCGTCATAGCCGCCAAAAAAGCGGCACAACAGCCGAAAACATCGCCTTCTTCGCACGGCATTGACACGGGTATGGTACCGCCCGCTGAAGAATAAGGGCGCACAGAAAGGGATACGTATATGAAAAGATGGATACAATCCGGAATGACCGTATTGCTGGCCGTATTGTTTGTCTTGATGTCGGGATTCAGAACACAGACCATTATTCATGATGACGGCAGTGAAACGCAAGATGTGTTGAAGGTGGCGGCTACGGCACAAGGACAAGAAAGTTTGAAAAGTGATGCGGACGAATTTCAGAAAAGAAATTATATGGTTATGGATTATAGCAATGATAACGGGGAAGGGTTTCGGGCATTAAAGACCATTACGAATGAAGGTGCCAATAAGAGCTCTGTCGATCGGGTCGTACATAAAACGCATGACGGGTTATTATGCACTACGTATTATATTGATTATGCGTATACGCCGCAGAGCATTGCCGAACTTCGTTGGGGGAAGCCTATGCCCGAAAACGGTGTGGATTTGGAATATATCGTGTCTTTTCCGTCCGGTACCGGGGTGACGTGTAACAGTACGAAGGCGGACGAGCAGGGGAGTACTTATATGTGGCGCTTGCGTAATGATGTGCCGTCCGCGATCCGGCTGCAAGCCACTGTATGGCATAAATTGTTTATTTATATAGCCTTGCTGCTGATTATTTTGTGGGTGCTTATTGTCTTTTTTATGGAACATAAACGGCGAAATGTTATCAGTTGGAAACAAGCGGCTCATTTGCGACGTTTGGAAGGATTGTTTTTATTGATACCATTGTGTATCGTAGCGTATATGGGGTATGAATATTATGTCGGTACGCACATTACGGCCGGATCGTTGGCCAAAGTGTCGCAACAGCAACAAGAAGAGCTGGTGGAACGACGGGAAGAAGATAAAAAAGTACAAGAAGCGGATACACGTCCCGAAATAGCTACGGATGATGCGGATACGACGGATATGAAGACGGAAATTGCCGATATAGCCGGAGCATTACGCAGGTTAAATCAATCTTATCAGAATGGCGAACTGACAGGGGATGAAGCGCGTAGACAGGCTCGGGATTTGATACAACAAATGGAATCGCTCAAGCAGGGAAGCACCGGATTATCGCAGGCAAATCAAGAAATTATACGGCAAGTTCTGGGACGACTGCTTCGAGAAGCGAACCGAATCGGACAAGGCGACGCAAGCCGTTCGTTGCAGAACGCGACGAATCAGCAAGGAAACGATACCGGTGCGGCGGACACTGCCGGAACGCCGACGAAATCGCAGCATGCCGGCACCGAACAAAATGACAGTCATTCTCGTTCGGATGCGGGGGAAGCAACGACGGTAACGGAAGGAGAGTGAGGCGGGAGTAGAAGAAAAGTAAATTATTTTGATTATTTTAGTCAAATATATTTACAAGTGTGAAAAACATGGTATGATTATAGCGAAGCAAAAACCGAAACAATCTTGTTCCGATTTTTGATAATAAGGAGGCATGCACTATGTATTGTGTAGAAGAAATCAAAAATGGTGTGTATTGGATGGGCTGTAATGATTTTCAGTCCGAATTGTTTGAACGGATTTTTCCTATTCCGGAAGGCATGACGTATAATTCGTATTTTATTGATGACGAAAAAACATGCGTATTGGATGCGATGGATAAATCCTGTCGCGATGAATTTTTAGAAAATGTGGAAGGATTATTAAAAGGCCGTCAGTTGGATTATTTCGTGTTGCAACATATGGAACCGGATCATGCCAGTTCGGCGGTAGCATTGTTGGAAAAATATCCGGAAGCTAAAATCATCGGTCAACCGCAGACGTTTAAACTGTTTGAACAATTTTTCCGGCATCCTATGAAAGATCGGTATGTGAATGTCACCGAAGGCGATCAATTAACCTTGGGCAAGCATACGTTGCAGTTTATTAAAGCGCCGATGGTACATTGGCCGGAAGTCATTATGACGTATGATGTAACGGATAAGATTTTGTTTACGGCGGATGCGTTCGGCATGTTCGGAACGGTGGGCAATACATATGCCGATCAGGTGGATTTTGAAGAAGATTATTTGGCGCAGGCAAGACGGTATTATGTTAATATTGTCGGTAAATATGGGCCGCAGGTTATGAATGTCTTGAAAAAAGCCGCCGGCATACCTATTGACGTACTCTGTCCATTGCATGGGGTAATGTTCCGGACCCCGGAAACGATACAATATATTTTAAAAAAATATTTACATTGGGCACAATGTATACCGGAAAAGAAGGGCGTGGTTATTGCCTTTGCTTCTATTTATGGCGATACGCAACGGGCGGCTTGTAAATTAGCACATAAGTTGAGCGATGCCGGCGTGCGGGATGTGCGGCTGTATGATGTTTCCAAGACGCATTCTTCGTATATTACGGCTAAAGCATGGGAATACAGTCATTTAGTATTGGCTTCGCCTACGTATAACTTAAATCTGTTTTTACCTATGGAAACTTGCCTCCACGATTTGGAAACACTCCTTTTTCAAAATCGTAAAATTGCCGTTATCGGCTGTCATAGCTGGGCTTCCGTAGCGTATAAAACGATGTTGGAATATGTACAGCATAAGTTTAAAAATTGTGAATTAATAGAACCGACGATTGATATGAAATCTTCTTTAGCCGCCGATCAGGAATGTATTTTAGATGAAATGGCTAAGAATATTGCCGCCGATGTAGCGGCGTATGCCGATCCGGACACCTTGATTAAATAAGGCGGCGGCCGGTTTTCGTCAGTATGGAAAGAACTCCCTTTGGTTGGATGCGGATCCGATGAAAGGGGGTTCTTTTTTTGCGGGACAAGAGGCGGTAACGATTTTGAAATATTTTGCAAATTCAGTTACAATAAGAACGAAACCGGACTTGATTATAGGAGCGGCAAAGCTATAGAAAAGAGGAGCATACGATGAGTGAATCCATAGCATCATATACACCGGAACGATTGCGGTATTTGGAACTGCTGGCCAAAGAATATCCGACGCAAGCAGCGACGTTTACGGAGATTATTAATTTACAGGCCATTGTAAATTTACCTAAGGGAACGGAACATTTTATGAGTGATTTACATGGTGAGTATGAGGCCTTCTATCATATATTAAATAATTGTTCCGGCGTTATTCGGGAAAAAGTGGACTTATTGTTTTCGCAGACGTTGACCGGGCAGGAACGAGCAAATGTATTGACGCTTATTTATTATCCCAAAGAAAAAATGGATATGTTGGTGAGAGAACATAAATTGACCGATGCTTGGGCAAGAACCAATTTGGATATTTTGCTGCAAGTGGCCAAATTATTGTCTTCCAAATATTCGCGTTCGAGAGTACGTAAGGCGATGGCTCCCGTATTTCGGTTTGTTATTGATGAATTACTGCATGCACAGCCGGAGGAAGATAAGAATCGGCATGCGTATCATACGAAAATTGTGGACAGCATTTTGGAAACCGGCAGTATTCGGGAATTTATTACGGCGTTAGCCGCTTTAATTAAACGGTTGGCGGTGGATCATCTGCATATTATCGGAGATATTTATGATCGCGGTCCGCATGCGGATAAAATTATGGATACATTGATGCAGCATCATTCGTTGGATATTCAATGGGGAAATCATGATATTTTGTGGATGGGTGCGGCCGCCGGCAGTTTGGCCTGCACGGCGAATGTGCTGAGAAATAATATTCGGTATCACAATTTGGAAATATTGGAAAGCGGCTACGGCATCAGTTTACGGTCTTTTGCGCTGTTTGCGCTGCGAACTTATACGCAGGATGACGGCATTGATCCTATGGTAAAGGCGATTAATGTCGTGTTATCCAAGTTGGAAGGACAGGCGATTATGCGGCATCCGGAATATGGAATGGCGGATCGGCTGCTGTTTCATACGATTAATCGGGAACAGGGAACGATTCTTTTGGGCGGAAAAACGTATGCGTTGACGACGCGGGATTTTCCGACGGTGGATCCGCAGGATCCGTATGCGTTATCGGCGGAAGAAGAAAAAATTATGACGCAAATTCAAACGGCCTTTTTAGAAAGTGAACGATTACAACAACATGTACGATTTTTTTACAGTCATGGGGCGATGTATTGCAGCTATAATAATAATTTATTGTTTCACGGCGGGATTCCGTTGCAGGAAGACGGCAGTTTTAAAGAGGTCATGATTCAAGGTAAAGCGTATCATGGAAAGGCACTGATGGAGCGGGTCGATCGGCTGGTACGTCAGGCCTATCAACAGCGCGATCCGGACAGTTTGGATTATATGTGGTATTTATGGGTGGGCATCGATTCGCCGGTTTCCGGTCGGACGGTAAAAACCTTTGAACGCAGCTATATTGTCGATGAAACGACGTGGAAAGAACCGCAGAATGCGTATTATCGGTTGAATCGGGATAAGCGGGAATGTATAAAAATATTACATGAATTCGGCATTGATTCTCCGCAAGGTCATATTATTAACGGTCATACGCCGGTCAAAGTGAAAAAAGGAGAAAGCCCGATTCGCGCCGAAGGTAAGGAAATATGTATTGACGGCGGATTTTGCAAGGCGTATCAGGGCTCTACAGGGATTGCCGGATATACGTTGATTTTTAATTCGCACGGAATTCGGATCAAGTCTCATTATCCGTTTAAGAATGTGGCACAAGTCTTGCAACACAATGCGGATATTGAGTCCGATTCCGCACAAATCGAATGGGAACCGAAGCGACTCATGATTGGCGATACGGACGAAGGCAAAAAGTTATGGCAAATGATTGAGGCGTTAAAAGACTTATTACAAGCTTATCGGCAAGGAAGCGTGCAAGAAAAAATGCCGGCTGCCGAGACACCCGATTTTTGACAGCGAACAGACCGCTGAAGTATAATGAGAACATTAAGCATAGGTTCAGAGCAAAGGAGCGGGTTGGATGAATATTATTGATGAATTGACATGGCGAGGCGCCATTAATCAAATGACCGATGAAGCCGGGTTGCGAAAGTTGACGGAAGAGAAAAAAATCTCCTTGTATTGCGGCGTGGATCCTACCGGTGACAGCATGCATATCGGCCATTTGATTCCCTTCATGATGTTGAAGCGCTTTGCTGCGGCCGGTCATCATCCGGTGGTGCTGATCGGCGGCGGTACGGGCGCTATCGGAGATCCGAGCGGCAGAAAAACGGAACGGCAACTACAAACGATGGAAAAAGTACAGGCCAATGCGGCGAAACTGAGAGCACAATTTGCGCATTTGTTTGGCGAAGAAGACCGAATCACATTCGTCAATAATGCCGATTGGTTGAGTAAAATCGATGTTCTTACGTTTTTGCGCGATTACGGCAAGCTGTTCAGCGTGAATGTAATGTTGGCTAAGGATGTGGTAGCCAGTCGACTGGATGCGGGGATTTCGTTTACGGAATTTACCTATCAAATTTTACAGTCCATGGATTTTGAACATCTCTTTTCTACTTACCACGTACAGCTGCAAATCGGGGGCGCCGATCAGTGGGGAAATATTACGGCCGGGACGGATACGATTCGGAAGATTCACGGCAGTACGGCGGAAGCGTACGGCTTGACCATTCCGCTCATGCTGAAAGCGGACGGCACGAAGTTCGGAAAAACCGCCGGCGGTGCGGTTTGGCTGGATCCGGAAAAAACATCGCCGTTTGAATTTTATCAATTTTGGTTGAATCAGGACGATGCGGATGTTGTCAAGTATTTGAAATATTTTACCTTTTTGGGGCAAGAAGAAATTAATGCGCTGGCGGAAGCGGTGCAAAAGGAACCGGAAAAACGGGCGGCACAGCGGCGGCTGGCGGAAGAAGTGACGGTTTTTGTACATTCGAAAGAAGCGCTGGCGGAAGCACAACGGATTACGGAAGCCCTGTTTCACGGCAGCATAGAAGAATTATCCGAACGGGAACTGCTGCAGGCGTTCGGAAATATGCCGACGGTAGAAGTGTCGGCAACGGAAAAAGATGTTGTGAATTGGTTGGTGGATGCGGGGATATATACGTCTAAACGGCAGGCGAGAGAAGATGTGGCGCATGGAGCCGTGACGATTAACGGGGTTAAAGTTAAGCAGGCGGAAGAAATCGTGTATCCTCATAAAAATTCACACGGTAAATTTGTGGTGGTTCGTAAAGGTAAGAAAAAATATACCTTAGCAAAAATTAAACAATAAATATATTGACGGATTATATAATTCATGCTATAATAACTCATTGCAAAATGTTCAATTGATGTTATGGAGATGCATGGAGGAAGAACTTCCGGAAAATACAAATTAAGCAAGGTTCACTTTTATATAAAGAGCCTTGCTTTTTTGTCGCTTTTTCACAGCGGTGAATATCACTGCATGCATTAACTTTTTATAAGGGGTGAAGGATCAGCATGTTCAAACCTGTACAAGTAGGGAAAAGAACTCGATACACATATGCCAAGATTAACGAGGTCTTGAAAATGCCGCATTTGTTGGATTTGCAAAATAAGTCCTACGAATGGTTCCTGGAAAAGGGATTGAAGGATATATTCAAAGATATTTCTCCCATTGAAGACGCTGCGGGAAATTTATCTTTGTCCTTTGAAAACTTTAAATTAGGCGAGCCTAAATACGATATTCGTGAATGTAAAGAACGGGATACGACGTATGCCGCGCCGTTGCGTGTTCAAGTTCGTTTAGTCAATCATGAAACCGGGGAAGTAAATGATAAAGATATTTTTATGGGCGATTTCCCTTTGATTACCGATACAGGTACGTTTATTATTAATGGTGCGGAACGTGTTATCGTCAGTCAGTTGGTGCGTTCTCCCGGGGTATATTACGGACGGGAAATAGACCCTATGGGAATTCGTTTGTATACGTCCACCGTTATTCCGAACCGGGGCGCGTGGATTGAGTTGGAAACGGATGCAAACGATATTGTGTATGCCCGTATTGATCGGAATCGGAAAATTCCTGTAACCGTGTTGATTCGCGCTTTGGGCTGGTCTACAAATGCGGAAATTTTAGATCTGTTTTTTGATGACAAACGCTTAAAAGCTACGTTTGAAAAGGATACTACCGAATCTCAGGAAGAAGCGCTGGTTGAAATTTATAAGAAGTTACGTCCTGCCGAACCGCCTACGGTAGAAAGTGCCCGGAACCTTTTTGAAGGCTTATTTTTTGATGCCCGTCGGTATGATATGGCTCGTGTGGGACGCTACAAAGCGGCCAAGAAGTTGGGCTGGGAACGACGCCTGTTCGGCTTGACCCTGCATGAACCTATTGTTGATCGGGAAACCGGCGAAATTATTGTTGAGGCACATACGGAAATCGGCTCGGAAGAAGTGAAAAAAATTCGGGACAGTCGGGTGTTTTCCGGCGAAGGTTTGGTAGAAGCGTTGGTGGAAAAAGTCGACGGTTCTGTTTATAAAATTATTTGCAATAACAGTAATCTGCCTTATGAACACAGAACGATTACGAGAGAAGACATTATTGCGCATATTGATTACTTGTTGAATTTAATGGACGGTTTCGGTACCGTGGATGATATTGACCACTTGGGCAATCGTCGGTTGCGTTGCGTAGGCGAGCTGCTGCAGAATCAATTCCGTATCGGGTTGACGCGTATGGAACGGGTTGTGCGGGAACGTATGACTACACAAGATGCGGAAACGGTGGAAGCGCAGAGTTTGATCAATATTCGTCCGGTAGTAGCCGCGATTAAAGAATTTTTCGGTTCCAGCCAGTTGTCACAGTTTATGGACCAGACCAATCCGTTGGCGGAGTTGACGCATAAACGCCGGTTGAGTGCCTTGGGACCCGGCGGCTTGTCGCGAGAACGGGCCGGTTTTGAAGTACGTGACGTACATCATTCGCATTATGGTCGTATGTGCCCTGTAGAAACGCCGGAAGGACCGAACATCGGGTTGATTTCTTCGCTGGCCTGCTTCGGAAAAGTAAACGAGTTCGGCTTTATTGAAGCACCGTATCGTCGGGTGGATAAAGAAACCGGCGTGGTTACGAATGAAGTAAGTTATATTACGGCCGATGAAGAAGAACAATACATTATTGCGCAGGCGAATGAACCGTTGACGGAAGACGGTCATTTCGTACATGAACGGGTTGCTTGCCGCCATGGAGAAGATACGCGGGAATTTAAAGCCGATCGCGTTGATTTTATGGACGTATCGCCGAAAGAAGTTATTTCTGTAGGGACATCCATGATTCCTTTCTTGGAAAACGATGATGCGAACCGCGCGTTAATGGGCGCGAATATGCAGCGCCAGGCTGTGCCGTTATTGCGTACGCAGGCGCCTCTGGTCGGTACGGGGATGGAATATAAAGCGGCCTGCGATTCGGGGGTTTGCATTTTGGCAAAACACGACGGGGTCGTTACCCGGGTTACGGGTGATGAAATTGAAGTACAAAGCGATGCGGGTTCCGTTGACACGTACAAACTGATTAAGTTTGTGCGTTCCAACCAAAGTACTTGCATTAATCAACGCCCTTTGGTTTACAAAAACGAACACGTAACGGCCGGACAGGTGCTGGCGGACGGGATGGCGACGGACGGCGGCGAATTGGCCTTAGGGTATAATATTTTGGTAGCGTACATGCCGTGGGAAGGCTATAACTACGAAGACGCAGTGTTGCTTAGTGAAGATTTACCGAAAAATGATTTATATACCTCCATTCATATTGAAGAATATGAGTGCGATGCACGAGATACAAAATTAGGTGCGGAAGAAATCACCCGGGAAATTCCTAATGTGAGTGAAGAAAGTACTAAAAATTTAGATGAAAACGGTATTATTATGATTGGCGCCGATGTTGTTCCGGGGGACGTATTGGTAGGAAAAGTAACGCCCAAAGGGGAAACGGAACTTACGCCGGAAGAACGGTTGTTGCGCGCTATTTTCGGAGATAAAGAACGGGAAGTACGCGATACGTCGTTGCGCGTGCCGCACGGCGAATCGGGAAAAGTAGTAAACGTACGCGTATTTTCTCGTGAAAATAATGATGAATTGCCGCCGGGCGTAAATCGGTTGGTACGAGTGTATATTGCGCAAAAACGAAAAATTCATGAAGGTGATAAAATGTCCGGTCGTCACGGAAATAAAGGGGTTGTCTCCCGCGTTATGCGGCAGGAAGATATGCCCTTTTTGCCGGACGGCACGCCGGTACAGATTGTTTTGAATCCCTTGGGCGTACCGTCACGGATGAATATCGGACAGATTTTGGAAACGCATTTGGGTTGGGCCATGCATGAAATGGGATTGCAGATAAAAGCCATGGATCCCAAGTTGGAAGCGAAATTAAAAGAGGCCGGATATGATGTGGATGCATATGGTATGCCGAAGCCGGATAAGGCGGGAGTTCATATTGCTACACCCGTATTTGACGGTGCGCAGGCGGAAGATGTTTTTGAAGCGTTGAAAATTGCCGGCTTACCGGAAGACGGTAAATCCGTGTTATATGACGGCCGTACAGGCGAACCGATGGATCGGCGCGTAACGGTCGGGTATACGTATTTCTTGAAACTGCATCATCTCGTAGACGATAAGATTCATGCGCGGTCTACCGGACCGTATTCTTTGGTAACGCAGCAGCCGTTAGGCGGTAAAGCACAATTCGGCGGCCAGCGTTTCGGGGAAATGGAAGTGTGGGCGTTGGAAGCTTACGGGGCCGCCTATACTTTACAAGAAATGTTGACCATCAAGTCGGATGATGTGGTCGGTCGGGTGAAAGCCTATGAAAAGATTGTTAAAGGGGAAAACATTCCGGAACCGGGAGTCCCCGAATCTTTCAAAGTATTGTTAAAAGAATTGCAGGCAATCGGCTTGGATGTGCAAATTTTAAATGAAGACGGCGACGAAGTGGTTGTGAAAGAATTGGAAGAGGAAGACGAAGCTACGCCGGAACAGACGGAAGAAATTCGTCGGGTTATGGAAGGCGAAGAAAACGGCAATGAACGCCTTGCCGCGGAACTTTCCGGCGAAGAGCCCGTTCATAACGGCGAGGAAGAAGATGTAATGAGCGGTATGGGATTAGATGTGATGGCGGATATAGAAGCGGCTGCGGAACCGGCTGCAGATACAGAAGATGAATCGGATGAGGACGAATAGGAACGGAAGGGAGCGGTATTAGTGCTGGATGTGAACGAATTTGATTCCATGAGAATCGGCTTGGCTTCTCCGGAAAAAATTATGGAATGGTCGCACGGGGAAGTAAAAAAGCCGGAAACGATAAATTATCGTACGCTGAAGCCGGAAAGAGACGGGCTGTTTTGTGAACGCATTTTCGGCCCGACGAAAGATTGGGAATGCCATTGCGGTAAATATAAAAGAATTCGCTATAAGGGCGTGGTTTGCGATCGGTGCGGTGTAGAAGTCACGCGTGCCAAAGTTCGTCGGGAACGAATGGGCCATATTAAGTTGGCTACTCCCGTGTCCCATATATGGTATTTTAAAGGGATTCCCAGCCGCATGGGGCTGATTTTGGACATTTCGCCTCGCGCCTTGGAAAAAGTATTGTATTTTGCCTCGTATATCGTATTGGATCCGGGGGATACGCCGTTATCAAAACAGCAGCTTTTGACAGAAACGGAATATCGTCAATATTTGGATATGTATGGGGATAAATTCCGTGTAGGTATGGGCGCGGCGGCGGTACAAGAGCTGCTGCGGGCCTTGGATTTGGAAACGTTGAATAAAGAATTGCGCGAAGAACTTCGTGATGCTACGGGGCAACGGCGCTTAAAAGCGATTCGGCGGTTGGAAGTGGTGGAATCGTTTCGGCATTCCGGAAATAAACCGGAATGGATGATTATGGACGTCATTCCCGTCATTCCGCCGGAATTGCGTCCTATGGTGCAATTGGACGGCGGACGTTTCGCCACTTCCGACTTGAATGATTTATACAGACGCGTTATTAATCGTAACAATCGGTTATCGCGTTTATTAAATCTGGGTGCACCGGATATTATTATTCGCAATGAAAAACGAATGTTACAGGAAGCGGTAGATGCACTGCTGGATAACGGACGTCGCGGACGTCCGGTGGCCGGCCCGGGGAATCGGCCGTTAAAATCTCTGTCGGATATGCTAAAAGGAAAACAAGGGCGATTCCGTCAAAACTTATTGGGAAAACGTGTCGATTATTCAGGGCGTTCCGTTATCGTAGTCGGTCCGGAATTGAAGATGCATCAATGCGGATTGCCGAAAGAAATGGCCTTGGAGCTCTTTAAACCGTTTGTGATGAAAAAACTGGTGGAACAGGGAATTGCCACGAATATTAAAAATGCGAAGAAAAAAGTGGAACGAGTGAGCAATGAAGTATGGGATGTATTGGAAGATGTTATTACCGAACATCCGGTATTATTGAATCGGGCGCCTACGTTGCATCGTTTAGGGATTCAGGCGTTTGAACCGATCCTTTGGGAAGGACGGGCGATTAAACTTCATCCGTTGGTTTGCACGGCTTTTAATGCGGATTTTGACGGTGACCAGATGGCCTGCCATTTGCCGTTGTCCGTAGAAGCCCAATCGGAAGCGCGGACGTTGATGCTTTCGGCACATAATATTTTAGCGCCGAAAGACGGTAAGCCGGTAGCCGTGCCGACACAGGATATGGTGTTGGGCGCGTATTATTTGACACTTGTCAAACCGGGCGCCAAAGGGGAAGGCAAGAGTTTTTCTTCTTATGAAGAAGTTATGTTGGCTTATGATGCAAAAGTCATTGATATTGAAGCGCTTATTAAAGTGCGCATTCCCGGACACGGTCTCATTGAAACTACGGCGGGAAAATTGTTGTATAATGACCAGCTTTATGACGAATTGCGGTTATACCACACTGATAAAGTCATGGTCTTCGACGATCCGCAAGAAGCGGTGTTTGCTTATCGGAACGGCATTATCGATTCCACTCACTTAGTTAAAATAAGGGTGGAGGACGGTCGTATTCAGGATTTCGGCTTTTCCCAATTAAAAGAAGAGTTTGATGTGGATTTATTGTCCATACGTCCGTTACCGGCCCATAAGGTGGATCGGCAACAGGCGGCAGAATTTATTAAGGATAAACAGTTTGTCGAAGTTCCTTGTTTGGGAGTGTTGATGAATAAAAAAGAAATCGGCAAATTGGTAGATGCGTGCTTCCATTTAGTTGGGAATACAAAAACGGCGGCCTTATTGGATCGGATTAAAAATATCGGCTACCATTACGCACGACAGGCCGGCATGTCGATTGCCATTTCGGACATTCAAATTCCGGAAGGGAAATGGACTATTTTGGATGCGGCGGATAAGCAAGTACAGCATGTTTCCACTATGTTTCAACGCGGCTTAATTACGGAAGATGAACGGTATAGAAAAACGTGCGCGATTTGGGAAAAAGCGACGGACGATGTTACGGAAGTCATGATGGATAATATGGATCCGTTCAACTCGATCTTTATGATGGCCGATTCGGGGGCACGCGGTAATAAGCAACAGATTCGTCAGGTTGCCGGCATGCGCGGATTAATGGCGGATCCGTCGGGACGAATTATCGACTTACCGATTAAAGCCAATTTCCGTGAAGGGTTATCGGTATTGGATTACTTTACTTCTTCTCACGGAGCGCGCAAAGGCTTGGCGGACACGGCATTGCGGACCGCCGATTCCGGATATTTAACCCGACGCCTGGTGGATGTATCGCAGGATGTTATTGTACGTGAAGACGATTGTGATGTTTTCGGCATCGACTTGGTGCGGGAACGGGCGCGGCTGGCAAGTTCTTGCCGGCAAGCGGTCAATTTATTGCGGGATAAGCTGATCGGTCGGGTATTGGCACGCAATGCGGTCGATCCGGAAACGAAAGAGACTATTTTTGAAGAAGATCATTTATTGACGAATGATGACATGGATACGGTTATTGCGCATAAATTGCCGAAATTATATTTACGCGGCAGTCAATTGGATATTAACGATGATCTGAATCATACGAACAACATTGAAATCGTTTCCCTGGGCGCACCGGAAGAAGGGTTCCGAGAAGCTATTCGTAAATCGATGGTGGAAAATATGCTGGGAAAAACGGTGGAAGGCACGATTTACGATTCTAACGGTATTGAAATTTGTGTTGATAAGACGCCGCTTACGGAAGAAGCGATTGAACGTATTTTGCAGAGTGACGTGGAAGAAGTCAAAGTTCGTAATAATGACATTCGCGGTGTGGAAGTTACGGCTATTGTAGAAGGCAGCGGCGTTATTGAACCGTTGGAAGAACGCATAGAAGGACGAACCGCCGCAGAAACTTTGGTGAACCCGGATACGGGGGAAGTCATTGTGGCGTTGAATGAAGAAATTATGGCGGCACAGGCGAAAGAGGTGGCCAAGTATTATACTAAAGTGCGGATTCGCTCCGTGCTTACCTGCCACAGCCGTTACGGCGTTTGCGCAAAATGCTACGGTCGCGATCTCGGCACCGGCGGCAAGGTCAATGTCGGTGAATCGGTGGGGACGATTGCCGCTCAGTCTATCGGTGAACCGGGGACACAGTTGACAATGCGTACGTTCCATACCGGCGGGGTGGCTTCTGCCGGCGATATTACCCAAGGGTTGCCGCGTGTAGAAGAATTGTTTGAAGCCCGTAAGCCGAAGGGCAATGCGATCGTTACGGAAATAGACGGGGTGATTTCGATTTCCGAAAAAGAAGATCATCACGATATTAATATTGTACATGTAACGAATCAAGATGGCGACGAACGAAGCTACACCATTCCGTATGGCGCACATTTGGTGGTGCATGAAGGCGATTCCGTCAAGAAGGGCGCACGTATTACGGCCGGTTCCATTAACCCGCATGATATATTGCAGATTTTGGGAGTGGAAGCTACACAACGGTACTTGGTATATGAAGTACAAAAGGTTTACAAGTCACAAGGGGTAGGTATTAACGATAAGCACATTGAAGTAATTGTACGGCAAATGTTGCGCAAAATGAAAATTGAAGACGCGGGAGATGCGGATGTATTGCCGGGAGATTATATAGATGTGAATACGTTTGAAGATATGAATCGCCGTGTACGGGCCAATGGCGGTAAGACGGCGGAAGGACGCCCCATGTTGTTGGGGATTACGAAAGCGGCTCTGGCTACGGAATCCTTCCTTTCGGCCGCTTCTTTCCAGGAAACGACACGCGTTTTGACGGATGCCGCGATTAAAGGCAAAGTGGATCCGTTGTTGGGATTAAAAGAAAATGTCATTATCGGCAAATTGATTCCCGCCGGTACGGGCATGAGTCGGTATCGCAAAGTAAAAGTGATTAATATGGTGCCGCCGGCTATTTTGGAAGACGGCGAAACCGGTGAGAATGAAGACGATGCGGTTACGGAATAAAACGATTTGAAAAAAAGCTGTGCGCCATAAAAGGCGTACAGCTTTTTTTTCGGCTTCGTAAATCGTTGTTGCGGAAAACGCATGCAAAACGATACACACGGAAAAGTGTAATAAAAGAGGCGGGTATTATGCAGATCTTCAGAAAAATACATTGACAGTATAACCGCAGAATGATACAATAATCCAGTATTGCATTATCTACAATACGGACTCGTGAATATGGGTGAGGAGTGATGTTTCGTGAGCTTAGTACTTGGTGCGGATGCACGGAAAACGGTAGGTGCCAAACAAACACTAAAAGCAATGAAACGAAACGAAACAGTACAACTGTATATTGCCAAGGATGCGGAAAAGGTGGTAGTTGCTCCGTTATGGCAATGTGCAAGCGTCATGGGCATACCCGTCGATACGACGTATTCCATGGTCGAATTGGGAAAGGCCTGCCGTATAAAAGTAAAAGCGGCGGCTGTCGGAGTGCTCAAATAATCTCGGTAATATCATCGGCGAGCAGGTCTCAACGGTGATTACATTATAAATCTAATTGTTTGGAAAGGAGGTGCCCACATGCCAACAATCAGCCAATTAGTTCGAAAAGGACGTCAGGACTCGATCAGCAAATCTACAGCACCGGCATTGAAAAATTGCCCGCAGAAGCGCGGTGTTTGCACGCGTGTATATACTGCCACGCCGAAAAAACCTAACTCTGCATTGCGTAAAGTTGCCCGTGTTCGTTTGACGAACGCTATCGAAGTAACTGCTTATATTCCCGGCATTGGTCACAATTTACAGGAACATAGCGTAGTATTAATCAGAGGCGGTCGTGTTAAAGACCTTCCCGGTGTACGTTATCATATTGTCCGCGGTGCCTTGGACACGGCCGGCGTATCCGATCGGCAGCAATCCCGTTCAAAATATGGCGCCAAAAAAGCTAAATAAGAGCTTGTGCGACCTTGATGACTTACGAAAAAGGAGGAATTAAACATGCCAAGAAAAGGCCCAGTGCCGAAGCGCGATGTATTGCCGGATCCGGTATACCATTCCAAATTGGTAACGCGCTTCATTAATAAAGTTATGTTGGACGGTAAAAAAGGCATTGCCGAATCTATTGTATATGACGCCTTTGATATTATCCGTTCTAAAATGAATAAGGAACCGATGGAAGTATTTGAACAGGCATTGAATAATGTTATGCCCGTATTGGAAGTTCGGGCTCGTCGTGTCGGCGGCGCCAACTATCAAGTGCCTGTAGAAGTTCGTGCGGATCGTCGCCTGTCTTTGGGGATTCGCTGGACCGTAGCGTATGCCCGGAAACGGGGAGAACGCACGATGAAAGAAAAGCTCGCAGCGGAATTGATGGATGCTTTTAATAACGCCGGCGCAGCTGTAAAGAAGAAAGAAGATACGCACAAAATGGCGGAAGCTAATAAGGCCTTTGCGCATTATCGCTGGTAGTTTTTTATAGTACTGGAGGAGTGAAACAATCGTGGCAAGAGAGTTTTCTTTGGAAAAAACAAGAAATATCGGGATCATGGCACATATTGATGCCGGTAAAACCACGACAACAGAACGTATCCTTTTCTATACAGGCCGAGTTCATAAAATTGGTGAAGTTCATGAAGGCGCAGCTACCATGGACTGGATGGCACAGGAACAAGAACGCGGAATTACCATTACTTCCGCCGCAACGACTGCACACTGGAAAGACCATCGTATTAACATCATCGATACGCCGGGGCACGTTGACTTCACGGTGGAAGTGGAACGTTCTCTGCGCGTGCTCGACGGTTCTGTTGCTGTTTTTTCCGCGAAAGGCGGGGTAGAACCGCAGTCTGAAACGGTATGGCGTCAGGCTGAACATTATCATGTTCCCCGAATTGCATTTATTAACAAAATGGATACAACCGGCGCGGATTTCTTGAATTGTGTACAAATGATGAAGGATCGGTTACAAGCCAATGCCGTAGCGATTCAATTGCCGATCGGTGCGGAAACCACCTTTACCGGGATTATTGACTTGGTAACCATGAAAGCGGAAGTGTATGAAGATACGCTCGGTAAAGAAATTGAAATCGTGGAAATTCCTGCCGATATGAAGGAACAGGCGGAAGAATATCGTCAAATTATGTTGGAAGCGGTTTGCGAAACCGATGACGAATTAATGATGAAGTACTTGGACGGCGAAGAAATCAGTACGGATGAAATTAAAAAAGCTATTCGACAGGCTGTCGTAACGAATAAATTATTCCCTGTACTTTGCGGTTCCGCATACAAAAACAAAGGGATTCAAATGTTGTTGGATGCGGTTGTCGACTATATGCCGTCGCCGTTGGACATTCCGCCCGTAGGCGGAACCAATCCGGATACGGGGGAAGAAGATACCCGTAAAGCGGATGACAATGAACCGTTCTCGGCTTTGGCCTTTAAGATTATGGCCGACCCCTTTGTCGGAAAATTAGCGTTCTTCCGGGTATATTCCGGTACCTTGCAGGCCGGCACTTACGTTTATAATTCGACCAAAGGAAAAAAAGAACGGGTCGGACGTATCTTGCGGATGCACGCCAATCATCGTGAAGAAGTGCAGGAAGCCTACAGCGGAGATATCGGCGCTATTGTAGGGTTGAAAGACACTACGACGGGGGATACGCTTTGTGATGAAAAGAATCCCATCATTTTGGAAAAAATGGAATTCCCGGAACCGGTTATTTCCGTAGCTGTTGAACCGAAAACCAAGGCGGACCAGGAAAAAATGGGTACGGCTTTATCCCGATTGGCGGAAGAAGATCCGACTTTCCGTGTGAAAACGGATGCGGAAACCGGACAGACCATTATATCCGGCATGGGTGAATTGCATTTGGACATTATTGTGGATCGTATGTCACGCGAATTTAAAGTGGATTGCAATGTCGGTAAACCGCAGGTTGCGTATCGTGAAACGATTCGTCAGGATGTTAAGGCTCGCGGATTTTTCAAGCGTCAATCCGGCGGTCGCGGACAATATGGTGATTGCTGGTTGGAATTGATTCCGCAGGAACAGGGCAAAGGATACGAATTTGAAAACAAGGTTGTCGGCGGGGCGATTCCGAAAGAATACATCGGTTCTGTAGAAGCGGGTGTTCGTGAAGCGATGGAAACGGGCGTATTGGCAGGCTTCCCGATGGTGGATATTAAAGTAGTAGTATATGACGGCTCGTACCATGAAGTGGACTCTTCGGAAATGGCCTTTAAGATTGCCGGTTCCATGGGGTTCAAAGAAGGTGCAAGAAAAGCCAATCCGGTTCTTCTGGAACCGTATACAAAAGTCGAAGTTGTCGTTCCGGAAGAATATATGGGCGATGTCATCGGCGATTTGAACTCTCGTCGCGGACGGGTGGAAGGTATGGAAATGCGCAGCGGCGCAGAACATATTAATGCCTTTGTACCGTTGGCGGAAATGTTCGGTTATGCGACGGATTTGCGTTCTAAAACGCAAGGCCGTGGTGTGTACACCATGACCTTTGACCACTACGAAGAAGTTCCGAAAAACGTAGCGGAAAAGATCATCAGTGAAAAAGGATAATATATTCTAAAAGACATTGGAGGAATTCTAACATGGCAAAAGAACATTATGAAAGAACCAAACCGCATGTTAACATCGGTACGATTGGACACGTTGACCACGGCAAAACTACCTTAACGGCTGCTATTACAAAAGTATTGTCGCAAAAAGGGTATGCAAAATTTGAAGATTATGCCGATATCGATAAGGCACCGGAAGAACGGGAACGCGGTATTACTATTAATACGGCACACGTTGAATATGAAACGGATGCTCGTCATTATGCACATGTGGATTGCCCGGGGCATGCCGATTATGTTAAAAACATGATCACCGGTGCGGCACAGATGGACGGCGCTATTTTGGTTGTTTCCGCTGCCGACGGCCCTATGCCGCAGACTCGCGAACACATCCTCTTGGCCCGTCAGGTCGGTGTACCGGCAATTGTTGTATACCTCAATAAAGCCGACCAGGTAGACGATCCGGAACTCATTGAATTGGTGGAAATGGAAGTTCGTGACTTGCTCAGCTCTTATGAATTCCCCGGCGACGATATTCCTATCGTTGTAGGCTCCGCTTTGAAAGCTCTGGAAGGGGATGCGGAAGCGGAAAAGAGCATTTTGGAATTGATGGCTAAGGTTGACGAATATATTCCGACGCCGGATCGACCGACGGACAAACCGTTCCTGATGCCTGTCGAAGACGTATTCACCATTACCGGTCGCGGTACGGTAGCTACGGGCCGTGTAGAACGCGGTACGGTTAAAGTCGGCGATACGGTAGAAATCGTAGGCTTGGCGGAAGAACCGAAACAGACAGTTGTTACGGGCGTGGAAATGTTCCGTAAATTGTTGGATTTGGCGGAAGCCGGCGACAACATCGGCGCCCTGCTTCGCGGCGTGGATCGTAAAGAAATCGAACGCGGCCAAGTATTGGCAAAACCCGGTTCCATTCATCCGCACACCAAGTTCAAAGCACAGGTATACGTTTTGACGAAAGATGAAGGCGGTCGTCATACGCCGTTCTTTAACGGTTATCGTCCGCAGTTCTACTTCCGTACAACCGACGTAACGGGCGTTATTCAATTACCGGAAGGCACGGAAATGTGCATGCCCGGCGATAACGTAAAAATGGACGTGGAATTAATTACGCCGATTGCTATTGAAGTAGGCTTGCGTTTCGCTATTCGTGAAGGCGGTCGTACAGTAGGCGCCGGTGTCGTTTCTGAAATCGACGCATAAATCGACTTACAGGATAGAGTTGCAGATATCTGCAACTCTATTTTTTTATTTTTTCAGCGGGAAGGAGGTCTGCTCGGATCGTCCGCATAAAACGGGATATGGCGAATATTTCATTCGGGCATAAAATACATGTGAAATCGGTCTGCAGGTTTTGCGAAAACAAGGAAAACATCGGAAAAAATCTTGCATGACACTTGCTTTTGTAGTAAAATATGTAAGTACGCGACAACAGGAAAATTATACCCTGTTCACCGTAAACTATGATATAAGATGTTGCCTGCCAAGCAGGGAAACTCTTATGGAGCAGTCTGTTCAAGGAAATAGACGTTAGGAGGAATTAAGTAATGGCAAAACAGGAAAGAATCAGAATTCGCCTGAAAGCTTATGATCACAAAACTTTGGATCAAAGCGCGGCGAAGATCGTCGACACGGCGAAACGGACAGGTGCTATGGTATCCGGCCCGATTCCGCTTCCGACGGAAAAGAACATTTTCACGATTCTGCGTTCTCCGCATGTGAACAAAGATTCCCGTGAACAGTTCGAACTTCGTACGCACAAGCGTTTGATCGACATTTTGGAAGCATCAAATAAGACCGTGGATGCGTTGATGCGACTCGATTTGCCGGCCGGCGTGGACATTGAAATTAAATTATAGGAGGAGGTGCGATTATGTCTAAAGCTATTTTGGGTAAAAAGTTGGGAATGACTCAGATTTTTACGGAAGAAGGTGCGGTCGTTCCCGTTACTGTCGTCGAAGCGTCCCCGAATGTAGTAGTACGTGTAAAAACGGTAGACACGGACGGATACAACTCCATTCAGATCGGCTATGGCGAAGTAAAAGAAAAACATTTGACAAAACCTGTTAAAGGACAATTTGCAAAAGCAGGCGTCAATCCTGTGAAGTATCTTCGCGAATTGCGTTTGACGGATACACCGGAATACACGGTTGGCCAAACTCTGGCAGCTGATATATTCGCAAGCGGCGATCTCGTCGACGTAATTGGCACCGGCAAGGGAAAGGGCTTTGCAGGTACGATTAAACGGCACGGTTTTCACCGCGGGCCTATGGGACACGGTTCCAAATCTCATCGTGAACCGGGCTCTCTCGGACCTATGATCAGCGGCGGCGGCGGTAAGGTCGTCAAAGGTAAAAAACTTCCTGGACAAATGGGCGGTAATCAAGCTACAGTATTGCATCTGTCTGTAGTGAAAGTGGACATGGATAAAAACCTTATTTTGATCAAAGGCGGTATTCCCGGGGCTAAAGGAAGCCTGGTAATGATCCGTGATACGGTAAAACCCCGCTAAGAGTTGTCATACAGGAAGGAGGATAAATTATAATGCCAAAAGTAAGTACGTATAATATTACCGGCGCTAAAACCGGTGAAATCGAATTGAACGATAGCGTATTTGGCGTTGAAGTAAACGAAGCCGTAATGCGTCAGGCATTGCTTCGTCAACTCGCCAATGAACGCTTGGGTACGCATTCCACGAAAACCAGAGGCCTGGTTCGCGGCGGCGGCAGAAAACCTTGGAAACAAAAAGGAACCGGTCGGGCCCGTGTAGGCAGTTCGCGCAGCCCCTTGTGGGTCGGCGGCGGTACCGTTTGGGGACCCCATCCGCGTTCGTATGCGCAGAAAATGCCGCGTAAGGCAAGAAGATTGGCTGTAAAATCCGCGTTGAGCGATAAAGTTAATACGAACGAATTGTTCGTATTGGATGAAATTAAGTTGGCGGCGGCTAAAACGAAAGAAGTCGTAGCCTTGATTAAGAACTTCCAATTTACGGGAGAAAAAGTTTTGTTCGTTACGGACAACGATGAAATTGTTATCCGGTGTGCACGTAATATTGAAGGCGTGAAAGCGATTTCTACAGAAGGCGTGAATATTTTTGATTTGCTCCATTATACGAAATTGTTCGTAACCAAGAGCGCTGTAGCGAAGATTGAGGAGGTGCTCGCGTAATGGATATGCATGATCTGTTGTTGAAACCGATTATTACTGAAAAAACGACGATGCTCATGTCTGACGGCAAATATACGTTCAAGGTACCTCTGCATGCGAATAAAATTGAAATACGCAAAGCGGTGGAAAGCGTATTTAACGTAAAAGTAAAAAGCGTAGCTACGATTCGCGTGCTGGGAAAAGTAAAACGTATGGGTAAATTCGAAGGCAAACGTTCGGATTATAAAAAAGCCGTTGTTACCCTTCAGGAAGGCGAAACTATTGAATTTTTTGAAGGCGCATAAGGAATAAGGAATTGAAGGAGGAGGCACTATAATGGCCATTAAATCATTTAAGCCGTATTCCGCTAGTCGTCGTTTTATGACAGTTTCTACGTTCGAAGAAATTACGACGTCTAAACCGGAAAAATCCTTGCTGGTAAAAGTAACCAACAAGGGCGGTCGTAACAACAGCGGTCGAATGACTGTTCGCCATCAGGGCGGAGGACATAAACGCCGCTATCGTTTGATTGATTTTAAACGTATTAAAGATAACATTCCCGCTAAAGTGGCGACGATCGAATACGATCCGAATCGCTCCGCGAACATAGCACTTTTGTTTTATGCGGACGGGGAAAAGAAATATATTATTGCTCCTAACGGCCTGAAAGTCGGCGATGTACTTTACAGCGGCCCGGAAGCGGATATTAAGGTGGGGAATGCCTTGCCGTTGGCAAATATTCCCTTAGGTACCTTGGTACATAATGTGGAAATGAAAATCGGCAAAGGCGCACAAATGGTGCGGTCCGCCGGCGAATCGGCACAGCTTATGGCTAAAGAAGGAAACTATGCGTTATTGCGGTTACCTTCTGGCGAATTGCGTCAAGTACATGTTCGTTGCCGTGCTACTGTGGGAATTGTCGGGAATACGGATTATGAAAACATTACGCTCGGTAAAGCCGGTCGTTCCCGTTGGAAGGGCGTTCGTCCCGGAAACCGCGGGGTTGTAATGAATCCGTGTGATCATCCTCATGGCGGCGGTGAAGGTAAAGCTCCTGTCGGCCGTAAACGTCCGGTTACTCCTTGGGGTAAACCTGCTTACGGTGTTAAGACGCGGGATGCTAAAAAAGCTTCCGGCAAGTTTATTGTGAAGAGACGTAAATAGGTATTGGAAAGGAGATAAATAAGTGTCCAGATCCGTAAAAAAAGGCCCATTTGTCGCCGCACATCTTTTGAAAAAAGTAGACGCCATGAATGAAGCCAATGAAAAGAAAGTTATTAAAACCTGGTCTCGTGCATCGACGATTTTACCCGGCTTTGTAGGGCATACCATTGCAGTTCACGACGGCCGCAAACATGTACCCGTATATGTTACGGAAGATATGGTAGGTCACAAGTTGGGAGAATTTGCTCCTACACGCACGTTTAAAGGACATGCCAAATCTGAAAAAACAACCGGTAAATAAGGGAGGTAACACTAATGGAAGCAAAAGCTGTTGCTAAACATATTCGCATTGCCCCCCGTAAGATTAGAATCGTAGTGGACTTAATTCGGGGGAAAGATGCGGCGGAAGCTCTTGCCATTTTGAAATTCACTCCGAAAGTGGGGTCGCGCGTAGTGGAAAAAACATTACGCTCCGCCATGGCAAATGCGGAACATAACAACGATATGAATATTGATAATTTATATGTTTCGGAAATTTTTGTAGACCAGGATGCGACGATGAAACGTATTCATCCCCGCAGTCGCGGACAGGCTTTTAAAATTTTGAAACATTCCAGTCATTTGACTGTTGTCGTAAAAGAAAGAGCATAAGGAGGGAAACGTAGTGGGTCAAAAAGTTAATGCCCATGGATTTCGGGTCGGCGTTGTAAAACCCTGGGATGCGAAATGGTATGCCGAAAAGGACTATGCAACACTTCTGAATGAAGACGTAAAAATCCGTGAATTCTTAAAGAAACAGTTATTCATTGCAGGCGTTTCTCGTATTGAAATCGAACGGTCTGCTAAACGCATCAAATTGATTATTCACACTGCAAAACCGGGCATGGTTATCGGTCGTGGCGGTGCCGGCATTGAAGATATCAAAAAAGCGTTGAAACGCTTCACATCCAAAGCTGTGGATGTTAATATTGCCGAAATTAAACAAGCCGAACTGGATGCCACCCTGGTTGCGGAAAACATTGCCGGGCAGTTGGAACGTCGTATCGGCTTCCGTCGTGCTATGAAGCAATGCGTAGGGCGTACCATGCGCATGGGGGCTAAAGGAATTAAAATTATGTGCTCCGGTCGTTTGGGCGGGGCGGAAATTGCCCGCAGCGAAAGTGTTCGTGACGGCTCTATTCCTTTGCATACACTTCGCGCCGATATTGATTACGGATTCGCGGAAGCGCATACTACGTACGGTTGTATAGGGATTAAATGCTGGATTTATAAAGGAGAAATTTTACCGGAAGCGAAACAAGCTCCGCAAAAGAAACGCGAAGGGAGTGAAGCGTAATGTTAATTCCGAAACGAGTTAAATATCGCAAGCAATTCCGCGGTCGTATGAAAGGGAAAGCATTGCGCGGTAATAAAGTGGCACACGGCGAATTCGGCTTAGTGGCTGCTGAACCGTCCTGGATCACGAATCGTCAAATTGAAGCCGCACGTATTGCCATGACACGGTATATTAAACGTGGCGGTAAGGTTTGGATTAAAATTTTTCCGGATAAACCGATTACGGCAAAACCCGCCGGCACTCGTATGGGTTCCGGGAAAGGGGCACCGGAATATTGGGTAGCTGTTGCCAAACCGGGACGTGTGCTTTTTGAAATGGGCGGCGTATCGGAAGAAGTGGCTCGTGAAGCTATGCGTCTTGCCGGCCATAAATTGCCGATTAAAACGAAGTTTGTTGTCAGAGGTCAGGAATTAGGTGGTGAACAAAATGAAGGTTAAAGAAATCCGTAATCTTAGTGCTGCCGAAATGAATGAAAAAGTGGTTAGCTTGAAAGAAGAATTGTTTAACCTCCGTTTTCAACATGCGACCGGCCAATTAGAAAATCCAAAGCGTATTCGTGAAGTTAAAAAGACTATTGCTCGCATTAAAACGATACAGCGCGAAGCGGAACTGAACGCGCAGGCATAAGTTTTTTATTGGAATCTAAAAGGAGGTCACAGCACAGATGGAAAGAAATGAACGGAAAATCCGTGTAGGCAAAGTCGTCAGCGACAAGATGGACAAAACCGTGGTTGTTACTGTCGAATATAAAACACAGCATAAACTGTATAAAAAACCGATTATTTCATCGGTAAAATTTAAAGCGCATGATGAAAACAATGAATGCCGGATCGGTGATATTGTGCGTATTGAAGAAACTCGTCGTCTGTCCAAAGATAAACATTGGCGAGTTGTTGCAATCGTAGAAAAAGCTCAGTAAGCTTGGATAAATTAGGAGGTTAAGCCATGATTCAGCAAGAAACTATGTTGAATGTTGCCGATAACACCGGTGCTAAAAAACTTTTGTGCATTCAGGTCATGGGCGGCTCGTATCGTAAATATGGCAACATTGGTGATATCATTACGGCATCTGTTAAAGATGCATCACCCGGTGGCGTTGTCAAGAAAGGCGACGTAGTAAAAGCTGTTATCGTTCGTTCAAAGAAAGGGTTACGGCGTGTGGACGGGTCCTATATTCGGTTTGACGAAAATGCAGCAGTTGTAATCAATAATGATAAAAGTCCTAAAGGTACTCGTATTTTTGGGCCGGTTGCCAGAGAATTGCGTGAAAAAGACTTCATGAAGATTATCTCCCTGGCTCCGGAAGTATTATAAGCGGAGGGGGTGTTCTCAATGGGTAAAATGCACGTGAAAAAAGGCGATACAGTGATCGTTATTGCCGGCAAAGAAAAGGGCAAAAAAGGTAAGGTAATTGCAGCATTTCCGAAAAAGGAACGTGTCGTTGTAGAAGGTCTTAATCTTGTAAAACGTCATACCAAACCGAGCCAGAACAATCCTCAAGGCGGCATCATTACGAAGGAAGCGGCCATTCATGTTTCCAACGTTATGCTCGTAGATCCTGAAAGCGGCAAACCGACTCGTGTAAAAATGGTTCAGCAAGCCGACGGTACTAAAGTGCGGACTGCCGTAAAGAGCGGTAAAGCTATCTAATTCAGAAGGGAGGGCCTTGAGAGTGTCCAGATTAAAAGACAAATACCTTTCCGAAGTGGTGAAAGGATTACAGGAAAAACATAATTATAAAAATGTCATGCAAATTCCGAAGGTAACAAAGGTTGTTATCAACATGGCGGTAGGGGAAGCGGTAACGAACTCCAAAGCGTTGGACGGCGCCGTGAATGATATGACGATTATTTCCGGACAGAAGCCGATCATTACGAAGGCGAAAAAATCCATTGCCGCCTTTAAGATTCGTGAAGGCATGAACCTCGGTTGCAAGGTAACCTTGCGCGGAGAACGCATGTATGAATTTCTTGATAAGCTGATGAACTTGGCATTACCCCGGGTTCGAGATTTCCACGGTGTGAGCGCTACCGGCTTTGACGGTCGCGGTAATTATACGTTGGGGTTGAAAGAACAGCTTATTTTTCCGGAAATCGAATATGATAAAATCGATAAAGCCCGCGGTATGGATATTACCATCGTAACGACAGCAAAAACGGATGAAGAAAGCCGTCATATGTTAACGTTGATGGGCATGCCTTTTGAAAAGCAATAAGGAGGATTTTAATAAATGGCAAAGAAATCTATGCTTGAACGTGAAAAGAAACGTGAAAAAATGGTTGCCAAATACGCTGAACTCCGGGCTGAGTTAAAGGCAAAAGGTGATTATGAAGCACTTTCTCAGCTGCCGGCCAACGCGTCTCCGGTACGGTTGCACAATCGTTGCAAAGTGACCGGACGTCCTCACGGTTATATTCGTAAGTTCGGTATTTGCCGTATTACATTCCGTGAACTGGCTTATAAGGGACAAATTCCTGGCGTTAAAAAAGCCAGCTGGTAACGTATTCCATGGAGGGAGGTTTTTAGATTATGGCAATGACCGATCCGATTGCGGATATGCTCACAAGAATCCGTAATGCCAATTCGGCAGAGCACCAAACAGTAGAAATGCCTGCTTCGAAGATGAAAGCCGCTGTGCTGGAAATTCTTAAAGAAGAAGGTTTTGTGAAAAATTTTGAAGCCGTAAATGAAGGAAAGACGTTAAAAGTTGCTTTAAAATACGGTTCTAATAAAGAAAAAGTAATTACCGGGATCAAGAGAATTTCTAAACCGGGATTACGTGTATACGCAGGGAAGGAAGAACTTCCGCGCGTTCTCGGCGGTTTGGGAATCGCAGTAATTTCCACGTCTAAAGGCGTTATGAGCGATAAACAGGCTCGTAAGCTCGGTTTGGGCGGCGAAGTTATCGCTTACGTCTGGTAGAAAATGGAGGTGTCAGTATGTCGCGAGTAGGTAGAATGCCTATTGATATCCCGGCAGGCGTAAATGTAACCCTTAATGGCCAAGTGATTACTGTCAAAGGCCCGAAAGGCGAACTTACACGTACGCTTCATGCGGATATGAAAGTTACAGTTGCAGATAACGTTATTACCGTAGAACGGCCGACCGATGAAAAAGGACATCGCGCCTTGCACGGCTTGACGCGTGCGTTGATCGCCAATATGGTAACGGGCGTTACGACCGGCTTTAAAAAGGAATTGGAAATTGTCGGAGTCGGTTACAGAGCGCAAATGAAAGGTAAAAAATTAGCGCTTACGTTAGGGTTTTCACACCCCTTGGAATTGGATGCGCCGGCAGGGATTACGATTGAATGCCCCAGTGCCACATCCATCATTATTTCCGGAGCGAACAAAGAACATGTCGGGGAATTTGCCGCCAAAGTTCGCAAGTATCGTTTACCGGAACCGTATAAAGGTAAGGGGATTCGGTATGTAGGCGAACATGTTCGTCGTAAAGCCGGTAAGGCCGGTACGAAGAAATAATTACGTATTTTCATCATAGAAGGGAGTGAATTCCTTGAAAAAGAGTAAAAACGCTATTCGTGTAAAACGTCATTGGCGTTTACGTAAGCATATTAACGGTACGGCGGAACGTCCGCGTTTGAACGTTTTTCGCAGCCTTTCTCATATTTATGCACAAGTCATTGATGACCGGAACGGGGTTACCTTAGCATCCGCCAGCTCTTTGGATAAAGAAATCAAAGGACAGAATAACGGCGGCAATGTGGAAGGCGCAAAATTGGTAGGTGCGTTAGTTGCCAAACGGGCGTTGGAAAAAGGTATTACTGCGGTTGTTTTTGATCGTGGCGGATATCTTTATCATGGTCGTGTGGCCGCATTGGCGGCAGCCGCTCGTGAAGCGGGATTGAAATTCTAATCAAGGAGGAAATAACACATGGCAAAAGTTGACCATGCAGGTCTCGAATTACAAGAAAATGTCGTATTCATCAACCGTGTTGCCAAGGTAGTAAAAGGTGGCCGTCGTTTTTCCTTCAGTGCACTGGTAGTTGTCGGCGACGGTAACGGTCGTGTCGGTGCAGGTTTAGGGAAAGCCGGAGAAGTACCGGAAGCTATCCGCAAAGGGGTGGAAGACGCTAAAAAACATTTGGTATCCGTACCGCTTAAAAACGGTTCCATTCCTCATCAAATTATAGGGATTTTCGGTGCCGGACAAGTGTTATTGAAACCGGCTGCCGAAGGTACCGGAGTTATTGCCGGCGGCCCTGTTCGTGCCGTATTGGAACTGGCCGGCGTACGTAATATCCTGACAAAATCTATCGGCTCTTCCAATCCCAATAACATGGTACAGGCAACCATTGAAGGCTTGACCCGATTGAAGGATGTTAATAAAGTGGCCGAACTCCGTGGCAAAACTGTAGAAGAAATTTACGGTTAATAAGGAGGATATAGACAATGGCGAAAGTAAAGGTTACTCTTGTAAGGAGTCTCGCCGGTCATCCCGGAGATCAACGGGCAACCGTAGTTGCTTTGGGATTGGGGAAGACGAATTCGAGTGTAGTAAAAGAAGTGACGCCGCAAATCGGCGGTATGCTTCATAAAGTAAGACACTTAGTTAAAGTGGAAGAAATTTAATACAGAAGGAGGTGCGGTGCATTGAAACTTCATGAAATGACGATTATTCCCGGCTCCAAGAAAAAACGCAATCGCGTAGGTCGCGGGATCGGATCCGGCAACGGCAAAACGGCCGGCAAAGGAATGAAAGGTCAGCTTTCCCGTAGCGGCGGCGGCAAACGTCCGGGGTTTGAAGGCGGGCAAATGCCGTTATATCGGTTATTGCCGAAGCGCGGTTTCACCAACATCTGGGCAAAGCAGTATGCGGAAGTCAACGTGTCCGTATTGAATCGTTTTGACAATGGAACTACTGTAGATCCCGTTGCTTTAGTCGAAGCGGGTGTTTTGAAAAATGTTTGCGACGGCGTGCGTATCCTCGGAAACGGTGAATTGGAAAAATCCTTAACCGTAGTAGCACAAGGCTTTACGAAGTCGGCACAGCGGAAAATTGAAGCAGCCGGTGGTAAAGTTGAGGTGATCTAAGGTGTTGGAAAACCTCCAAAATGTAATGAACGTTCCCGAATTTCGGAAACGTGCCGTTTTCACCTTGATCATGTTTGTAATTTTCAGACTGGGTGTCCATATTCCCGTTCCGGGCGTGGACTCCTCAGTTATTGAAAACTTGTTCAGCAGCGGCAACTTATTCGGGTTGTTGGATTTGTTTTCCGGCGGCGCATTAAGCAAGTTTTCCATACTCGCCATGAGTATTACGCCGTACATTAACGCTTCCATCATCATGCAGCTGCTGACTTCGGTCGTCCCCACTTTTGAACAATGGGCAAAAGACAATCAAGACGGTCGTGACAAAATTCAGAAAGTTACACGGTACGGCACGGTAGTATTGGCAGTGATTCAAGCGTTGGCTATGAGTTACGCTTTAAAAGTGAACGGCGCGCTTATGGTGGACAGCTGGACGATGGTTCTGATGGTGACCGTCATTTTGACGGCGGGTACATGTTTTTTAATGTGGCTGGGCGATCAGATTACCGCCGGCGGTATAGGCAACGGTATATCGTTAATTATCTTTGCCGGTATCGTCGCACGTTTTCCGAACGGATGCTCGACAGTATATAAGTACATTCAAGCCGGATCGATTAATATTTTTCAGGCTGTTCTGTTTATCATTATCGCGCTTTTTATGATTGCCGTAGTGGTGGAAGTCACCCAAGGGCAACGTCGTGTAACCGTGCAATATGCAAAACGGATTGTCGGACGAAAGATGTACGGAGGACATTCGACACATATTCCGCTGAAAGTCAATCAGGCCGGTGTCATTCCTCTTATTTTCGCTTCGTCCGTGTTAATGTTCCCTGTTACGATTGCGCAATTTTCTCAGAATGCAACCATTAAAATGATTGCCGGCTGGTTTGCGTGGGGAACGGCTACCAACACAGTATTATATGCCGTTTTGATTTTCTTCTTTACCTATTTCTATACGGCTATTTCATTGAATATTCCGCAATTAACGGAAAATATGCAAAAATACGGCGGCTTTATTCCGGGGATCCGACCGGGACAACCGACGGCGAAGCACATCGACCGGATTATGACGAGAATTACGCTTGCCGGCGCCTTCTTCTTGGCATTTGTAGCCATTTTACCGAACTTTATCGGGTGGATTACCGGCGTGCAGGGCGTGTATTTCGGCGGCACGGCATTACTTATTGTGGTCGGAGTCGCGATTGATACGATGAAACAGGCGGAATCCTTAGTGTTGAACAGACAGTATCAGGGATTTATGAAATAAAGGAGGAGTTTGGCGTGTATATTCTTTTAATGGGGCCTCCCGGTGCAGGTAAAGGCACGCAGGCCGAACGACTTATTGAAACCTACGGTATTCCTCAAATTTCTACCGGCGATATGTTTCGCGCGGCTGTAAAAGAACAAACACCGTTAGGGTTGGAAGCCAAAAAATATATGGACAACGGGCAATTAGTGCCCGATGCGGTAACGGTCGGCATTGTCAAAGAACGGTTGGCAAAAGACGATTGTAAAAAAGGATTTATTCTTGACGGTTTTCCGCGGACGACTTCTCAAGCCGTATCGTTGGATGCCATTCTGCAGGACTTGGGAATCAAATTAAACGGGGTTGTCAACATTGCCGTTCCCGATGAAGAGCTGGTGCGGCGGACGACAGGAAGACAGATTTGCCGTTCTTGCGGTGCTACGTATCATATCACTTTTAAACCGTCAAAAAAGGCGGGGGTTTGCGATAAGTGCGGCGGTGCGTTGTATCAACGGGACGACGATAAAATGGAAACGGTGAAAAAACGCCTGAGCGTGTATGCCGCACAAACCAAGCCGCTGATTGATTATTATAAAAACTCCAATCTTTACATCGAAATTAACGGTGCCAGAGAGATGGATGCGGTTTTCAATGATATTGTGGCAAGCCTTGGAAAGAGTAAATAAGATGGTCATTTTGAAGTCAAAAAGAGAAATCGAATATATTCGAGAAGCCGGTAAAATTACGGCTCATGCTCTCTTGCTGATGAAAAAGTTGGCAAAACCGGGCGTGACTACAGGGGAATTGGATCGTCGTTGTGAAGAGTATATTCGCAGTTGCGGTGCGTTTCCCAGCTGTAAAGGGTATTACGGATTTCCCGCCACTATTTGTGCCAGTGTGAATGAAGAAGTGGTGCACGGTATTCCCGGGCATCGTAAATTGCGGGACGGCGATATTATCAGCGTCGATTTGGTCGTCAATAAAAACGGCTATCATGGCGACGCCACCCTGACCATTCCGGTAGGGCATGTGGATCCGAAAGTTATGCAACTTGTCACGGTGACGGAAGAATGCCTGCAAAAAGGGATTGAACAAGCCGTGACGGGAAATCACTTAGGAGATATCGGCCATGCCGTGCAGGCCTATGCGGAGTCTTTCGGATACGGCGTGGTGCGGGATTATGTGGGCCACGGTATCGGCACGGACATGCACGAAGATCCGGAAGTTCCCAATTACGGCATTCCCGGACATGGGGATCTGTTGGAAGAAGGATTGGTTATCGCCATTGAACCGATGATTACGATGGGAAGTGAAAAAGTACGACAGTTGAAAAACGGTTGGACTGTTGTTACTCGCGATAAAAAACCGGCGGCTCATTTTGAACATACTGTAGCCATTACCGAAAACGGCCCGGAAATCCTGACCTTACCATGAGGAACATGCAAACCGTGAAGCCTGTCGGCAGTGTGGTGCAAAGTACCGCCGGCAGAGATAAAGGGGCTTTGTATATAGTTGTCGGCAAATTGGATTATCCGTATGTATGGGTTGCTGACGGTAGAAAGTACAAAGCGGATAAGCCTAAGAAAAAAAATTGCCGGCATCTCCGGCGTGTGGAAACGCACGGAGCGACGGAACCCGCCGGTGCCATACGAATCAGTAATGAACGGATCCGATCCGTATTAACCGGGATCGGGATGGATTTGACCAGGGAGGTTACACATGTCTAAGGAAGATGTCATTGAAGTAGAAGGCGTCGTCGTAGAAGCGCTGCCCAATGCCATGTTTAAAGTAAAGTTGGAAAATGAGCACATCGTTTTGGCTCACGTATCCGGAAAAATGCGGATGAATTTTATTCGTATCTTACCGGGGGATCGGGTTACGATGGAATTGACACCGTATGATCTGAATCGCGGTCGTATCACATACCGCTTTAAGTAAGAGGTATTACGTAGGAGGTTAACTATGAAGGTAAAACCGTCAGTAAAAAAGATTTGTGAAAAATGTAAAATCATTAAGCGCAAGGGCCGTGTGATGGTTATTTGCGAAAATCCGAAACATAAACAAAAACAAGGTTAAGAGACTGGAGGTGGATGAATAGATGGCACGTATAGCCGGTGTAGATTTACCACGAGACAAACGAGTTGAAGTAGGGTTAACATATATTTTCGGTATCGGTCTTTCTTCTTCCCAAGAAATTTTGAAAAAGACGGGTATCAATCCGGACACACGCGTTCGGGATTTAACGGAAGACGAAGTGCAGAAAATCCGTGAAGTAATCGGTTCCGAATACAAAGTGGAAGGCGATCTTCGTCGGGAAGGCGCAATGAATGTAAAACGCCTTATCGAAATTAATTCCTATCGCGGCAAGCGTCATCGCGCAGGACTTCCTGTACGGGGACAACGCAGCAAAACGAATGCACGGACTCGCAAGGGACCGAGAAAAGCAATCGCAGGCAAAAAGAAATAATACTTTTTGAGTAAGGAGGGAAACGATTTTGGCTAAGAATAACGTAAGAAGCAATAAAAGAAAAGAAAAGAAACATGTAGAATCCGGTGCGGCGCATATCCGTTCCACGTTCAATAACACGATTGTTACGATCAGTGATACGAAAGGCAATGCCTTGTCCTGGGCCAGTGCCGGCGGACTCGGATTTCGCGGGTCTCGTAAGAGCACGCCTTTTGCGGCACAAATGGCGGCCGAACAAGCTGCCAAAGCGGCCATGGAACACGGCTTGCGGCAAGTGGAAGTATTCGTAAAAGGACCGGGATCCGGTCGCGAAGCGGCTATTCGGGCATTACAAGCAGCCGGTTTGGAAGTTAATTCCATTAAAGACGTAACTCCTATCCCGCATAACGGTTGCCGTCCGCCGAAACGTAGACGTGTATAACAGTTACCAAGTTGGTTTGATTCTGGAATGGGAGGATTTTCCTAATGATCGAAGATAACAAATTTAAAGTTAAAACCGTTGAAAGAAGCGACGACGGCACCTATGGAAAATTCGTATGTGAACCCCTGGATCGGGGGTACGGAATCACGTTGGGCAACAGCTTGCGACGCGTCCTCCTCTCTTCATTGGACGGTGTGGCAATCACTTCTATTAAAATTGACGGCGTGTTACACGAGTTTTCGACGATTCAGGGAGTACGAGAAGATGTTTCGGAAATTATCCTGAATTTAAAACAGCTTCGCTTAAGATTTACTCGTGATGACGTAAATGAACTGGATATTAGCGTCGATGTTAACGGTGAATGTGAATTTACCGCCAAAGATCTTGATGTAAACTCAGACATAGAAATTTTAAATCCCGAACTTCATTTGGCTACGTTGGATGCAGATGCGCATATTTATATGACATGTCATATTGAACGCGGCAAAGGGTATATTCCTTCTACTAAAAACAAGAAGGAAACGGATATGATCGGCGTCATTCCGATTGACTCGATTTTTTCGCCGGTAATGCGTACCAAGTATGAAGTGGGAAATATACGGGTAGGCAACGAAATGGACTATGATTCGTTGACCCTGGAAGTAAAGACGGACGGCAGTATTGCCGCGGAAAATGCCGTTGCCAAGGCGGCTTCTATTATGGTCAGCTATTTGGATTACTTCCAAAAAATTGCCAGCGATCCGGTAGCGAATGAAGCGTTGGCCCCCTTCACTACGCCGGAAGGGGAGGAACCGGAAGTGGAAGAAGGACCGGAACTCAGCCAGGTAAAAATTGACGTGTTGGATTTATCCGTGCGGGCATCCAATTGCTTAAAACGGGCTAACATTTATACCTTAGGCGACTTGGTTGAACGGACGGAAGAAGATTTGTCCAAGATTCGTAACTTGGGTAAGAAATCGGTAGATGAAATTATTGAAAAATTGAAAGATTACGGATTTGATCTGAAATCTGACGAAGAATAATTCGAGGAGGATGAACGATGGCTTATAGAAAGTTGGGACGTGACAGCTCTGCACGGAAAGCATTATTGCGCAGCATTGTTACCTCTTTATTCCAACATGAACGCATTGAAACGACAGAAGCGAAAGCAAAAGAATTGCGTAAAATTGCGGATAAAATGCTGACGTTGGCAAAACGCGGCGACTTGCATGCACGACGTCAAGTGTTGGCGTACATGATGGATGAAGGCGTGGTTAAAAAGTTGTTTGATGAAATAGCACCGAAGTATAAAGACCGTCAAGGCGGGTATACGCGGATTATTAAATCCGGCGCACGTCAGGGCGATGCCGCACCGATGGTGATTATTGAATTAGTATAGTCGAAAACAGTCTTGCTCCCCGTACGGCGGGAAGGCTGCCGAGCCGCTGTGGGAAACTGCAGCGGCTTTTTTATAGGAAAGAGGAGAGGTGGACGTATGGCACAGAAAACGGTATTGGCAATTAATTTTACAAAAGAACGGCTGCAACAATTAAAACCTTTGGCAGTATTGGTAAAAGCTCCGGTGCGACCGGTGGGAGAAGAAGAAAAAGAGCGCACGATCGGCCAAGTTATGGGCTTGTCGCCGCAAGAAATTGCAGCAATCGAAAACCTGAAACCGACGGCGGCGGAAGTCGCGGAAGAACAAAAGGAAACGGCCGGAGATTCGATTGTTATTGAAGAACCGGTCACGCAGGAAGCGATTGTACTTTGCGGCTTTGAAAATAAAGATGTGCATACCCTATTGGACGCAATTCGCGGCAGCCGTCTGAAAAGTGTCCCTTTAAAGGCAATGCTTACGCCTCATAATATTTCGTGGACCGTACAATATATGTTGACGGAATTGGCAAAAGAATATGCCTATTTTCGGCAAAAACGATGAGAGATACGGGGTTATGTTTCCCGGTGGATGCACAAGGACGAGTGCTGTTGGGAAGAAAAAAACGGGGCTTCGGCGCCGGCAAGTGGAACGGCTTCGGCGGTAAAATAGAAGCCGGGGAAACAATACGGCAATGCGCCGTAAGAGAGCTGCGGGAAGAAGCGGGGTTACTGGCGGCGGAAACGGCTTTGCAGGGGGCGGCGCGCCTGTTTTTCCGCTTTCAGGACCGGCCGGCATGGAATCATTGGGGATATGTGTATATGGTCTATGATTTTCAAGGCACGCCGCAAGAAACGGAAGAAATGGCCCCGGCTTTTTTTGCGCCGCAGGACATTCCGTATTCGTCCATGTGGAAGGCCGATGCTCTTTGGCTGCCGAAAATATTGGCAAAACAAATACAAATAGGGGAAATTTGCTTCAGCTATGACGGGGAAACGGTGTTGGCGACAACTTTACAGCCGCGCCGTAACGCCGCTTGGTGAGAACTGCTTGATACGCAGCGCGCAGCGTCGGACGCTGCGTTTTTTTTTGCCGCTCTTGCGGCGGACCGAAAAAATGGCTATACTTAAATAAAATTAAGAAAATATTCCGGGAGAAGATATATGAATACATTGATCGCACTTTGCATCGCCCCTTGCGGTACCGGGGATGAATACGCGGCGGATATTGCGGAAGTTGTGCGTATTATTCGCAAATCCGGTTTGGCGAACCGGACAAATTCCATGTTTACGGAAATAGAAGGAGAATGGGATGCGGTTATGGCCGTAGTAAAAGAAGCGACGGCCTACTTTGCCGATCGCGGCATACGGACGGAAGTCGTATTAAAAGCGGATATTCGCCCCGGTCATACGCAGATGATGACGCGTAAGCCGGCGGCAGTGGAACGGCTATTGCAGGAAACCGGGAAGGATTGAAATTTGCTATATTCTGTGATAGGATAGTACCATTGTGAGAGTAGGTGTATAGTAGGAGGCGCGTAGTGCAAGTTATTATCATTGCTGCAGTGCTTACAGCGGCGGATCAGGCGGTGAAAGCCGTTATTCAACGAAGCATGTTTTTACATGAATCCATTCCGGTTATACCGGATTTTTTTCATCTTACGTATATTGTCAATCGGGGAGCCGCCTTCGGGGTGTTGGAAAATCAACAATGGCTGTTTTTATTGGTGGCCGTCATTCTATTCTTGTTATACGGTGTATTTTACCGTAACATTCCCCGCAGCCGGCTGATACATTGCGGCTTGGGCTTGTTATTGGGCGGCGCTTTGGGAAATGCCTTGGATCGGGCGTTAAAAGGCGCAGTGGTGGATTTTTTCGATTTTCGTGTTTGGCCCGTATTCAACGTTGCCGATATGGGCATTGTTATCGGTGTCCTCTTATTATTGTGGTATAGTTGGACACACAGTTCAACAAAGTGAGGAAACAGGATGGAGCAAAAGACTTGGCAGAGCACGCCGGCCGATGAAGGGGTGCGATTGGATGTATATGTGGCCCGCATGCTGTCCGTATCTCGTACGTATGCGCAGGACTTGATAAAAAAAGGGCTGGTACGGGTGCAGGACAATATGGGGAAGGCGAATTGCCGGTTGGAAGACGGGCAATGTATTACGGTTTCCTTTTCGCCGCCGGCAGTCTTGTCGGCCGAACCTGAAAATATTCCCCTGCATATTTTATACGAAGATGCGCATATTATTGTCGTCAATAAGGCGCGCGGCATGGTGGTGCATCCGGCCCCCGGCAATCCGTCGGGTACCCTGGTGAATGCCCTCTTATACCATTGCGGCGGCGAATTGTCGGGCATTAACGGCGTCATACGACCGGGCATTGTGCATCGTCTGGATAAGGACACGTCGGGCGTGATGGTTGTCGCGAAAACCGACCCGGCCCATCGGGGGTTGGCAGCGCAAATAAAAGCCCATACGGCCCATCGTACATACTGGGCATTAGTACACGGCAATATTGCGGAAGAACGGGGAACGATCGAGGCTCCCATCGGGCGACATCCGAAAGACCGTATTAAAATGGCGGTTACCTTTAAAGGCGGCCGGGAAGCGACGACACATTTTCACGTGTTACAGCGATATGGCGAGTATACCTGGCTGGCATGTCGACTGGAAACGGGGCGTACCCATCAAATTCGCGTACATTTGGCGTATATTCGTCATCCGGTGGTGAATGACCCCGTATACGGGTATAAGCGTGATGATTTTCCCATTCAAGGGCAAGTCTTACATTCCCGCTGCTTGGATTTTGTTCATCCCGTTACCGGCGAACCGATGCATGTAGAAGCTCCGCCGGCAGCCGATTTTTCAGCTTGTTTGGAACGCATTCGTACACATTCATGAGAAGGTGAAACTATGTGGAGAGAAAAGACGCAACTGTTAGATGCGAAAGCCATGAGTCGTGCCGTGCGGCGCATTGCTCACGAAATTATTGAACGGAATCGGGGACTGGAGCAAACGATTCTCATCGGTATTCATACGCGCGGAGTGCCCTTGGCAAAACGCCTGGCGGCGGAATTGGAACAGATTGAAGGGTGCGGCGTTCCCGTATATGAAATTGATGTTTCCGCCTATCGTGACGATCGGCGGGAAAGTCGTGTCAGCGAAATCAGCAGTACGGAAAAGACCTTTCAAGTGGACGGCAAAACGGTCATTCTTATTGACGATGTGCTGTATACGGGAAGAACGGTGCGAGCGGCCTTGAATGCCATTATGGAATTGGGGCGGCCGCAAATCATCGAACTGGCCGTACTCATTGATCGGGGACATCGCGAATTGCCTATTCGCGCCGATTATGTCGGTAAAAATGTGCCGACGTCGCGGCGCGAAGAAGTATCCGTGCAAATGCGGGATACGGACGGCATTGAACAAGTGGTCTTGCGGGAAGCCGTTGCCGACACGTAAGGCAGCGGTTCCGGGAAGGTACCGGTCGGGAAAGTTTTGCTTGACTTTCCCGACCGGTACGGATACAATAAGATACAGAGCATGAAGGCGGTCCTGTGAGGCCGACGTGCTTAGTTCTATACATACATATACCTTTAACATAGTCCGGAGAGGCTAAAAAGGTAGGGTGTTGATTATGCCCAGTAACGGACCTTTGCCGGACGGCAAAGGTCTTTTTTTATAAGGAGGGTTCCGCGTGAGTATCAAAGGAAAGAGTCTGTTCGGGCTGGAAGGCGTAGGGAAAGAAGATTTGGAGCTTATTTTGCGAGTCGCCGAAAAAATGAAAACCGTCGTGAACAGCGACAATAAAAAATTGCCGCTGCTGCACGGTAAATCGGTGGCGAATATGTTTTTTGAACCGAGTACACGAACGCGCAGCTCCTTTGAACTGGCCGCCAAATATTTGGGTGCCGACGTGTTAAACTTTACGCCGGCCATCAGCTCCCTCGTAAAGGGAGAAAGTTTTCGCGACACGTTATTGACCGTTACGGCGCTGGGCGTGGATGCTATTGTTATGCGGCACAAACAGGAAGGCGCGCCGTTTTTTGCCGGCCAATGTGTGGACCCGCTTATCATCAATGCCGGGGACGGCGCGCATGAACATCCGACACAGGCCTTACTGGATTTGTTTACCATAGCGGAAGTCAAAGGGCATATAGACGGTCTTAAAGTCGTGATTGTCGGCGATATTGATCACGGGCGCGTGGCCCGTTCCAATATTTACGGCTTGAAAACGCTGGGCGCCGACGTGCATTTGGTAGGACCGCGTACGTTGTTGCAGCCGGAAATGGCCTCTTTGGGGGTGACCGTACATTATGACTTGGCGGAAGCTTTGGAAAATGCGGATGTTATCAATGTTTTGCGTATTCAAAAGGAACGGCAGGGAAGCGGCTTTTTCCCCGGGGATCGGGAATACGCCTCTCTTTTCGGCATTCATCGGGACCGGTTGCAAGCGGCGAAAAAGGATGTGTTAATTCTCCATCCCGGCCCTATGAACCGGGACTTGGAAATCGGCACGGATGTTTGCTACGGTGCGCATTCGGCCATTCAGGAACAAGTGAAAAACGGTATATCCGTACGGATGGCCGTGTTGTATTTAACCATTATAGGAGGCGATGACGTTGACCTTACTCGTTAAGAACGGTAGAGTCGTTAATCCGGCAAAAAAACAAGATGAACTTTGCGATATTTATATAGAAGACGGAATCATCCGCGCTATGGGACCGCATTTATCCCTGCAGGCGGACGACACGTTGGATGCTTCCGGGTTGACGGTCACGCCCGGGTTGATCGACATGCATGTACATTTGCGCCAGCCGGGACAATCCGGCAAGGAAACCCTGGACAGCGGTACGGCGGCCGCGGCCGCCGGCGGCTTTACCCGGGTGGCTACGATGCCGAATACGAGTCCCGTCATTGATTCGGCACTGATTGCGGACGGCTTGCGCTATCACATAGAAAAAGAAAGTCACGTGAAAGTGGAGATTATCGGCGCCGTTTCCAAAGGTATGGAAGGTCGGGAATTGGCGGCGATGGGCGGCATGGTTAAAGCCGGCGTGGCGGCATTTTCCGATGACGGGCATTATGTGGAAAATTGCGATTTCATGCGCAAAGCCATGGAATACAGCAGTATGCTGAAAAAAGTGATTATTGACCATTGTGAAGACACGCATTTGATTGCCGACGGCGTCATGCACGAAGGCGCCGTATCGGCCGCACTGGGTCTGAAAGGCAGACCGGCGGTTGCTGAAGATATTGCGGTGGCACGGGATATTTTATTGGCGCAAGCTACGGGATGCGCCGTGCATATTGCCCATATCAGTACGAAAAACGCCGTTGCTATGGTACGCCGTGCCAAGGCGGCGGGGATTCCCGTTACGGCGGAAGCGACGCCGCATCATGTGATATTTACGGATGAAGCGCTGCGCACGTATGACACGCGCTTTAAAGTCAATCCGCCGTTGCGGTCGGAAGAACATCGCGCGGCCGTGTTGGCCGGTTTGCAGGACGGCACGATTGATGCGATCGTGACGGATCATGCGCCGCACAGTTGGGATGAAAAAGATCGAGAATTTAATGCGGCGCCCTCCGGATTTGTCGGCTTGGAAACCTGTGTAGGCGCGGTCTTGACCCATTTATATCACACCGGTCGCATGGATCTGACGGCGATTGTAGAAGCCATGAGTGTGCGCCCGGCAGCTATTTTGCAGGTTCCCGGCGGCGTGTTGGCGGAAGGATGTGCGGCCGATCTGACCCTCTTGGATTTGCAGGCGGAATGGACGGTACAGGCGAAAAACTTTTATTCGCAAAGTAAGTTGTCGCCGTTTGACGGCATGGTATTTAAAGGGAAACCGGCAGCCACGATTGTGGACGGCAGGATTGTTATGAAACGCGGGGAGGTATCGGCATGAACGGAATGCTCGTCTTAGAAAACGGCAAACGCTTTTACGGAAAACTGTTGACATCGGCGCCGGCAATGGGGGAAGTCGTATTCAACACTGCCATGACAGGGTATCAGGAAACCTTCACCGATCCTTCCTATGCCGGGCAAATCATAACTATGACCTATCCGCTTATGGGAAATTACGGCTTATTTCATGAAATTGAGCAAGCGGAACGCCCCTATGCGGCCGGGTTTATTGTGGGCGAACTTTGCGGGGAACCGAGCAACTGGCAAAATGAAGGCCCCCTGTCCACCTTTATGATGAATCACCATATTCCCTGCCTGTACGATACGGATACGCGGGCGATTACTCGGGAAATTCGGCAACACGGCGTAATGAAAGGGGTACTGGTGCCGGAAACGGCGGCAACGGCGGATATTCGGGCGGCCTTAGCCCGACCGTTGGAAACGCAATGGGTGCGAAAGGTCACTACGCGGGACATTAAAACGGCGGGGAGCGGAACATATCACGTTGCCGTAATGGATTACGGCGCGAAACAAAATATTTTGCGGGATTTAGTTCGTAACAACTGCCGCCTGACCATTTTTCCGGCGACGACCCCGGCGGCAGAGGTGTTGGCCGTACAGCCTGACGGTATCTTCCTTAGTAACGGGCCGGGCGATCCGCAGGACATTCCCTATATTGTCGACGAAGTAAAGAAAATGATCGGCAAGAAACCTATTTTCGGCATTTGCCTGGGCCTACAAATGCTCGGGCTGGCTTTAGGGGGAAAAAGTTATAAATTACCTTTCGGGCATCGCGGCGCCAATCATCCCGTGCAGGATGTGCAAACGGGACGGGTATATATTACCTCACAAAATCACGGCTATGCGATTGCGGCGGATACGTTGCCGCCGACGGCGCAGGTCACATATCGTCATTTACATGATAATACATTGGAAGGGTTTGTCGTGCCGTCGCAACACATCATGTGCGTTCAATATCATCCCGAAGCTTCGCCGGGACCGACGGACAGCTTATATTTATTTGAACAATTTGTGAAAATGATGGAGGAATGCTAAGATGGCAAAGGATATAAAAAAAGTGCTCGTCATCGGCTCCGGTCCCATTATTATCGGACAGGCGGCCGAATTTGACTATGCCGGCACTCAAGCCTGCCGGGCCTTGAAAGAAGAAGGTGTGGAAGTCGTCCTCATTAACAGCAATCCGGCAACCATTATGACCGATGAAGACATTGCCGATCGCGTCTATGTGGAACCCATTTCTTTGGAATATGTGACGGCGGTGATCAAAAAAGAACGACCGGACGGATTACTGGCTACCTTGGGCGGACAAGTCGGGCTGAATATGGCGGTCGAATTATCCCGGGCGGGCGTGCTGAAAACGTATGACGTGACCTTGTTGGGAACGGATTTGGCCGCCATTCAGGAAGCGGAAGATCGGGAACTGTTCAAAAAAGCTATGAAAGATATTGATCAGCCGGTAGCGGAAAGCGACATTGTTGAAGACGTGTCGTCCGCCCTGGACTTTGCCCGGACCATCGGCTATCCCATCATTGTACGACCGGCGTACACCTTGGGCGGCACCGGCGGCGGCATTGCCTATACGGAAGAGGAACTCGCCGCCATTGCCGCACGCGGCATCAAACTCAGTCCGATTCATCAAATTTTGGTGGAACGGTCGGTGGCCGGATGGAAAGAAATCGAATATGAAGTCATGCGGGATAAAGCGGATAATTGTATTATTGTCTGCAATATGGAAAACATTGACCCTGTAGGCGTGCATACGGGCGACTCTATTGTCGTGGCGCCCAGTCAGACCTTGAATGATTTACAATATCAAATGTTGCGTACGGCGTCCCTAAAAATCATTCGCCGCCTGAAAATCGAAGGCGGCTGCAATGTACAATACGCGTTGGATCCGAAGAGCAACCGGTATTACGTTATTGAAGTCAATCCGCGGGTCAGTCGTTCTTCCGCCTTGGCCTCCAAAGCGACGGGCTATCCCATCGCCAAAGTAGCCGCCAAAGTAGCCTTGGGAAAAACCTTGGATCAAATTCCCAATGCCGTTACCGGTAAGACTACTGCCTGCTTTGAACCGACCTTGGATTATTGTGTCGTCAAATTCCCCCGCTGGCCGTTTGAAAAATTCTCCCTTGCCGATAAAACCTTGGGCACCCAGATGAAGGCCACCGGAGAAGTCATGGCGTTGGATCGCACCTTTGAAGGCGCCCTGCTCAAAGCCGTGCGATCGCTGGAAATCGGCGTCGATTATTTGGCACTCCCGCACATAGAAAATAAATCGCTCCTTGATATTGTCGATCTTCTGAAAAAACAAGATGATGAACGAATCTTTGTCGTAGCCCGCGCCTTGCGATTGGGTATTAGCGAAGAAAAAATACATATGCTTACCGGGTATGACGTATGGTTTATTCGTAAAATTAAACATTTGACGGAGTTGGAACAGGAATTGCGGACGCAGGGCTTGACGCCGGAAACGGTCGTGCAGGCTAAAAAATACGGCATGCCGGACAGTTGTTTGGCGCAACTGACGGGTAAAACGGAAAGCGAAGTCCGGGCTTTTCGGACGCAACTGGGCGTGCGCCCCACCTTCAAAATGGTGGATACGTGTGCCGCCGAATTTGCCGCCGCCACGCCGTATTACTACTCCTGCTATGCTGCGGAAGATGAAGTGCGTCCCTTGGGAGAGCGGAGCGTCATCGTTCTCGGCTCGGGACCGATTCGGATCGGCCAGGGTATAGAATTTGACTATTGCTCGGTCCATTCTTCCTGGGCGTTACGTCGGCTGGGCATGAAGAGCATTATTGTCAACAACAATCCCGAAACGGTCAGCACCGATTTTGACACCTCCGACAGTCTGTATTTTGAACCCCTGACCGTAGAAGACGTTATGGCGGTGGTGGAAAAAGAAAAACCGGTCGGCGTCATTTGCCAATTCGGCGGCCAAACGGCGATTAATTTAGCCGCCCCCCTGGCACGGCGCGGCGTGGCCATATTGGGCACTTCCGTGGACGGCATGGATCGGGCGGAAGACCGGGAACGGTTTGATGAACTGCTGGCCAAACTGCACATTCCCCGACCGGACGGAAGAATCGCCACCAGTGACACGGAAGCCATGCGGGTGGCAAAAGAATTGCAATTTCCTCTGATTGTGCGACCGTCGTATGTTTTGGGCGGGCGCGCCATGGAAATTGTGTATAACGAAAGCGAATTGGAACGATACTTGCGCGAAGCCGTTATTGCCTCGCCGGATCACCCCATTTTAATTGACGAATACATGGTGGGACGAGAAATTGAAGTAGATGCCGTGGCGGACGGAACGGACGTGTACATTCCCGGGATTATGGAACAAGTCGAACGGGCCGGCGTGCATTCCGGCGATTCTATTGCCGTGTATCCGCCGCAGCACGTCACGCAAGAAATGACGGCGCAAATTGTCGACTATACGACCCGCATCGCTTTGGAACTGCAAGTGAAAGGGGCGGTCAACATGCAATTTGTGGTGGCTGCAGGAAAGTTATACGTCATTGAAGTAAACCCCCGCTCCAGCCGTACGGTGCCCTTCTTGAGTAAGGTCACCCATGTGCCGATTGTCGAATTGGCTACTCGTATTGCCTTAGGCGAAACCTTGGCGGAAATGGGGTACGGCAGCGGTCTGTTACCGGCAAAATCACATGTGGCGGCTAAAGCGCCCGTATTTTCCTTCAGTAAAATCGGCTTGGCGGAAATTGCCTTGGGACCGGAAATGAAATCGACGGGCGAAGTCATGGGTATCGGTAAAACCTATTCGGAAGCCTTATATAAAGCCGTTAGCGGTGCCAAAATGCGGGTACCCGCCGGGGGCACCGTGCTCGTAACCGTAGCCGATCGCGACAAAGCGGAAGCCCTGCAACTGGCACACGGATTTTGCGACTTGGGGTATCGGATTATGGCAACGACCGGTACGGGAAAATACTTACAGGAAAACGGTCTGGAAGTGACGGTAGTTCGTAAAATCCACGAAGGCGGAGAAACGATTGCCACCCTGTTGCGGGACGGCAAGATTGACCTGGTCCTCAATACCTTGACCTTCGGAAAACATCCCGAACGGGACGGTTTCAATCTGCGACGCATGGCGGTGGAATTGGCCGTGCCCTGCCTGACCTCGCTGGATACGGCGCGGGAAGTATTGCGCGTGTTTGCCGATAAAGGAAAAGACAATGCGTACTATACCGTAGCGGCGTTACAAGACTACGACCAAGACGCCTGACAGAAAAACATACGGGCCAATGAAAGAAATTTCGTTCGCTCGTATGTTTTTTGCAGCGTCATTTGACAGCGGCGGTTTTTATCGCAGCTGCTCGGAATTTTATATCTTATAAAGCGGTGGGAAAATTATAAAAAAATAAGAACGGACATATATTGACGATAATTTTAAAATATTAATAAATAATCCTAAAAAAAAAAAAACAATGCTAAAACGGCGATATTAATAACAAAATTAAGAAAACGACAGCGGGAATCGTAAAAACAAATTGAAGAAAAGAACGGCAGCGGCACACTATTCTGCTAAAATATAAGAAAAAAACATAAAAAAAATAGTCAAATCGTCGGGATAAGCGTATACTGAAAATAAATTCGGAAAGAACAAAGTTTCATTTCCGGAAATGGAATATGGCAGAACGGGTACCGTCCTGTACATGATGTAGAGACGTATGAGGAGGAAGTAGCATGAAGTTATCAGGAAAACAATTAACGACAGCTGTATTGATCGGGTTAATGGGGATTAGCGCCGGTGGAGTGGTTATGGCTAAACCGCCGGTAGTGCAATCGCAACCGGATACAACGGGCGGACAGCAGGACCCGAACAGTAATCCGCAAGGTACTCAACCGCCGGCAGGTGGACAGGGACAGCAGGACCCGAAAAAAACACAGGATCAACTTATTGCTGAAATACAAACCAATTTAACTAAGCAGGGAGAGGAATTGGGAAAGAAAGC
>NZ_AFIJ01000041.1 GCF_000214495.1 Megasphaera lornae | reverse complement strand
TTGGAAAATACTTATGCGAAGAAGACCGATTTGGATGGAAAAGCAACCAAAGATGATTTAAAAGAGTATACAAAGACGACGGATTTGGAAAATACTTATGCGAAGAAGACCGATTTGGATGGAAAAGCAACCAAAGATGATTTAAAAGAGTATACAAAGACGGCAGACTTGGATGGAAAATACATTCTTAAGACGGATTTGCAGAAAGAAGTAACGAATTTAAAGGCAGATTCGCAGTTAGCGAAGGAAGCTGTTGTGGAAACGAAAAGACAAGGCAATTTGGCAGAAACTGCAGCTAACAAAGCTGAAGACGCAGCTAAAAAAGCCAACGAAGCAGCTGCTGCATACAATGCAATTGCTCAGTCGGACGCGTTTAAAGACGCAGGCAAAAATGCTAAAGCCTTGGAGGATGTCGGCAAAGCTATCCAAAAGGGTGAAGATAACGGTAAGGCAATTGATGAAGTTAAGGCTGACTTGGCTAATAAAGCAGATAAGTCTGAATTAGCTAATTATG
>NZ_AFIJ01000042.1 GCF_000214495.1 Megasphaera lornae | reverse complement strand
ATAGAAATTTTTGTCGTTTTTAGGGTCCCTCAATCGCCTATATAAGTAGAGGGGTCTTTTTCGACCGCTCGACAACATTTCCGTACAGGCGGATAAGGAGGCATTACTATGCAGCATTTACAATGGGTGAAAGTGCCGGTCGGCTATATGGACGATCCGCGCATGGTCTATTTGACAGCACAAAAAAACGGTACCTTTTTATTTACCTTTTGGTTTTATTTGCGGGATTTGGCGGCCAAAATAAACGACGGCGGTCGCATCGGCGTGACGCCGCGGCTGCCTATTGCCATTTCGACCTTTGCCGCCCGGTTTCACAAAAAGCCGGCCGTCATTGAACAGGCCCTGCACGTATTGCTGCAACTGGAACTGCTGCAACGGACAGCGGACGGTCTGCTGTATGTCACCATGTGGGAAGACATGCAGGGCGGCGGATCCCGGCGGGAAGCTACGCGGGCCCGTGTGGCGCGGTGGCGGCAACGGCAACGGGAAGCCCGCAACGCCGCCGCCTGTCCGGAAGAGGTCGAAGGGACGGCGGCGGAAACGACCGTCACGGCTGTAGCCCATGCGGTGCCGGACGTCATGCCCGAGGCGGCAGAAATGACCGCCACGGCGGTAGCCCCTACGGGTTCGGACGTCATGCCTGCGGCGGCAGAAACGACCGCCACGGCGGTAGCCCCTGCGGGTTCGGACGTCATGCCTGCGGCGGCAGAAACGACCGCCACGGCTGTAGCCCCTGCGGGTTCGGACGTCATGCCTGCGGCGGCAGAAACGACCGTCACGGCTGTAGCCCCTGCGGATTCGGACGTCATGTCTGCGACGACAGAAACGACCGCCACGGACGTAGTCCCTGCGGATTCGGACGTCATGTCCGCGGCGGCAGAAACGACCGCCACGGACGTAGCCCATGTGGTGCCGGACGTCATGCCCGCGGCGGCAGAAACGGCCGCGACGGACTTGTTCGGTTCGGCACCGACCGAAGGAACACCCGCGACGGCGGCCCCGGACGCCGCGGCTGCCGCTGCGACAGGTGACGAAGTAACGGAAGAGCGGATCATCATAGATGAAGACGGCTATGAAGTTATTTTGCTACCGCCGAAACCGAAACGGACGTTGCCGCAAGTGCCGACCGGGGCGGACGGCCGTCCCGTGTACGGCGATTTAGTACGCAGTTTGCGGACAGCGTCGCCGGCCCGGGATACGCTGACTGTTTATACGCAGGCGTTCGGCAGCCCGAACGACGCGGACCGTCGGGAATTGGCGCGCCTGGGCGACCGGTACGGCGATGCTACGCTGCAAACCGCCATCGGACGGGCGCAGCGGTACGGCATCGGCAACCTGCGGTACATTGCCAAAATTGCCGCCAATA
>NZ_AFIJ01000043.1 GCF_000214495.1 Megasphaera lornae | reverse complement strand
GGACGGGAAGAATCCGCACTCCGTAGCTACGTTGGATGACGGACTGAAATTTGCCGGTAATGTAGGAGACTTCTACTCCAAACTGAATGAAACCGTGGAAATTGTCGGTGGAGTTACGGTAGGAGAAAATGAAAAGGCAGAAGATAAACTGACTGATGAAAATATCGGTGTGGTGGCTAAGAAAGAAGCCGGTAAGAACGGCAAACTCGATATTAAGTTGGCGAAGAACCTGAAGAATTTGGAAAGTGCTACGTTTACCAAAGACGGACAGACGAGTACGCTCAATCAGGACGGCTTGACCATCGCCTCGGGTGATAGTGCTGTCGCTTTGGCCAAAGACGGACTCCATATGGGCGGTCAGGAAATTACGAATGTTAAAGCCGGTACGAAAGACAATAGTGCCGCCACAGTAGGACAAATAAATACGGCGAAAAACGAACTGAAAACGGAAATTGATAAGAAAGCAGACAAAGATGCCGGTAATATAGGTGATAAAGAAAGAACGGCATGGGCAAATAAACTCGGTACGGGAAAAGTGGAAGCGAATGACGCAAATCTTGTAACCGGTGGCACAGTTCAAGCTGCATTGAACCCGATTAAAACACAAACAGAAACGAATAAAAAAGATATTGCCACTTTGCAAGGGGGATTTACTCTCCAAGATGCCAATAAGAC
>NZ_AFIJ01000044.1 GCF_000214495.1 Megasphaera lornae | reverse complement strand
AAAAGTTGGGCACCGGTAAGGTGGCCAAAGACGATGCCAATCTCGTTACGGGCGGCACGGTAGCTGCGGCGGTAGACTCGTTGGTCAATAAAGATTTGACCAATCTTTCGGCAAATGGTAAAACCGCGATTACGACGATTGCCGATAATGCCGTGACGAATAAGGTAACCGACACGTTCGTGACGGATAAGGTGAAAAAAGGAAATATTACTTCTACGACACTTGCGATTACCGGAGACGGGAAAGCGGTCGGTGCGGACGTGACGATTGACCTGAAGGATAAGAGCATTACAGCGGACAAGTTAAGTGAGGCATTACAAAATAAAATTAACGGTGCCGTTGATACGAAGGGAGATAGTATTGTCGTTGCCGACTGGGCTAAGAAGTTGGGAACCGGCAAGGTGGCCAAAGGTGATGCCAATCTCGTTACGGGCGACACGGTAGCTGCGGCGGTAGACTCGTTGGCCAATCAGGATTTGACCAATCTTTCGGCAAAGGGAAAACAAGCGCTTACTAATGCCGTGACGAATACAGTAACCGACACGTTCGTGACCGATAAGGTGAAAAAAGGAAATATTACTTCTACGACACTTGCGATTACCGGAGACGGAAAAGCGGTCGGTGCGAACGTGACGATTGACCTGAAGGACAAGAGCATTACGGCGGACAAGTTGAGTGAGGCATTACAAAATAAAATTAATAGTGCCGTTGATACGAAGGGAGATAGTATTGTCGTTGCCGACTGGGCTAAGAAGTTGGGCACCGGTAAGGTGGCCAAAGACGATGCCAATCTCGTTACGGGCGGCACGGTAGCTGCGGCGGTAGATTCGTTGGCCAATAAAGATTTGGACAATCTTTCGGCAAAGGGAAAACAAGCGCTTGAGAAGATTGCCGATACGGCTGTGACGAATACAGTAACCGATACGTTCGTGACGGATAAGGTGAAAAAAGGGAGTATTACTTCGCAGACACTTACGATTACCGGAGACGGAAAAGCGGTCGGTGCGGACGTGACGATTGACCTGAAGGACAAGAGCATAACGGCGGACAAGTTGAGCGACGAATTACAAAATAAAATTAACGGCGCCGTTGATACGAAGGGCGATACTATTAGCGTCGCCGACTGGGCTAAGAAGTTGGGCACCGGTAAGGTGGCCAAAGACGATGCCAATCTCGTTACGGGCGGCACGGTAGCTGCGGCGGTAGATTCGTTGGCCAATAAAGATTTGGACAATCTTTCGGCAAAGGGAAAACAAGCGCTTACGAATGCCGTGACGAATACAGTAACCGATACGTTCGTGACGGATAAGGTGAAAAAGGGGAGTATTACTTCGCAGACACTTACGATTACCGGAGACGGAAAAGCAGTCGGTGCGGACGTGACGATTGACTTGAAGGACAAGAGCATAACGGCGGACAAGTTGAGCGAGGCATTACAAAATAAAATTAACGGTGCCGTTGATGCGAAGGGCGATACTATTAACGTCGCCGACTGGGCTAAGAAGTTGGGAACCGGCAAGGTGGCCAAAGACGATGCCAATCTCGTTACAGGCGGTACGGTAGCTCAGTATATCGATCCGAAATTGACACATTATGTTTCGATTTCCGCTACAGAGACAGGCGAGCAGAGTAATTATAATAATGACGGGGCTACAGGAACCCGAGCAACGGCTATCGGGGTTGCCGCTACGGCTGCCGGGTTGGACGCTACCGCTGTGGGAACCTATGTGAATGCTTTCGGACAAAGTGCGGTGGCCATCGGTGCGCATGCTATGGGGAGCAGTGATAATTCTACGGCGGTAGGAACGCAAGCTGCGGCGTTAGCGGAAGCTACAGCCGCAGTAGGGTATCAGGCGAGTGCCATGAATGTCGGGTCTACGGCTTTGGGAACCTTGGCGGCGGCGGTAGAAAACGGTTCCGGTGCGGTAGGGTATCAGACGATAGCAGTCGAAGGGAGTTTTGCCGGCGGTTACAAAAGTCAGGCTCTAGGTGCATTTTCCTTGGCGTTGGGTTCTCAGGCATATGTAGGGACGGAAGATTTCAAACTGAATAATATAAAATTTAATAAGGGGAAAGATTATTATCCTATTTTTTATGTAGAGGACATGTTAAAAGATAAGGATAAAAAAGCGGCATATCAAGATAAATTTAAAGAACAATTACAAGGATTATCGGATTCCGATGCCGAAACGAAGTTGAAATATTTAATTATTGCGGATTTGAATAAAAATATAAGCAGGGCGACGGCCATCGGACATCGTGCCTTCGTAAGTACGGATGGCGGGGTGGCTTTGGGCAGCGAGTCTACAGCAAAACGTGCAGGCGGTTTATTCGGTTATAATCCGAAAAACGGAGCAGCCTTTGTAGACGGTACAGCCGTAGCGGAATATCTCGGTAAGACTACGGAATATGACGCTTTGCAAACGGAAATGACCGCAAAGAAAACGGCTGTTGAAGAGGCAAAAAAAGCCTTAAAAGAAAACGTGTCAGATACAACTAAGAAAGAAAATTTAACTAAGGCATATCAAGCTTTAGAAGCAGTGCAACAGAAAGAGAATCTTCTTCTCGGGGCGTATCGTTCGGCTGGTGGCTATGGTGCTTTTTCCGTAGGTAATGAAGAAAAAGGTATCACCCGTCAAATTACGGGCGTGGCCGCCGGTACCAAGGACACCGATGCGGTCAACGTGGTACAGTTGAAAGCGTTGGCTACGTTGCCGATGAATATGTATTCCGGCGGAAAAGTGGAAAATAATACATACAAACCGGGTACTACGCAGTGGACTATGCCGCTCCGTGCGATCCGTTTGGATTTCGGGGACGGGTTGAAAGCACAAAAAATTGAAAAAGATGGAACCATATATACGCTCGTTACGTTGGATAAGGACAGTTTGAAGAACGATCCTAACTTTAAAGGACCGCAGGGTGAACAAGGACCTCAAGGAAATCCGGGCCCGAAGGGCGATAAAGGGGATCCGGGTGAAAAAGGGAAAGACGGACGCAACGGGACGGACGCCAATATTACACTTATAGGTGATTCGCATACGGGCGTAGTCGTGAACCCGGTACAGACGGGCGTAGCAGTGATGCCCTCTGTGCAGACGGGCGGTAGCAAGACGTATACGGTCGGCTTGGGAAGTCGAATTAACGTCGGACACGTAGTGATAAACGGCGAAGCGGAAAATTGCACCATCACCGGACTGACCAACAAGACCTGGGATCCGCAACACATCGTATCGGGACGGGCGGCTACGGAAGATCAGCTGCAACAAGCGACGCAAGGTATGGAACAGCATATTACCGCTATGGGGCAACGGATGAATCGGGTAGGAGCCGGCGCGGCGGCGTTGGCGGCCTTACAGCCGCTGGACTTTGATCCGCAAGCGAAATGGGATATTTCGGCGGCATACGGTAATTATGTGAATGCCAATGCTGTGGCTTTGGGCGCGTTTTATCGTCCTAATGAAAAAACGCTTGTTTCTTTGGGCGGTTCTTTCGGCACCGGACAAAATATGATTCATGCCGGTGTATCCTTGAAAGTGGGACGCGGTTCTCTGCCCATTTCTTCTAAGGCGGAAATGGCGCGGCAACTGGCGGTACAGCAACAGGAAGTGGCAAGGTTGTTGGCAAAAGATGCCCAACGGGAACAGGAAATGGCGGTGTTAAAAGCACGGGATCAAGAACGGGATAAGGAAATGGCCGCTATGAAAGAGCGAGAAGCGCAGTTGTGGCAGGAAGTGGCGTTGTTAAAGCATAAGAAATAGGCTATGCAGCCGAGAGAAGGCAGTAAAAAAGCGTGTAACCGGTGAGGTTACACGCTTTTTTTGCGGCGTTGCACAGGACCGCAGGCGGCGGACGAGATTAGCGGACCGTATTGGTGAGAGTGCCGATAGAAGATATGGTAATACGAACGGTGTCGCCGGCTTTTAAAAATTTAGGCGGTTGAAAGCCGATGCCGACGCCCGCCGGGGTGCCGGTGGCTAAAACATCGCCGGCGTGCACGGTAGTACCTTGAGAAAGGATGTGCAAGAGTTGCGGAATGGAGAAGATACATTCGCTCGTAGAGGCGTCCTGTCGTATTTCACCGTTGACTTCCGTGCGAATGGTGAAGTGATCCGGAGCGGCATCCCGCAATAAAATATACGGTCCCATGGGACAGAAGGTGTCCAAGCTTTTTCCGTGAAACCATTGGCTGTGGCAACGTTGTAAATCACGGGCCGTCACATCATTGAGGATAGTAAAACCGTATACATAGTCCATGGCTTCTGCCAACGGAATATCGGCACCGGTTTTACCGATAATTACGGCCAATTCGCCTTCGTAATCCAACTCTTTCGTCAGAGAGGCATGGGCTTGAATGGTATCTTCCGTGCCGATGACGGCGGCGGCGGCTTTGGTGAAAATGACCGGATGGGCCGGAATGTCGGCTTTGGCGGTGCGTTCAAACTCGGCAATGTGATCGGGGTAGTTTTTGCCGATACAGAAGATGTTGCGTTCGTTTTCCGGTAAGGGCGATACGATGCGAATACGGTTTAAGGGAATAGGCGACACAGCCTGTGTTTTTTCATTTTGTTCCAAGGCATAGGCCAGCGCCGACAAGCTGTCGTTGCCTTGCCGAATAAATTCGCTCAAGGTTTCCGTTAAGGGCGTAAAAAAGGCTTCTTCCAGGGCATCGGCACTGTATACTCCCTGTTCATCTGCCGACAGGACTCCCCACCGGCGATATCCGTCCGCTTCAAAGGTCAGTAATTTTTTTATGCGCATGTGTATCTTCTCCTTTTTTCGATAAATGGATTGGGGTGATAATGGTATTCGTATTATAGCATATTTTTTTCTCTGTAGGGAAATACAGGCGTCCGTACTGGTTTAAATGACGGTTTTATGCTACAATAAACAATCATATACAAAGGGGAGACCGTTGATGGAACAGGAAGAAACAAAAAATTTTATTGAAACTAAAATAGAAGCGGACAACCGGCAGCAGGTGTATGGCGAGCGTGTACATACACGGTTTCCGCCGGAACCGAACGGCTATTTGCATATCGGTCATGCCAAGTCCATTTGCCTGAATTTCGGTATTGCACAGAAATACGGCGGTATTACGAATCTTCGCTTTGATGATACGAATCCGTCCAAAGAAGATGTGGAGTATGTCAATTCGATTAAAGAAGATGTGCGGTGGTTGGGGTTCACGTGGGATGATCGCATGTTTTACGCATCCGATTATTTTCCCGCGTTGTATGCGTATGCGGTCAAATTAATTCGTGCGGGCAAAGCGTATGTGGATGATCTGTCGGGGGAGGAAATTCACGCATATCGCGGTACGTTTAATGAGCCGGGAAAGGAAAGTCCGTATCGCAATCGCTCGATAGAGGAAAATGTACGCTTGTTTGCGGAAATGAAAGAGGGAAAATATGGGGACGGCGAAAAGGTGTTGCGCGCCAAAATTGATATGGCCAGCCCCAATTTGAATATGCGCGATCCTGTTCTGTATCGTATTTTACATGCCAAGCATCATCGTACGGGTACGACCTGGTGCATTTATCCTATGTATGATTTTGCACACCCTGTATCGGATGCGATAGAACGGATTACGCATTCTATTTGTACGCTGGAATTTGAAGCACATCGTCCGTTGTACAACTGGGTATTGGAAGAGTGGGAGGATCCGGAAGGGCAAAAGCCGCAGCAGATTGAATTTGCCCGTCTCAATGTGACGCATATGATTACGAGTAAACGGAAATTGCGGGCGCTGGTGGAAAACGGTATTGTCAGCGGTTGGGATGATCCGCGGATGCCGACGATTTCGGGTATTCGTCGGCGCGGGTATACGCCGGCTGCTATTCGCGATTTTTGTGCGCGTATCGGCGTAGCCAAGGCGGACAGCGTCGTCGATATTGCGTTATTGGAATACTGCATTCGGCAAGATTTAAAATATAAGGCACCGCGAATTATGGCGGTTATTGATCCGATTAAGGTGGTGATCACCGATTATCCGGAACATAAGACGGAAGTATTGACGGCGGATAATAATCAGGAAAATGAAGCCATGGGGACCCGGCAGATAACCTTCAGTCGGGAAGTGTATATTGAACGGCAGGATTTTATGGAAGAACCGGTGAAAAAATTTTTCCGCTTGGCTCCCGGACGGGAAGTACGGTTGAAATATGCGTATATTATCAAGTGTGAAGACGTGATTAAAGATGGGGACGGTAATATTATAGAAATCCATTGTACGCATGATCCGGAAAGTAAGAGCGGCAGCGGTGCGCATGCGGATCGCAAAGTGAAGGGAACCTTGCATTGGGTCAATGCGGCCGATGCGGTGGATATAGAAACCAGAGTGTACGACTATTTGACCCGGGATGCGGCGGAAGACGAAGGGAAAGATTTTATGTCGCAAATCAACCCGGACAGTTTGCAGGTTTATCACAGTAAAGCGGAACGTTACATTCAACAGTTCCGGGCGGGGGATTCGTTCCAATTTTTACGGCAAGGCTATTTTGTCATGGATCCGGATACGACGCCGGATCACCCGGTGGTGAATCGGACGGTCGGCTTACGGGATACATGGGCGAAGATGCAAAAGAAATAGGGCATATAAGATGAATATATGATGAAAAAAAGACCGGATATTCCTTTTTCTGACGTCAACATGAGGAATCCGGTCTTTTTTACGAGTTTCGGTTGTAGCGCGTACGGTTCTTCCGTATAATAAAAGCAGGAGGCAGGGAAATGAAACGAGCAGCATCCATGGGTGTGTTTTGGTGCATTATTTTTTTAGTGGGCGGCGGTATAGCGGGCGGCATTTTGGGAGATGCCCTGTCGGCGGCAAGCGTGGGAAATGTGATGCCTTTATTGACCCGGCATTATGAAATTTTTGATATTGAAAATATTGCCGTCAATCTATATGTATTGGAATTTCATTTCGGCATTCGGTTTGCGCCGAATATACTCAGTATTGCGGGCATTATTGCGGCATGGTTGCTGGTGCGCCGTGTGCGATAGGAGGGATGAGCAGTGTTGCTTTTAGCATCGGGATCGCCAAGACGGCGGGAATTGTTAAAATTTTTGGGGATTACGTTTATGGTCGAACCCGGTTCATATAAAGAAGAAAAGCCGCAACACGGCGATGCGGCGGCGTTTTGTTTGCGACAGGCACTGGGAAAGACGCAGAGTGTGGCGGTAAAGCATCCGGATATGTGGGTGTTGGGAGCCGATACGGTGGTGGCGCTGGACGGCGATATTTTGGGAAAACCTCAGGATGCGGCACAGGCCGAGGCGATGTTACGACGGTTATCGGGTCGTACGCACCGGGTCTTTACGGCGATTGTCCTGCAACGACAGGAAGAGCGGTTGCAGAAAGTAGTGGAAACACAGGTGCGGTTTCGGGAGTTGTCGGCTGCGGAGATCGCGGCGTATGCGGCTACGGGGGAACCGTCGGATAAAGCCGGCGCCTATGGGATTCAAGGCAAGGCGGCGGCGTTTGTAGCGGCAATTCACGGGTCATACACGAATGTGGTGGGCTTGCCGCTGGCAGAAGTGTATGAAGCGTTGAAAGCGGTGCGGGTGATTGTATGAGTACGCTGTTGCGTCAGTCGCTTACGTGTGATTTACCGCGTGAAAAATTTGTCCGTCATGGGACGGCGGGCGTTACGGAGCGGGATTTGTTGGCTATTTTATTGCGCACGGGCACGCGGGGGCTGTCCGTATTGGAGCTTGCCGATGCCGTATTGCGACAGTTGCCGCAAGAAAATATTTACTATTTGGGGGAAAGTTCTGTGGCTGATTTGTGCCGGATTCGGGGCATCGGTCAAGATAAGGCGATTACGTTGTGCGCGGCGGTGGAGTTGGGACGGCGTATTGCCAAACAGCGGGTAAAGCAGCAGGCGCCGGATTTCAGTACGCCGCAAGCGATTGCCGAGTATGTCATGGAAGATATGCGTACGGCATTACAAGAACGGTTTGCGGTCGTTTTTTTATCGGTTAAAAATCGGCTGATTACGGTGCAAACTTTATCGGTCGGCACGTTGAATGCCAGTTTGGCACGGGCACGGGATGTGTTTCGGTTGGCCATGCAGTATAATGCCGCATCGGTAGTGTTGGTACATAATCATCCGAGCGGTGATCCGGAGCCGAGTCGGGAGGATATACTCTTGACAAAACAAATAGTGAAAGCCGGTGAAATTATGGGCATTCCCGTGTTGGACCATATTATTATCGGGGACGGTACCTTTGTCAGTTTGTGTGAAAGAGGGCATGTATAGCCCTCTTTTTTTGTGCGGTAAGCTTTCTTTTTACGAATGATTCGGTAAGGATAATAGCGGTATTGCATATATTCGTATCTTCATAGACAGAGAAAAATCCCTTTGATACAATAAAATGAACAAGTGTAAGTTTTAGGATTGAGAGTAGGAGGGTTCAGTATGGATATGATGGAAATTCGTCGACGTGCACGGCAACAACAAAAAGGATGCCATGTCTGTCCCCAGTGTGACGGCAGAGTGTGCAGCGGTAAGATCCCGGGATTCGGAGGCATGCGAACGGGGCGGTCTTTTCAACGCAATATAGAGGCGTTGGCTGCGTACGGTTTGGTGATGAACAGCATGGGCGGCACGTTGGAGCCGAAAACGGAAGTCACTCTGTTTGATAAAACGTTCGCTTTTCCCGTTTTAGCGGCGCCGTTGGGAGCAATTGCGCTGAATTGCGGTTGGACGGAGAATGAAGAAGAACGGGAGTATGAATATGTGGAAGCGATTTGCGGCGGTGCCGCCGATTGCGGTCTGGCGGCCTGTACGGGAGACGGCGGCTTGCCTTTTGTGTATCAGGCGGGAATCGATATGGCCGGACGTTTTGCGGATACCGTGATTCCGACGATCAAACCGCGTGACGATGCGGCGATTATTACGCGGATTTGGCGCGCCGTGGCGGCAGGCGCTTTGGCCGTGGCGTGTGATATTGATGCGGCAACGCTGATTAATATGCGGTTATTGGGGCAGCCAGTGGAACCGAAGAGTCCGGAAAGTATTGAGGCGATGGTCAAGGCTTCGTCGTTGCCGTTTATTGTCAAAGGGATTATGTCGCCGCAGGAAGCGCAAATCTGTGTGGATGCCGGAGTGGCCGCTATTGTGGTCAGCAATCACGGCGGACGCGCATTGGACGGTATGGCCGGGACGGCGGATGTATTGCCGGAAATTGCGGCGGCCGTGAAAGGGCAGATTCATATTTTCGTAGACGGCGGCGTACGACACGGCGAAGACGTTTTAAAAATGTTGGCTCTCGGAGCCGATGCCGTGCTGATCGGTCGTCCTTTGGCCATTGCGGCGATCGGCGGCGGCCGGGAAGGAGTTAAAATATATTTAAAAAATTTATATCGTGAACTTTGCGATGCTATGCTGATTACCGGTGTGACTGATATTAATCAGGTGGATATGTCGATTTTACGTAAGTTGACACCGCGAGAAGGAACGTAAGGAAAACGCGTGTTTTGAAAAGACAAAATAAACGGATACGGTACTTTTTATGATGGACGCAGGTTGTAGGAAAAAGAAAATTATGGTATAATACAGACAGTTTTAACAGTGAGGTGAACGAACAATGGCCAAGCATATTATTACGATCAATACGGAATCGATTCAGAAAACGGCTCAGCATGCAGGTTGCAGCGAATGCCAGACATCCTGCCAGTCCGCTTGTAAAACTTCCTGCACCGTAGGCAATCAGGTCTGCAATAAATAACTTTTGTTAGGGAGACACCCTTTACCTTGCGGTAAAGGGTATTCTTTTTTTGTGGGGAGGAACTATGGCGGGAATAATTAAACCGATGATTCATAAATATTGTCAAAACGGCACGTATATGTTATTGGATGTCAACAGCGGTATTATTAATGTGATTGATAAAATGACATATGATGTTTTAGACGTGTATGACGGAACGAATAAAGAGGCTGTTTATCGGGCTTTTGCCGATACATACGGTACACAAGAGTTGGGAGAAACCTTGGAAGAGCTGGATGAATTAATTAAAGAAGAACTCCTGTTTGCTCCTATGTGTCAATCTTTTGAAGTGGTAGCTAAGGAACGGCCGATTGTCAAATCGTTATGTTTGAATATTGCTCATGACTGTAATTTACGGTGTCAGTATTGTTTTGCTTCGCAAGGGGACTATGATACGCATAAGCGGGAATTAATGAGTTTTGATGTGGCCAAGCATGCTGTCGATTTGTTGATTCGCAGTACGGAAGGAAAACGTCAACATTGTGAAATTGACTTTTTCGGCGGGGAACCGTTGATGAATTTCGGGGTCGTTAAGCAGACCATTGCGTATATTCGTGAACAGGAAAAAAAGCATAACAAAGTATTTAAGTTATCCTTAACGACGAACGGTATGTTGTTGGATCCGGAAAAAGTACGGTTTTTAACGGACAATCATATCAGCTTGATTTTGAGTTTGGACGGCCGTCCGGAAGTCCATGATCGCATGCGTCCCTGTGCCGGCGGCGGCGGTTCGTATAAAAAATGTGCGGAAAATCTGGCGTATGCCGTTGCTCATCGCCGGGGAGAAGAGTATTATGTGCGCGGTACGTTTACCAAATATAACTTGGATTTTACCGAAGATGTCGCGCATATGGCCGATTTGGGCTTTGACGGGTTGTCCATGGAGCCGGTTGTAGGGGATGAAGCCTCCTATGCCATTACGGAAGAAGATTTACCGCGGATTTATGAAGAATATGATCGCTTGACGGCTTTTTATTTACAGCGTTATTTTAGCGGGCATCCTATTATTTATTACCACTTTATTATGGATTTATATCGCGGCCCGTGTATTGCCAAACGTTTGCGAGGTTGCGGCGCCGGTCATGAATATATGTGTGTGACGCCGGACGGCAATATTTATCCGTGCCACCAATTTGTCGGGCAAGAGGAATATATTTTGGGGAATGTGTATGACGGCATTACGAATGACGTACTGCCTCCTGTTTTTCGGGATACGCATGTGCTGAATAAAGAACGGTGCTGTGCATGTTGGGCGAAATTTTTCTGCAGCGGCGGGTGCCATGCCAATAATATCAAGTATGGCGGTAATATTGAAACGCCCTTTGAATTGAGTTGTAAAATACAGAAAAAACGGATTGAGTGCGCCATGTATATACAGGCAACGTTGGCGATGAAACGGCAGGAAGCGGAAGCGCGAAAGGAGCGAAAGCAGTCATGAAAAAATTAAAGCAATTTTTATGGGCTGTAGTGCTGTGCTATTTAGCGTATGCCATATATAAGGAAGGCTTCCAATGGAAGCCGGTGGTGTTAATGGTGTTGGCTATTTTGGCGGTGCTTTTGGAAATATGGAAAGCGACTCCGCAATATAAAAAAATGAGAGAACGATATTCTTCACAAAATAGGGAAGACTAGTGAGAGACGGCCGAGACGAATAAATTGAGAAAGATTATCGTCGAAAAGGCCGTCTTTTTGCATAGAATAGGGATGGAAGCGCGGTCAAGAAAATGAAAAATAAAAAAATAAATCGTCGTAATTCGGTTGACTTTATGAAAGAGTTGGAGTACTCTAAGTGTAGTCAAAAGGTATAGATTATTTTGATAATTTTGAAATATAGTATGTAGGAGTGAATAGACATGAGTGAATTATTAAGAGTAGAAGGATTAAAAATTGCTGTGGAAGGCAAAGAAATCCTCAAAGGTCTCGATTTAACCGTTCGAACCGGAGAAATTCACGTTATCATGGGGTCTAACGGTGCCGGCAAATCGACGTTATTTAATGCGGTGATGGGAAACCCTAATTATGTTGTCACGGCCGGACATATTTTCTTTGAAGGAAAAGATATTACGGCGGAACCGGTGAATGAACGAGCTAAAGACGGAATTTTTATGGCTTTTCAGGCGCCTATTGCCGTGCAAGGGATATCGGTGGAAAATTTTATTCGTAATGCCAAAGGCACGATTACGGGGGAAACGCAGCGGATCATGCCGTTCCGCAAAAAATTGCATAAGCAAATGGATGCGTTGTCCATGAATCGGTCGTATGCACAACGCTATGTGAATGACGGTTTTTCCGGCGGTGAACGGAAAAAAGCGGAAATTTTGCAAATGTGTATGCTGGAACCGAAGCTGACCATGCTGGATGAAATCGATTCGGGGCTGGATGTGGATGCGGTACGTATTGTATCGGAAACGGTGGCACAGTATCATAATGCGGAAAATTCCATTTTAGTTATTACGCACCACAGTGAAATTTTGCAAAAATTGAAACCCGATTTTGTTCATATTCTGATTGACGGGCGGATTGTGAAAACCGGCGACGCTTCGTTAATTAAGGAAATTGAAGCCAACGGCTACGATGCCTATAAAACAAAAGCAAAATAGGAGGCGGAAGAACTATGGCGGATACGAAAGAACTGGAAGAAGAACGTGAAAAAATACAATCATTGTCCGATATGGGCAATATGTATAATTTTCGTAAAGATTTTAAGTATTCTTATAAAACAGATGCCGGCTTAACGCCGGATATTGTACGGGAAATTTCTGAAAAAAAAGAGGAACCGGAATGGATGTTGCAGTTTCGGTTAAAATCACTGGAACTTTTTTATAAAATAGACTATCCCGATTGGGGACCGGATATCAGCGAATTGGATATGGATAATATTGTCACGTATGTACGTCCGGATGCCAATATGAAGGCCAATTGGAATGATGTCCCGGAAGATATAAAGGATACGTTTGATCGATTGGGAATTCCGGAAGCGGAAAAAACGTCCTTGGCAGGTGTCGGGGCACAGTACGATTCGGAAGTTGTGTATCACAGTATTCAAGAAGATCTAGTCAAGCAAGGGGTTATTTATACCGATTTTGATACGGCGTTAAAGCAGTATGAAGACAATGTGCGGCGTCATTTTATGAAACTTGTGCCGCCGACAGATCACAAATTTGCCGCTTTGCATGGGGCTGTATGGTCGGGCGGTTCTTATGTGTATGTGCCGGAAGGGGTAGATGTGGAAATTCCGTTGCAAAGTTATTTTCGCTTAAATGCTCCGGGAGCGGGTCAATTTGAACATACGCTGATTATTGTGGAAAAGGGTGCGAAAGTACATTTTATTGAAGGCTGCAGCGCCCCGAAATATAACGTTGCCAATTTGCATGCCGGCTGTGTGGAATTGTTTATCGGCGATGATGCGACCTTGACGTATTCGACCATTGAAAACTGGTCCAAGAATATGTACAATTTAAACACGAAACGCGCTATTGTAGGGAAAAACGGCACGATTAATTGGGTTACCGGCTCTTTCGGGTCGCATACATCGTGTTTATATCCTATGAGTATTTTGAACGGAGAAGGCGCTCATTGTGAATTTACCGGGGTAACGTTTGCCGGGAAGGGGCAATATTTGGATACCGGTTCCAAAGTTATTCATAATGCGCCGCGTACGACCAGCAATATCAATTCCAAGTCTATTTCTAAAGACGGCGGGGTTTGCATTTATCGCGGCAGCGTGGTTGTGAAAAAGAATGCGGAAGGATCGAAGGCAACTGTCAGTTGCGAATCGTTGATGCTGGATGAAGCTTCGCAGTCCGATACGATTCCGGCAATTGTTGTGGATACGGATAACATTGATTTGGGGCATGAAGCGAAGATCGGCAGAATTTCCGATGAAGCGATTTTTTATCTTATGAGTCGCGGGTTGAGTGAAGATGAAGCACGTGCCATGTTGGTACGCGGTTTTGTGGAACCCGTTTCTAAAGCGTTGCCTTTGGAATATGCAGTCGAAATGAATAATTTGATTAATTTGGAACTGAAAGGTTCCATGTAACGGGGAGGGGAATTCAGATGTTACAAAAAGAAGAATATAACCAGCTCCCGCGTCCTACGTTTCGCTGGATGAAAGTCAATCATTTGGAATTGGCTACCTTGCCTTCGGTGGCGACGACGCATGTGGAAGTGCCGGAACGGCATACGGAAGAAGTGCAGGTCGACTTTTATAAAGAAAATCGCATTCCTTCTTTTTCGGATTTTGAAGGAGCGAATCCCCGTGTTATGGAGTTAGCTCTGCATCAACACAATACAGGTTGTCAAGTGACCATAGGAGCGCAGAAAAAAGGATCCGTATGGCTGCATTATACGGTGGATGACAAGTCGCCGCAGATTCACGGCCAATTGTATGTTAAGGCCGGCGCACACAGTGAATTAAATGTATTTATTACGTTTGACGGCGATGCGGAAGACGGTGAAGTCAATCTGTTTCAGTATATTGAAGCCGCTGTCGGAGCCAAGGTCAAGGTCAGCAAATTGCAACTGCACGGTGATCGGGTGCGTCATATTGATCATCGCTTGGCGAAACCGGAGCAACAGGCGTATGTGGAATTTGACAGTGTCGATTTAGGCGGTAAAGAAGTATTGGTATATTATAAAGGCGATTTGGCAAAGGACGAAGGCGAATGTAATATTTACAGCACGTATATCGGAGCGGGAAAACAACTTTTCGACTTTTCCTATGTTGTGCCTACAGCGGGCGTGAAAACAAAGACGGATATACTCAATACGGGTGCCTTGATGGAAACGGCGAAAAAGTATTTCCGCGGCACGATTGACTTTTTGCGCGGCGGTAAGAAAGCGTTCGGTTCGGAATCGGATGTATGCCTGTTGTTGAGTCCTACTGTACATTCGATTTCCATTCCTTTGTTGCTGTGCAAAGAAGATGATGTGGTAGGCAATCATGCTTCCAGTGCCGGACAAATTGATAAAGACATGTTATTTTATTTAATGAGCCGCGGGTTTGATGAAGCGGGAGCACAATTAATATTGGTAGAATCGAATGTACGACCTATTATTGACAAATTAGGCGATGCCGAAATGGAAGAAAAAGCGTTGCAGTCTGTACGAGACAAAATGCAAATCTGCTACAAGAAAGGTGAGCTCAATGCGTAATGTGCGAAATGATTTTCCCATTTTAAAAAAGGTTCATAACGGTCATCAAATTGTGTATTTTGATAACGCCGCTACCACGCAGAAACCGTTGCAGGTTATTCATGCCATTGTGGAGTTGTTGGAGTATCATAACGGTAATCCGCACAGAGGTGCGCATATTCTCTCGGTCGAAGCAGGGACCTTGTATGATGAAGCCCGCTTGGCCGTTCAGCGATTTATTCATGCGCCGTCGGTCGATGAGATTATATTTGTGCGCAATACTACGGAAGCATTAAATCTTATTGCACGCAGTTATGGGGAAACACATTTGCAAAAAGGGGATAAAATTGTTATCCCCATTTCCGAACATCACTCGAATTTGGTAACGTGGCAACGGGTATGTGCCGAAACGGGAGCGGAATTGGTATATATGTACTTGGACGAAGCAGGACATTTTACTCCGGAAGATTTGGAAAAAATTGATGAACATACGAAAATTGTAGCCTTTGCCGCTGTCAGCAATGTATACGGAATGAAACGACCGGTAAAAGAGTTGGTGGCCAAAGCGCATGCTGTGGGGGCGGTTGCCGTCGTGGACGGTGCACAATCGACACCGCACATGAAAACGGATGTACAGGATATGGATTGTGATTTTTATGTGTTTTCCGGGCACAAGATGTGCGGTTCCGCCGGCACGGGTGTCTTATACGGCAAAAAAGCTTTATTGGAAGATATGGAACCGTTTCTCTTGGGCGGCGATATGATTGAGTATGTGGCGGAACAACAGACGACCTATAATGTCCTTCCTTATAAGTTTGAAGCCGGTTCACAGAATGTGGAAGGCGCGGTGGCTTTGAAAGCGGCTATTGAATATCTGGAAGACTTGGGGATGGAAGAAATTGAACGGCATGAACACGTTTTGACGGCACGCTGTTTGACGGGTATGCAAAAGATTCCCCATATTCATCTGATCGGATCTACGGATGCATCGGAAAAAACGGGGGTCATTTCCTTTACGATTGACGGCGTTCATCCGCACGATGCGGCTACGATTTTGGACAGTTTCGGCATTGCCGTGCGTTCCGGTCATCATTGTGCGCAGCCGTTGGGGGCTCATTTAGGGATAGAGGCGTCCAATCGAGCCAGCTTTTATATTTATAATACAGAAGAAGAAGTCGATTACTTCTTAGAAAAGTTACCGCTGGTGCGTAAACAAATGGGATATAAAGACTGAGGAGTGAGTGGACGGCCATGGAAAATATGAATGAATTGTATTCGGATATTATTCTGGAACACAATCAGTGTCAAGAAAATAAACATTCTTTAGCGGATGCCAATATTCACGAACACGGACATAATCCGAGCTGCGGGGATGATATTACTTTGCAGGTAAAGGTGGCAAACGGGATGATTCAAGATGCGGCATATACGGGGCAAGGCTGTGCGATCAGTCAGGCTTCTGCGGATATTATGATTGATTTAATTAAAGAAAAATCCGTATCCGAAGCCTTGCGATTGGTGAAGCTCTTCTTGGATATGATTAAACGGGAAGTTACGGATGAAGACACGTTGGAAGAATTGGAAGATGCCATTGCTTTAAAAAACATATCGAATATGCCGGCACGGGTAAAATGTGCCGTATTGGCATGGCATACGTTACAGGAAGCATTGGAAAAAAATAAATAATATGTATGGTAACAGGAATCCCCCCGATGTCGGCAGAGGAGCGACAGCGGGGGGATTCGATATTTTTACATATGAGTATAAGATATATGGAAACAACTGACTATTACATAAAAATATAAGATAATAAACAACTTAACCTTTTAATTATAAAGAGGACGTGGTATCATGTATATGAGATTAGCGTATGGAAAAGATGCGTTAAGCGACAGCATACGAAGGAGGAGGAATCGGTATACACTCGGGAATACAGGTTGCCTATAGCTGTTACCGGGACTTTGTCAGGGGGAATACGAGGCCGTATGACAGCGGTTTTAAATCAGGAGGGAAAAACTGTTGTCGCATCAGGATGTGCGTGACTTCGTGACAAAGGATGGTGTTGATGGTGTTGGAAAACAAAGGATGGGAAGGTTTTACAGGAAGACTTTGGCGAGAAGAGTGTAATGTTCGGGATTTTATTCAAAATAATTATCAGCCGTATGAAGGTGACGAACGGTTTTTACAAGCGCCTACAGAGGCCACCGATATATTGTGGGGCAAGGTTCAGGAATATCAAAAAGCGGAACGGGAACACGGCGGCGTGTTAAAAGAAGAAACGGAAATCGTTTCCTCTATTACGGCGTATGGCCCCGGCTATATTGATCCGCAAATGAAAGAGTTGGAAAAAGTAGTCGGCTTGCAGACGGATGAACCGTTGAAACGTGCATTCATGCCGTACGGCGGCATTAAAATGGCGGAAGAAGCCTTGGAAATGTACAATTACAAATTGAATCCGGAACTGCATAAGGTGTTTACGGAATATCATAAAACACACAATGAAGCGGTTTTTGATGCGTATACTAAGGAAATGTTGCAGGCTCGGCACACCCATATCATTACGGGGCTTCCCGATGCGTATGCACGCGGCAGAATTGTCGGCGATTATCGTCGGGTGGCGTTATACGGGATTGATCAGCTCATTGCCTGGAAGGAACGGGATAAAGAGTATAATGATGACGGGATTATGACGGATAATGTCATTCGTTTGCGGGAAGAAATCGCCGAACAGATTAAAGCGTTGAAGCAAATGAAAGAATTGGCCAACATTTACGGCTACGATATTTCCAAACCGGCAACCAATGCGCGGGAAGCCGTACAGTGGCTATACTTCGGGTATTTGGCGGCCATTAAGACGCAAAACGGCGCGGCTATGTCGGTAGGTCGTATTTCGACGTTCCTGGATATTTATATGGAACGCGATTTGGCGGCCGGCAAGCTTACGGAACAGGAAGCACAAGAATTGATTGACCACTTGACGCTGAAATTTCGGATTGTCAAATTCGCCCGCATCCGCTCGTACAATGAATTATTCTCGGGCGATCCCATTTGGGCTACCTTGGAAATGGCCGGCATCGGCATGGACGGCCGTTCTATGGTAACCAAGACGGATTATCGTTTCCTCCACACGCTGGAAAATATGGGACCGGCTCCGGAACCGAATCTTACGGTACTGTATTCGTCGCAGTTGCCGCATCCGTTTAAGAAATATGCGGCACATATTTCGGATCTGACGAGCTCCATTCAGTATGAAAATGATGATGTCATGAAGCCGGTTTGGGGCGATGACTATTCTATCTGCTGTTGCGTATCGGCGACCCAGACGGGGAAAGAAATGCAGTTCTTCGGCGCCCGCGCCAACTTGGCAAAAGCGTTGTTATATGCGATTAACGGCGGCGTGGATGAAAAATTCGGAATACAAGCAGGTCCGGAATTGGCGCCGATTACTTCGGAATACTTGGATTATGATGAAGTCGTACATAAATATAAACTCATGTTGGATTGGTTGGCAGGATTGTATGTCAACGTTTTGAATACCATCCATTATATGCATGATAAATATTATTATGAAGCTGCGGAAATGGCCTTGTTGGATACGAAACTTCGTCGTACCTTTGCCACCGGGATTGCAGGGTTCTCGCATGTTATCGACTCGTTGTCGGCGATTAAGTATGCGAAAGTTAAAGTTATCCGCAACGATAAGGGCTTAGCGGAAGACTTCCAAGTTGAAGGCGATTTTCCGAAATACGGGAATGATGATGATCGTGCCGATGAAATCGGTGTAGCTGTTTTGCGGGAATTTATGGATGATATTCGTAAACGGCATACGTATCGCGATTCGGAAGCAACCACTTCGATTCTTACGATTACGTCGAATGTGGTATACGGCAAATTTACAGGAAACTTGCCGGACGGTCGTCGGGCGTGGAAACCCTTCGCTCCCGGTGCGAATCCCAGTTACGGAGCCGAAGAAAAAGGGTTAATGGCCTCGTTGAACTCGGTGGCAAAATTGCCGTATACTTGGGCGTTGGACGGTATTTCCAATACGCAGTCCATTATTCCGGAAGCGTTGGGACATAATGAAGAAGAACGGGCGGAAAATTTGGTACATGTATTGGACGGTTACTTCGATCAGGGCGCTCATCACTTAAATGTTAATATTTTCGGAAAAGAAAAATTATTGGATGCCATGGAACATCCGGAAAAACCGGAATATGCAAATTTTACGATTCGTGTATCCGGCTATGCCGTTAAATTTATTTCGTTGACCAAAGAACAACAGTTGGATGTTATTGCACGGACGTTCCATGAAAAAAGGTAAGTAAAGCCGGCGACTCCGGAATCTCCGGAGTCGTTTTTTTTCAACATACGTATAGTCGGAGCTGATAACGGGGGAGGTTAGGGAGATGATGAATACGTATCCGGGAAAAATTTATGCGACTGAATCCTTCGGCGCCGTAGACGGCCCGGGCGTTCGCTTTATTGTATTTTTACAAGGGTGTCGTATGCGATGTCGATATTGTCATAATCCGGAAACTTGGCAAGAGGGGAAATATTCGTCGTATACCTTGCAATATGCGTCGGATATACTACGAGAGGCGTTGCGGTATCGTACGTATTGGAAAAACGGCGGCGGCATTACGGTTAGCGGCGGTGAGCCGTTGCTGCAATTGGATTTTGTGCGAGAATTGTTTACCTTGGCCAAAGAACGGGGGATTCATACGGTGTTGGATACGGCCGGCAATCCTTTTACAACGGCGGAACCGTTTTTTTCAAAATTTAAAAAAGTGTGCGAAGTGACCGACTTATTTATGTTGGATTTAAAAGAAATGAATGAACAAAAACATCAAAAGCTGACGGGACAGACGAATAAAAATATTCATGACATGGCGCGGTATTTATCAAAGCACGGTCATGCGATGTGGATTCGCCATGTATTGGTTCCGGGATGGACGGATACAAAAGAAAATCTGACGGCCTTACATGATTTCATTTATACGCTGCATACAGTAAAGCGGGTGGAAATATTACCGTATCATACGATGGGAACGGTGAAATGGGAAAAATTGCAGCTTCCGTACACGTTGTCGGCAGTAGTACCGCCGACAGAGGCGGAAATTATACGGGCGAAACAGCTAATCGGGGCGTTCGATTAAACAGGAAGGCACGGTAAGAGAACATTACCGTGCCTTTTTTGCCGGTAACGATGTCCGGCGGACGGCCCGACAGGAATACGATTTGGCGCACGGGGGAAGGCGTTGGCAGAGAGGTATTCTTGATTTTAGCAGGGGCGTACTAGTATAATGAAAGAAAAACGGTGTTGTATATGGCGAGGAGAAATAAGGGGAGATTAATGAATGTTTACATGTAATGGCAATAATACTATGGATACGTGGGTCATAGGGGTGGACAAACGAATGAAATGGGCCGCCTGTGTACCGGCTGCGGCGGCGACGCAAATTAAAGCGTATGTGCAACAAAGGGAAGACGTACTGACGTACGGTGCCGTCACCGGTATGCAATGTTGCATAGAAGGGCGTATGAAGACGTATTTTCTTGTGGGACAGGAGAAAGAGGGACAAGCCGACGATTTTGCAGCGTACATGACGGCGCGTCATATAATGGCGGCGGCTATGAAAGTCGGTTGTAAAGAATTGGCTGTGTATGTGGATACGTTGACGATGAAGTTGGAATCGTTGTTGGACGGTTTGTTGTATCAGAATTATGAATTTATTCATTATAAAAAACAAAAAAATCTTGTACAGTCGGCAGCGTGAATCTGATTACCGCTTGCTTAAGGGTAAAAGAAGTAAATTCGTTGTGTTATAAATATTCTTCTATGTATGAAGGGATTTATGCGGCGCGTGATTTTGTCAATATGCCTCCCAATGAATTGACGCCGCGAAAATTTGCCGATGCTATAAGCGAGTTGTTACAAGGCGATACCGCACGTGTAGCATGCATGAATAAATGGGCGGTGGAAAAGTTGCAAATGGGCGGGATTATTGCTGTCGGCAAGGGGAGTATGAATCCGCCTCAAGTAGTGACCGTATATTATGAAGGAGATGCGGAAAGTAAAGAGGTATTGGGTTTGGTCGGCAAAGGGGTGACTTATGACAGCGGCGGGTTATCCCTTAAAAGTGCGGCGAATCAGGAATTTATGAAAGACGATATGGCCGGTGCGGCGACGGTGGTCGGGGTTCTGCGGGCGCTTATGCTGCTGAAATACCCGGTCAATATTGTGGCCGTATTGCCGCTGGTGGAAAATATTCCGTCCGGCATGGCGTATCATGTGGATGATATTATTACCATGTATAACGGACTGACCGTAGAAGTTAAAAATACCGACGCCGAAGGGCGGCTGATTTTGGCGGATGCGTTAACGTATGCGCAAGAAAAAGGCGCCACGAAACTTATTGACTTGGCAACTTTGACCGGGGCATGCGTTACGGCATTGGGCACGGTTCGTACGGGTATGATAGGAAATCAGCAGGAATGGATGAATACGTTTTTCCGCATTGCCGAAAAAAATCATGAAAAAATTTGGCAATTGCCGTCCGATGCGGCGTATGATAAAGCCTTACAAAGTCGGGTTGCGGATCTGAAAAATACCGGCGGACGGGAGGCCGGCGCGATTACTGCCGGCATGTTTTTAAAACATTTCGTGCATCCTTCGGTGCCGTGGCTTCATTTGGATATTGCCGGTACGGCATTTCAAGAAACGCCGGATGAAACCGGGTATTACGGGGCAACCGGTGTAGGGGTTAAAGCGATTTTGGAAGTATTACGAGGAGGGCGCAGTGAAGGTTGATTTACATATGCATACGACTTGTTCCGACGGCGTGTACACGCCGCAAGAGTTGATACGGCGGGCCGCACAGGCGAATATTCGCATGTTGGCTATTACCGATCATGATACGGTAGAAGCTCATGTAAGCGGTTATACCCGGTCGCAGGAGGTGGAAGTGATTCGGGCGATTGAAATGAGCTCTCGGTATGGCGAGGAGGATGTACATATTCTCGGGTATGATATTGATGTGCGAAATCAAGCCTTACAATCCTATTGCCGGGACTATTCACAGCGACGAAAAATACGGGCACGGCGGATGTTTCAGCGGTGTTTGGACTTGGGATATACCTTGGATGCACAGGCTTTTGAAGCACTTTTGGCGAAAAAAGGTTCTGTCGGCAGACCGCATATAGCGCGGTTGTTAATCGAAAAAGGGTATTTTACAGAAGTGGGGGAAGTCTTTCATGCCATCTTGCATCGTGGCGCCCCTGCCTATGTGCCGTATGAACGGGAAAGCATTGCCGCCTGCATTCAACTCATTCATCAGGCCGGCGGTATGGCCGTTTTAGCGCATCCCGGGTTGATTGCGGACGGATTGGAGGCCGTATTGCAATATCCGTTTGACGGTATGGAAGTATATCATCCCAAACAGCGAGGGTATTTTGACACCTATGAAAAGCTGGCTTGCGGACATCATTTTTTGATGACCGGCGGTTCCGATTACCATGGAACAAAAGGAAGATTTCCTGAAAATGTCGGCGGATTTACGGTGGAAAGCGGGCAAATTGAAGCATTTTTACAAGCCCGACAGAGGAGCAACGCATGAAAATTATGGGATTAATAGGCCCCAGCGGTACGGGAAAAAGTCATCATGCTTTGGTGGTGGCCTATGAACAACACTTGAATTGTTTACTTGATGACGGGCTGTTAATTTATCACAATCGGATTATTGCCGGTATTTCGGCAAAAGAAGAAACCAATCGCATGCAGGCTGTACGACGGGCGATTTTTTTGGATCCCGTGCATCGCGCACAAGTGCGACAGGCTATAGAAAAAATTCAGCCGGCGGGATTGCTTATTTTAGGCACATCGGCACATATGGTACAGCGCATTTGTGAAAATTTACAGCTGCCGTCTCCGCTTTCCTTTATTTCCATTACGGACGTATCGTGTGCGGCGGATATTGCGGAAGCACAGCGCTTGCGAAAAGAAGAAGGAAAACATATTATTCCTGTACCGGTGCTGGAATTACGCCCCCATTTTCGCGGGTATTTGTTGGATCCCGTGCGTTCTTGGTGGCAAGGCCGTAATGGACGTAAAGCTGTAGAACGTTCGGTCGTGCGCCCGTTATTCAGCTACTACGGAACATTGAGTTTTGCCAATACCGTTCCGGCTGAACTGGTTCGCCATTGCGTACAACAATTATCGTTCATTGCCGCAGTGCATAAAGTTCATATTGACAAACGTAAGCACTCCGAGCGCAACGGCATTATGGTAACGGTACAAGTAAGTGTATATTATGGAGTGGAAATAAAAAAGAGATGGTCCGGATGAAACAGGTTATTCAAGAAGAAATTGAATACAGTACGGGTATGGTAGTGGAAGTGTTGGAAATTACAGTACGACATATTGTCATGCGGCGGCAAAAACACCGGGAAAATATGGAGAATAAGCTCAAAACGGCAGGGCTTCCGGATAGCCGGTAACATAGCGAGTATAAAGAGGACTGTTTTATAGCCGTCGGAAGACGCGCTTGTTTCGGATGGATTGGTGAGCATATAAAAAATGCACTCCTATAGGAGTGCATT
>NZ_AFIJ01000045.1 GCF_000214495.1 Megasphaera lornae | reverse complement strand
TTTTTATAGGGGTATAGCTCAACTGGTAGAGTAGCGGTCTCCAAAACCGTTGGTTGAGGGTTCGATTCCTTCTGCCCCTGCCATATGTAGGGATATGAGGTGTCTTATATCCCTTACATGACTCGGTAGCTCAGCTGGATAGAGTGACTGACTACGAATCAGTAGGTCTAGGGTTCGAATCCCTACCGGGTCACCATTTGAGTAAGAAACGACCTTCCCATTTTACAACATTCTGTAAAATGGGAAGGTCGTTTCTTTTGTAGGCATATCGTTTTGTAGGCATATCGGATTTTGAACAGGTTTTGCTTAGGAGTACGCTACGGGACTTCTTGTGTCCGGCCGCAGTTTTTAATGACAGGTAAATTGTCGTTATTACTTATGCCGAGTTTCTTTTAAAAAATAGACATAGTTGTGTAGTTCTCTTATTATCCGAGCGTTTTCTTACGCAGTAAAAGCGAGCGGCAGACAGCTGTTTATTCTTTTTCAGCACATATCATTAGTGTGAAAAAGGCGTATTTTTTTGGATTAAATTTTTTTCAGATTGTCGCTTTTTTTTATTCAAGTTTTCTGTAAAATATCGGCAGGTTCCCGCTGCGGAATGCCGGATAACTGTCAAGAGTGGCGACGACAGTCAGCATATTCGGGAAAGGTAAACCATCCCCGTTACCGTGGCGATATTCGTAACCGTCGATAATTCGGGACGTAATAAGCGGATGAAGTCGACCGGTCACTTTGTTCTCTTTTTTCGTTTCTATATTGGACAATCGGAAAAAAGTGCGTGGCGAACAAAAGGGGCATGCTGGAAAATGTGCGGGTCTTTTGGTATAATATGATGAAATAATTTTCTTTTCCTTTCAGGGAAACAGGGACGAATAAGACAAGATTTTGACAGTAATTTTAGTGGGATGGTATAATAAATAATGGACGCTTTTACAAGAGAGAACAAACAGTTATTATCAATTGTAGTGCCTGTGTATAATGAACAGCTGAATATTGAAAAGTTTTATGAAGAAGTGCACACGGTTGTTCAGACGTTGCACATGGATTATGAACTTATTTTTGTCGATGACGGGTCGCAGGATACGACCCCGCTTTTATTAAGTCGGTTGGCACAACAAGACGGACACGTACGTGCCTTAATATTGGCTCGTAATTTCGGCCATCAGTTGGCGATTACCTGCGGTATGGATCATGCGAAAGGCGAGGCGATTATTACCATGGACGGCGATTTGCAGCATCCGCCGGCCATGATTCCGGCCTTGGTACAGCAATGGCGGGAAGGGTATGATGTAGTACAAACCGTACGGGAAGCGACGGCGGATGCCGGGCGGTTTAAGCGGCTTACGTCGAAGTGGTATTATGTGTTGTTGAATGCCTTATCGCCGGTACATATTACGCCCGGCGGCTCTGATTTTCGCTTAATAGATCGCCGCGTGTTGCAAACGTTTTTGCTGTTTCGGGAACATGATCGGTTTATTCGGGGCATGATCGGGGATATCGGTTATCGACAAACCAAGCTTTCTTTTGTGGCACCTAAGCGCTTTGCAGGTACTTCCAAGTTTTCTTTACGCAAGATGGTACATTTTGCTTTGGACGGCATTACGGCATATTCTAAAATTCCTTTGCGCCTGGCGTTATATACGGGTGTCATCAGCGGGTTAATCAGCGTGTTGATTATTTTTCATGTGCTTTATTGCAAGGTGGCGGGAGAAGCCATTCCCGGCTGGGCCACGAGCATGGTGGTAGTATGTTTGGTGGGCGGATTGCAATTAATTTTTTTGGGAATTATCGGCGAATATATCGGTCGAATTTTTCAAGAAGTGAAACGTCGTCCGTTATATTGGTTGCGAGCCGAGTTGGGCAGCGGTACGCTCCGGAAAAACGGGACGGAAGACGGGAAAGGAAACGAAAATGTGGCGCAGGATCGGTATAGCGGGAATGGCGGTGTGGTGGACAATCGGGATTTCCGTGAGTGCCGTGACGCCGTTGACCGTCGGCAGTAGCGGTAGGGATGTATTGATGATTCAACGGCAGTTACGGAAAATCGGCTATAATATTCGCGATGACGGGCGGTATTCGCCGCAAACGGCAGCCGCTGTTGCGGATTTTCAGCGAAAACGACAGTTTGCCGTCAGCGGCATTGTCGGCGCACAGACGTATTATGTATTGACCGGAAAGCGGACCGTATCGGCAGCCGGGGACGTGGTGCCCGAACCGGAGAGACGAAATATCGGCGGTTATAAATTTACGGCGCATAGCGGCAACGGCTCTCGGGGGGCGGTGTTTGCTACGGAATCTGTATCGTTGTCGCCGGCATATGCGGCGTGGTGTCGACAGTTGCTTACTTCGGCATATCAATATTTGGGGGTGCCGTATGTACCCGGCGGCAGCAGTCCGAACGGGTTTGATTGTTCGGGCTTTACGAAGTATGTGTTTTCTCATTGCGGGATTTCCCTACCGCGACAGGCGGATGCACAGTTTCAGGTGGGGATGGAGGTGGCGCGGGAGCGCTTGAGTCCCGGTGATTTGGTGTTTTTCTCCACCTATGCCGAGGGTATTTCTCATGCCGGCATTTATGTGGGAAATAATCAATTTATCAGTGCCACTACGAGTAGCGGTATTCGTGTGGATCGATTGGACAGCGCGTATTGGGCGGCCCGTTATGTGGGTGCCAAAAGAATATATGGGCAGGATATTTCGTAAGATCGTAAGGCTGCGGAATAGACGAAATACGTCCCCATCTTGACGGGTAGGGGCGGGCATTTGCCACAGAAAGAAATAGAGGAGTGTTAGTATGAAGTATATGACAGGTAATGAAATTCGCAAGGCGTATTTAGAATTTTTTAAACGGAAACGTCATTTGCAATTGCACAGTTTTTCTTTAATTCCCGAAAACGATCCGAGCTTGTTGCTGATTGGTGCGGGTATGGCACCGTTGAAACCGTATTTCACGGGAAAATTGGTACCGCCGTCCCCGCGTGTGACTACCAGTCAAAAATGTATTCGTACGGGAGATATTGATAATGTGGGACGTACTGCCCGTCATCATACTTTTTTTGAAATGCTGGGAAATTTTTCTTTCGGTGATTATTTTAAAAAAGAAGCCATATCTTGGGCTTGGGAATTTTTAACGGAAGTTTTGGAGCTGGATACGGACAAGCTGTATGTTACGGTATATCCGGATGATACGGAGGCATATGGGTATTGGCATACTGTCATCGGCTTACCGGAAGAACGGATTTTCAAATGTGAAGATAATTTTTGGGAAATCGGCGAAGGTCCGTGCGGCCCGGACAGTGAAATTTTTTATGATTTGGGACCGGAACGCGGTTGCGGGAAACCGGAATGCACCGTAGGCTGTGACTGTGATCGGTATTTGGAAATATGGAATCTTGTATTTTCACAATATAATCGGACGGCAGAGGGGAAATATGAACCTTTGGCGAAAAAGAATATTGATACGGGTGCCGGGTTGGAACGGTTAGCGTCGGTGATTCAGCAAAAAGAATCCAATTTTGAAACGGATTTGATTTTTCCGATTATTGAAGAGGTTATTACGTTGTGTCATGGCGATTACACGGATCCGCAGCAAAAAGTGGCCATGAAGGTTATTGCTGATCATATTCGCGCTATTACAGTGATGATCAGTGACGGCATTCTTCCGTCCAATGAAGGGCGCGGGTACGTGTTGCGGCGCGTATTGCGACGTGCAGTGCGGTTTGGGCGCTTATTGGGGATACGGCAGTTGTTCCTGAGCGGTTTGGTGGATACCGTGTTAGCTATTATGGGGGAAGAATATCCGGAACTGCGGGAACATGAAGCGTTAATTAAAAAAGTCATTAATACGGAAGAAAAGCAATTCAGTGAGACCTTGGTACAAGGAATGGAGTTATTGGATTCGTTATTGGCGAAAGCGGGAACTGCGAAAACTTTGTCGGGACAGGAAGTATTTAAGTTATATGATACGTATGGGTTTCCGGTGGAATTAACGGAAGAAATTGCCGCCGAACAAGGGGTAACCATTGATATGAACGGGTTTGCCGCCGCAATGAAGGAGCAACAGGAACGGGCCCGTGCGGCGCGTGCGGATGTGGCCGCCAAAGTGTTGACGCCGGATACGACGTCGTTGGACAGACAGACGCTGCAATATGCGGAAGGTGTTACGACAGCGACGATTGTCATGCTCGGAAAAGACGGGCAGGAAGCGGAAGCCGTACATGACGGGGAAACGATTACGGTAATTTTGGATCGTACGCCGTTTCATGCGGAAGGCGGCGGTCAATTGGGGGACACCGGAGTTTTGACGGCACATGGCGGTAAGGCGGTAGTGACGGATACGAAGGCTTTGCCCAACGGGATTATATATATGATTGCCGGCGTAATGGAAGGGAGCTTGAAAAAAGGCGAAACGGTGACGGTAGCCGTTGATACGGAACGTCATGCGGCGTTGGCCCGAAATCACACGGCTACGCATTTGCTGCATACGGCATTGCGACAGGTATTGGGCAATCATGTGAATCAGGCCGGTTCGTTGGTGACGCCCGATCATTTGCGTTTTGATTTTACCCATTTTTCACCGGTTACGGCCGCAGAATTGCGAGAAGCGGAACAGCTGGTTAATCGTGAAATTTTAAAGAATACTCCCGTTACGGTGACGGAAATGAACCGGGAAGAAGCCAAGCAAAAAGGGGCGACGGCGTTATTCGGGGAAAAATACGGCGATGTAGTACGGGTCGTTTCGATCGGTGATTTCAGTTGTGAACTTTGTGGCGGTTCGCATGTGAAGAGCACGGCGGAAGTGGGGACATTTCGTATTATCAGTGAGTCCGGTACGGGTACGGGCGTACGTCGCATTGAAGCGATTACCGGGGCTGCGGCTTTGTCGAAAGCACAAGCGGAGGCACAGATTCTGGCGCAGGCGGCGGCTGTTTTGAAAGTTAAACCGGAGTCGCTGGTAACAAAATTGACACAGTTGGCAGAAGAGCTGAAGATAACGGAACGGGAAGTACAGCGGTTAAAAAAAGATGCGGCGGCGGCAGCGGTCGATCGGCTGGCGGCAACTACGCAGCACTACGGGTCCGTGGCGGTGTCGGCGGCCGTTGCTCCTGCGGATGATATGGACGGGTTACGGACCTTCGCCGATTTACTCTTGGATAAACAAGGCGGCGGAGTGGTCTTGCTGGGGATGGTACATGACGGGAAAGTTAATTTTGTTTGCAAAGTGGCCAAAGCGGATACAAAAAAAGGGCTGCATGCCGGCAAGATTATTAAAGCGGCCGCGCAGGCGGCAGGCGGTAACGGCGGCGGTCGTCCGGATATGGCGCAGGCCGGCGGTAAGGAACCGGAGAAATTGGAAGCGGCGTTACGTGCCGGTTGTGAAGTTGTTACACAATTGTTGTCATAACCGGAAGGGATTCGTAAGGAAAAGGGATGTGATTCTATGGCAGTAAAAGATGAAACCATGATTGTACGGACACGAAATGAAGAACAGTCCGTAGCTTCCATGATATTGGAGGATGTGTATCATGCATTAGTGGAAAAAGGATATAATCCGGTGGATCAAATTGCCGGGTATTTGCTTTCCGGAGATCCTGCATATATTACGAGTCATCATAATGCCCGCAGTAATATACGGCGGTTAAATAGGGATGAATTACTGGAAGAGTTGATTCAATCCTATGTGAAACAGAAAGGATTGTGAGGATGCGCATCTTAGGTTTGGATATAGGATCTAAAACTATCGGCGTAGCGTGCAGTGATGCCCTGGGAATTACCGCTCAGGGCATTACCACTATACAGCGGAAGACGGCAAAAGATGATTGGCAACGGTTGCAGGCATTGGCGACGGAACGCTGGGTAACGCGAATGGTGGTAGGCAGGCCGCGACATATGAACGGTGAGGACAGTGAAAATGTCAAGCAAATTGAAGCATTTATCACGTATTTAAAACGGCAAATGCCTGCTATGGAATTTGTGTATTGGGACGAACGCCTGACGACAATGATGGCCCGACAAGTATTAATGGCCGGCGGAGTGCGGCGGGAGAAGCGTAAACAGTTCGTGGATAAGATGGCGGCTATTTTAATTTTACAAAATTATTTGGATGCACAGGGGAATACGTTGTTATAAAAATATGAAACAAACGTATGGCAAGAGTGATAGAAAAAATTTATCTTTTTTTATAAATTTTTTCTTGCATAAGGAAGGAATACCGATTAAAATATATATACTAATAAGAAAGGAGCATGATGAGTATTTTGGCTTGTCATACAGGTAAGATGACGGAAGAATGGGAAGAAGTACCGGTCATTGTGATGGTCGATGAAGACGGTAACGAAGCGTATTTTACAGAAGAAGTACAGGTGGAATATGACGGCAAAGCATTTTCTGTTTTGGTGCCCATTACAGAAGACGGGGTCGTGAAGGAAGAAGACGACGCGGTAGTAGTGCGAGTAGAAAAAGAACAGGGAGAAGATGTATTTTTACCGCCTACGGAAGCGGAATATATAGGCGTTACGGCGCTTCTGGAAACGATGGACGAAACGGAAGAAAGCGACTCGTTTTGTTAAGCATCCTGCGGGAAAAGAATTATATACACTTGCTGAAATGCCGGCATAGGTCAGTGCCGGTTTTTTTAGTTGGTTACGATCAAGGTGTGGAGGATAAACAATGGCAGAATTACCAAGCATCCAACAATTAAAAAATTTTATTACGTACGGAAAATATCAAAATTTTACATCCGCCGCACGGGCGGCAAATATTACGCAATCGGCATTCAGTTTCCAAATGAAGCGGTTGGAAGAATTGGTGGGAATCCAATTAATTGAACGTTCCAATCGCGGCAGTCATTTGACCAAAGACGGGGAAATGTTTTATGAACGTATTGCGCCGCTGGTCAGTGATTTAGAAACATGTCTTTGTGATATGCGCGCCTTAAACGGCGAAATGCAGACGTTGGCGGTAGGAACCATGTCTTCTTTAGGGGATGTGCAAATGAATCGTCATTTAGCGTATTTTCAAAAAAATCATCGCGGGGCGGCATTGCGTGTCTATAATAAGGAAGCGCGTGAATTATTGCGGTGGTTAAGTGAAGATAAGCTGGACGTCATTTCATTGTTTGATTTACCGTCATTAGATATCAGTGCCTATGAAAAGGCCTTTTTTTGCAATGAAAATTTAGTGTATTATGCGCCGCATATTGAGGATTTACAAGGTCCGATTACGGCCGATATTGCGGCTTCCAATCCGTTGGCACAGTATTCGCCGCAGTACGTGATGCATGATTATTTGGATCATTATTTTTCAGTGTACAGCAGTGTTCGCCCGATGACGCAGGCTTGGTTTTCAACGCCTTATGCGATTATGAATTATTGTCAGCAAAATAGAATGGGTTCATTATTGCCTAAACGGTTTTTACAGGCTATGGGGGTTGAACGGGGCTATTACGATGTGATTCCGCCGATTACGCTGCCGTGCTATTTGCTGTATAAAAAGACGAACCCCAACTACAGCGCTATTCGTCTTTTCGTTTCGTATATACAGGAAACGTATCATGTATATGAGCGGCAGAAGTAGCTAACCGGCTATTGTATCGCATTTCTTTATGACAGGTATCATATATTTTTGTTATACAAACAAAAACTTTGGGTATACAATCTATGGTATCAAATTAAAGGAGATGCAAATGAAATCATGGCGGAAAAGTCACTTTGGAATAAAGACTTCCTCTTAGATACAGGAATTAACTTTATTGTCTTTTTGATTTATTATTTATTGATGGTTATTATTGCAGTAGTTGCTAAAGAACAATTACATGCAACGCTGGGGCAGGCAGGACTGGCCTCCGGTATTTTTATTGTCGGCACATTAGTGGCACGGTTGCAATTCGGGAAAGAAATTGAATTGTACGGTCGAAAAAGAACGCTCTATGGCGGGACAATTTTTTATCTCATTACAACGCTCTTATATTTTTATATGCCGTCGTTGGGTTTTATGTTTTTGGTGCGTTTTTTAAACGGGTTGGCGTACGGCATTGTGTCTACGGCAACGAATACGATTGTGGCCAACTGTATTCCGGTTTCCAAGCGGGGACAGGGAATCAATTATTACGGATTGAGTACCAGCTTGGCTGCAGCTATCGGGCCGTTCTTGGGCATGTTGTTGATGTTGGTTGCCAATTTCCGGATTATTGTCGGTATTTGTTGTGTGCTGGTGCTGATCTGTTTAATTGGAAACTTCTTTTTACACGTAGAAGAAATTTCCTTGACGGAAGAAGAAAAAGCTCGTATGAAACGGGTATCGTTGGAAAATTATGTGGAACCTCGCGTTATTCTGATTTCTTTCGTAGCCTTTCTCATGGGCTTTTCGTATTCCAGCGTATTAACCTTTTTGGCCGCATATGCACGGACGATTAATTTGGTAGGTGCCAGCACGTTTTTCTTTGTTGTGTATGCGGTAGTTATTACCGTTACACGACCGATGACCGGGGTTATTTTTGACCGCAAGGGAGAAAATTGGGTACTGTATCCTTGCTATATCATGTTGGCTATCGGCATGGTGATTTTAGCTAAAACGACCTTGTCGTGGCAGTTATTGATTTCCGGCGTATTTGTGGGGTTGGGCTATGGTACGTTTATGTCCAACGGCCAGGCGGTTTGTATCAAGATTACGCCGACGCAGCGCGTAAGTGTCGCCTTATCGACTTATTTTGTGGCCTTGGATTTGGGGATCGGCGTCGGTCCGTATATTTTAGGATCGCTGCACGGTATTCTGGCCTTCCCGCAGTTATATATCGTTTCCGCCGTCATTGCGATTGCCTGCTTTGTTATTTATCATTTCGGATATGGACACAAAGCGGCGCGGATGGGTGTGATGGAAAAACTGGATGTTAAACGATAAAGGAGTCATACTGTACTTCGTCAGTTTGTAAAAGAAAAAAGGACTTTTCTTGCGTATAGCGAATACTATACATAAGAAAGAAAACCGGTGTCAAAGGTCATCTTTCGACACCGGCTTTTTTTGAAGGAAAGGAAGGGATGGAGTATGGCAATGATCGTACGTGGGAAAAATTTGGAAATTACACCGGCTTTAAAAGACTATGTTTTAAAAAATGAAAAAAAATTGATTAAATATTTTGACAACGACATGCAATCACAAGCTATGTTGAGTGTAGAAAAAGAAAGACAAATTGCGGAAATTACATTGCGTATAGACGGGGTAGTTCTTCGCAGTGTGGAAAGCAATACGGATATGTATGCCGCTATCGATTTGGCATTCGATAAACTGGTGCGACAAATTCATAAGTATAAAACCCGGTTGGCACGTCGTCTTAAAAACAGTTCCTTCCATGCGTCTTTAGTAGAAGGGAAAGAGGAAGGCGAAGAAAAATTTGAGGTTGTTCGCACGAAAAAATTTGCCGCCCGTCCGATGGATGTGGAAGAAGCTATTTTGCAAATGAATCTTGTGGGACATGATTTTTTTGTCTTTTTAAATGCACAGACGGATACGGTTAATGTAGTATATCGTAGAAAACACGGCAAATACGGCGTTATTGAACCGGAGTTTTAACGGGCTGCGGATATCGGCAGAGAGCAGGAACAAACACGGAGCGAAGATTTTTCGCTCCGTGTTTGTTATATATTCTATAGGGGCATAGGCCCTCAAAATTTACATAGGTTTCACCGCAGTATGCGGCGATGAATGTGGTATAATAAGAGCATTATAAGCTTTGCAAAGGATGTGTTGCTATGAAGTTGACAGGTCGGTTGGCCGCTGCCGCCGCGTTGATTCCGGAAGGAAGGTCGTTTGCCGACATCGGTACGGATCACGGGTATATTCCGGTGTACATGTGTCATACAGGAAAAACGCCGCGAGCCGTTGCCGCCGATATCGGTGCCGGTCCTTTACAAGCGGCGCGGACCCATATTGTCGGCGCCGGTTTACAGGAAAAAATTACGTGTCGATTGGGAAACGGTTTGACCTGTCTCACACCCGGTGAAGTGGAAGGAGGCGTAATATGCGGCATGGGCGGCCGGCTCATGACGGAAATTCTTCGCGCTTCGCCGCACGTGTGGCGGCGGTTTTCTTTTTTGGTATTGCAGCCCATGTGGTATTCCGGCACAGTGCGACGATTTTTGTATGAGGCCGGTTGGCATATAGAAGCGGAAACGCTGGTGACGGAGGAACATCGTTTGTACGAAGTAATGCGTGCCGTGCCGGGAAGAAAAGCCATGCTGCCTTTTTGGTTATGGGATATAGGCCCGGTGAATTGGCGGCAACAAGACGCGTTATTGGCACGACGATTAACCTTGGTAATAGCAAGAAAGAAAAAAATTTTAAACGGCTTGTTACAAAGTCGCAAAGACCAGGCGGAACGGATTCGTGTTCTGCAAAAAGAGTTGGCACAATTGGAGGCTCGAAAATGTCGGTTACTGTAGGAGATATTGTAGCATATTTAAAGGAATTGGCACCGTTATCGTTAAAAGAATCATGGGATAATCCCGGGTTGTTAGTGGGAAATCCCGAGGAACCGGTACAAAAAGTCATGACGACGTTGGATGTTATGAAGGAAGGTGTGGCGTATGCCGTCGCACAAGGTGTGCAGCTCATTGTCAGTCATCATCCGATTATTATGAAAGGTGTAAAAGCGTTGCGAACGGATACTTATGACGGACAATTGTATCAACAATTGTTATCTCATCATATTGCCGTATACTGTGCGCATACGAATTTGGACAGCGCGCGAGGCGGGGTAAACGATGTGTTGGCGGAACGGTTGCAATTACAGCATACAGCCGTGTTTATACCCGGTTGGGAAGATGCCTTATATAAAATTGTCGTGTATGTACCGCACACGCATGCCGCACAGCTGCGTTCCGTATTGGGCAAAGCCGGCGCCGGATATATCGGGAAGTATCGCGATTGTTCTTTTTCGGTTTCCGGACAGGGGCGGTTTACGCCGCAAGACGGTACACATCCCTTTATCGGTATGCCGGGGAAAGCGGAAACGGTAGCGGAAGAACGCATTGAAACGATTGTTCCCGGATCACGTCTGTCGGCGGTAATTGAAACAATGGTGGCGGCACATCCCTATGAAGAACCGGCGTATGATATATATCCTTTAAAAAATGAAGGGGAAAAGCTCGGTTTGGGACGCGTGGGAATGTTGCCGAAACCGTTGTCGGGAACGGAAGCGCTGCACCGGGTGAAAGAAGCGTTGGGCGTACAGACGCTGGCTTTTGCCGGCAATACAGAGGTCATGGTGCGCAAGGTTGCCGTACTCGGCGGCAGCGGCGCCGATTTTATTTCGCAGGCGAAAGCGGCGGGCGCACAATTATATGTAACGGGAGATGTGAAATATCATGTGGCGCAAGAGGCGATTAAAGCCGGGATTTTGCTGGCGGACGGCGGCCATTACGGTACGGAGTCGCCGGTAGTGCCGGTATTATGCCGGCAGTTGGAACAAGCGGCAAAGGAACGCGGGTGGCAGTTGGAATGTTTGATCGATCCGACGAGCCGTGATATGATTCAACATCTTCGGTAAGGAGGACACGGATGACAAAAGAACAACATCTGCAACGATTGCGGGACGATCCGCTGTATGTAATTTTAGGAGAAGCCCTGTCTTGCGGACGTACGAATGTACAAACGGCCGCCGACGTGTTGGCTGCCGGGGTACGCATTATTCAGTATAGAGAAAAGCATAAAACCTGGCGGGAAAAGTATGCGGAAGCGAAGGAAATTCGTCGTTTATGTCGAAAGTATGACGCTACGTTTATTATGAATGATGCCGTTGATTTGGCCGTGGCGTGCAAGGCGGACGGGATTCATGTCGGACAGGATGATGCGCCGGTTTCCTTTGTACGGCAATGGGCGGGTCCGCAAATGCTCATCGGCGTATCGACGCATACGGAGGAAGAAATGACGGAAGCCGTACGGGACGGCGCGGATTATGTCGGCTTGGGCCCGTTTTATCCGACGCAATCCAAGCGGGACGTCCATGCGCCTGTTACGCCGAAGGTGCGGCAGTTTGCCCTGCAATTATCGATTCCCGTGGTCGCCATCGGCGGCATCGGAAAAGCGAATATCGGGGCCTTGTATGCCGAGGGATTCCGTTCTTTTGCCATGATCAGCGCAGTTGTCGGACAGGTGCAAATCGCGGCTGCCGTACAGGCGTTGCGACAGGCAGTAGCTGTTGACTAAGTGCCGGTTGTACGGTATAATACGAAACGATGAGTAGGAAAGGCAATCGCTGGTGCGCAGGCATCAGAGGAAAGTCCGAGCTCCGCAGGGCAGGATGCCGGATAACGTCCGGCGAAGGTGACTTTAGGGACAGTGCCACAGAAATGTGTACCGCCACGAACGTGGTAAGGGTGGAACGGTGCGGTAAGAGCGCACCAGCGATATGGTAACATATCGGCTAGGTAAACCCCATCCGGAGCAAGACCGAATAGGGAAGGGATGAAGCGGCCCGCTGATCTTCCGGGTTGTGTCGCTTGATCGTGTCAGCAATGGCACGGCCAGATAGATGATTGTCACTGCACAGGCAGTACAAAACTCGGCTTATTGAGTACTCATTTTTTCGTATAGGAGAAGGGTTTTCGCCTTTATGGCGGAAATCCTTTTTTGCTTTACAATTTATAAGGTACATGATATTATTCAATATATGGTTATACGCAGGTTTACCATAGGATAGACTTCAGAGATAAAGAGAGGGAGTTCAGTTGGCCTTAATCGTTAAAAAATTTGGTGGCAGTTCCGTGGCCACGCCGGAGAAAATACGGGCTGTTGTACAGCGAGTATTGAAGGAGAAAAAAACAGAGGATAAAATTGTGATTGTCGTATCGGCCATGGGAGATACTACGGATGAGTTGGTGACCTTGGCAAAGCGGCTTACGTCTAAAACCTATGGGCGGGAAATGGATATGTTATTGGCAACGGGAGAACAGGTTTCGATTGCTCTCATGGCAATGGCGTTTCAGGCCGCCGGGCAACCGGCAATCTCGTTTACCGGCGGACAGGCGGGAATTACAACGAGTAATGCTTTTAATAAAGGACGAATATTGGATTTGCAGCCGCAACGTGTTCATCAGGCCTTAGAGGCGGGAAATATTGTTATTGTGGCCGGTTTTCAAGGGATGACGGCGGACGGTGATATTACCACGTTAGGGAGAGGCGGTTCGGATACTACGGCGGTTGCTATTGCCGGAGCGATTCATGCGGATGTATGTGAAATCTTTACGGATGTAGACGGTATATACACCTCCGATCCGCGGGTGGTGCCGGAGGCCCGCAAGATGGATACGATCACGTATGGGGAAATGTTGGAAATGGCTAAATTAGGCGCCGGTGTAATGCAACCGCGAGCCGTAGAAATGGGGAGTCGCTTTAATGTACCCATTCATGTGCGCTCTACATTTTCCGAAGCGAAAGGTACGATGATACAGGAGGAGTACGCAATGAAAATTAAACAATATTTAATTCGCGGTGTCGCACAAGATAACAATGTCGCCAAAATAACGGTGTTGGGTATTCCTAATCGTCCGGGATTTGCGTATAAGATTTTTTCTGAATTGGCGGATAAAAATGTAGATGTCGATATGATTGTACAGAGTGTCCGCATTGCCAAAGAAGGCGTGACGGATATTACATTTACTATTGCGCGTACGGAACTGTCGGCGGCACAAGAAGTATTGCATCACATTCGTGCGGAAATGAATGTGGAAGACATTTTAGTGGATGACGGTATGGCAAAAGTTTCCCTGGTCGGTGCCGGGATGGCCGGTCATCCGGGGATTGCGGCGGGAATGTTCGGCATTCTCAGTGACAACGGAATCAATATTGAAATTATTTCCACTTCGGAAATCAGTATTTCCTGTCTTATTGCGGAAGAATCGGTAAATAAAGCGGTGCAGGCCATTCACGCACATTTTTTTGCGGAAGAGTGAGGCGGAACCATGACTGTATTGGACAGCTTTATTGAAGAAATGTTGCAGCCGGAAATGCCGAAAACGGCGTTTATTGAGAAGTTGATTCATGCGCTTACCGTGCAGCGCCCGCCGCGTTTTGAAATTCCGGCGCCGCCGTATACATTTGCGTCCAATTTGCACGGATTGCAATATGATTATGTGCGCCGGGAAGTACGATTGGTGTATAAAGTGGTTCCTTCGATTTATGCGGATACGGTCTTGCCGTTTACTACGTTTCGTGTGATTTTGGAAGGTTTGGCCGTATGTATTCGAATGCAGAAATGGTAATATAAGATATACCGCGGTTCCCGAGGGAATGGCGGTATTTTTTTTGGAGGGCATATGGTTTGTGGCATTGATATTGTGGAAGTTTGTCGCATTGCGGCATGGATAGAAACCCGAGAAAGGGCATTGGGGCGGTTTTTTACGGCACAAGAGCTGGCGTATAGTGCCCGACATGTAAAGACCCGAGCGGCTACACTGGCCGGCATATTTGCCGCCAAGGAAGCGTTTTATAAGGCCTTGGGAACGGGTTTTCGGCAGGGAAAGTGGACGGATACGGAAGTGGCCCATACGGACTTGGGTGCACCGTATTTTATTTTTCACGGGCTATATGTATCGTTGGTTTCCCAATATGCGGAGCCGCCCGCGTTGTCGATCAGTCATGACGGGGCGTATGCGATTGCGCAAGTCGTGTGGAATGTGCCGTCGGTAAAAGAGGGGGAGACAAAATGAAAACATTGTATACAGCCGCGCAAATGCGACAGATGGACCGGGAGGCTATGGCGGCGCCATACGGATTGTCGCCGACCGTATTGATGGAAAATGCGGGCGCGGCGGTGATCGCCAAGGGTGCCGCCTATGTCGGCGGCTGGAACCGTAAACGCGTAACGATTCTTTGCGGTAAGGGAAATAACGGCGGGGACGGTTTGGTTGCGGCTCGTCATGCGTTGGCGGCAGGGGCGCAGGTGTATGTATATATATGGGGAGATGAAACGACCTACAGCCCGGAAAGTCGGGAACATTTACAGACCTTGCGTGCTATGGCGGACGGTAAGACCTGTGTGTTGGCGGAAACGCCCGGCGCTTTGCCGGATCTTGCGATGTTACGTCGACATATAGAAAGTAGTCAGGTGGTGGTGGATGCCTTGGTAGGTACGGGATTTCACGGTGCTTTGCGCGAGCCGACGGCGACTGTCGTGCGCTTAGTCGGAAAGTGTATACGTACTACCGCCTCTCCCGTCGTATTGGCCGTGGATATGCCCAGCGGCGTAGATGCCGATACGGGAGCCGTCAGCGGCGATGATCCGGAAACGGGAGCGATTACGGCAACGGCAACGATTACTTTCGGGGCGTATAAACGCGGTCTGTTTCAATATCCGGGGAAAATCTGTGCCGGAGAGGTTTTGCGGGATCCTATCGGCATGCCGTTTCCTGTTTTGCAACGTACGGCGGGGACCGTCACGTATATGGTGGAAGCGGCGGATGTCGCGGCAAGATTATCATTGCGCAGTCCGAACGGACATAAAGGCATGCACGGTACGGTCGGTATTGTCGGCGGCAGTGAAAGTATGAGCGGTGCGGCGTTATTGGCCGCTTGCGGGGCCGTACGCAGCGGTGCCGGAAAAGTGTGCCTGCGCGTACCGGCGAAGGTGGCGCCGGCCTGCATGGGCAAATATACGGAAGTGATGGCGGCCGGTGCGGGAACGGGCGGTCACTTTACGGAAGCTGATGTGCAGACCGTTTGTGAGGAAGCCCGCAATTGGTCGGTGTTGGCACTCGGCCCGGGGTTGGGGCGATATGCGGAAACGCAGGCGTTTGTGCGGCAGGTATTACAACGAGCGGCATTACCGGTGGTGTTGGATGCGGACGGGCTGTATCATGTACAGGCGGCGCAAGATATTTTTCAACAACGCGCTTATCCGGTTATTTTAACGCCGCATTTGGGAGAATTCAGTCGGTTGACCGGTTGTAGTGTAGCCGCTATACAGGCGGATTCCGTAGGAACGGTACAAGCCTTTGCCCGCTCTCGGGGCGTGTATGTGTTGTTGAAAGGAACGCCGACGTATATTGTCTCTCCTACGGGACAGACGGTTTATGTCAATGAAACGGGCAATGCCGGCATGTCTTGCGGCGGTATGGGAGATGTATTGACCGGGATAGTCGCCGCTATGTGGGTACGAGAAACGCATCCCGCCCCGGCAGAGGCGGCGTTTATGGCGGCATATTTGCACGGCGCGGCCGGAGATCGGTGTGTCCGGACGATCGGGTCCTATGGATACACGCCGGAAGAATTGGCCAAGGCGGTTCCGCAAGCGATACGGGAATTGGAACGACAGGCGGCGGACCGTTATAGGGAGATGGTGCCGTCGTCGCATTTCGAAGACCAAGGAGGCGGCGAATGATGATTAAAAAATGGTGTATAGCGGCGGCAGTTTTTTTCGGCGTCATCGGCGTCGGCGGCATACAGGCGGCGACGCCGGCGCGGGTGACGGCAGTCCGCTCCGTGTTTAGAACCGATGTACAGCCTGCCTTTTCTCGTACGGTTGTGACGGTAGATCAACCGGTTATACCGCGGCTGGTTATTACCGGTAAAGGGAGCGTTGTAAAACTGACGTTGCCGCAAACGGTATTGTCTCCTTTGTTGCAAACCTCGCTGCAGGCGAAGGATAATGAGCCCATACAAAAGATTAGGCTTACGCAACAAGGAACCCGCACAACGGTTGCCATGTATTTGGCACAAGCGATAGGCAGGGATGATGTGCGATTTTTTTCATTGCCGCCGATTGCTCCGCAGAAAAAGGGGATGCGGTTGGTGATGGATTTGGACAACCGCCCGCAAGAGGCGGCTCCCGGCGAAACCGTGTCTTGGACCGAGCAGAGTCGACGTTTGCCGCCGTCCGTACCGGTTGTCGCTCCGGTCGGCAGTGATTTTCTCGATGCCAGACAGTGGCAACGGTTACGACAGGGCGTAAAGGGAAAACGTATTTGTTTGGACCCCGGTCATGGCGGCAGTGATGTCGGAGCGGCGGGCAGGATGTCGCAAGAAAAAAATTTGACCTTGGCCATTGCCCGACGAACCGCGGCTATTTTAATGGCGGCCGGCGCGAAGGCGGTATTAACGCGTTCGCGCGATGTTGATGTGTTTGCGCCGCATGACGGTGCCGTGGAAGAATTACAGGCACGGTGTACGATTGCCAATGCGTATGGGGCGGAGATTATGGTATGTATTCATATTAATTCCTCGGAAAATACGGCCATACGCGGGGTGGAAACGTTTTACAACGGAAAAACACCGTATGATTACAGTTTGGCAAAATATATTCATACCCGGGTTTTGCGAACCGGAGTTTTCCCGGATCGCGGCGTTCATAGCGGCGATTTTTATATGCTGTTACATACGGATATGCCGGCCGTATTGATGGAGTTGGGATTTATTTCCAATGAGCAGGATGAAAAAATATTAAATACGGAAGAGCGGCAACAACAGTTGGCGGCAAGTATTGCCGAAGGGGTGGCCGAGTATTTTATACATCGGAAAAAATAGCATTAAGGTACAAAAAAAGAGTTTTCATACACCTGTATGAAAACTCTTTTTTATATGGTGGAGATGAGGAGAGTCGAACTCCTGTCCGTACATGCCGCCCCATAAGCTTCTCCGAGCGCAGTTCGTGTTTGTTATCTCAAGTCGCGGTCGTACACGAACAAACTGGACGACTCCGGTCTGTATATTTCCTGTACCGTTGCCAGACAAAAACGGCACAGTATCCTGCAACGTGTCGCCTGCATAGAACGGGCAGGAACCGCTCTAAGAGACGTTAGCCGCCCTTAGGCAGCTAAAGCAAAATTTTCTTCTTTTGCGTTTAATTTAAAGGTTCACCGATTTACGGGCAGATGAAACCCCGACTCGCTGCTTATGATACAACCATCCACGTCGAAACCTTTACATCCCCATGATGATTATTTTCAGTATAGCATAGAAACAGAAGGTTTGCCAAGAGGGAAGGGGGAGAGAACGCAGGTGCGGCATAAATTTTTCACGGAAGGTTGTAAAAATGTACAGCATGTGACATACTAGCCATAGAGAATGTAGACAGACAAAGGAGTGTATCTGAATGATAAAAATAGGAATTAACGGTTTCGGCCGCATCGGCCGCTTTGTATTTCGGGCCGCACAAGAGCGGGATGATATGGAAATTACGGGCATTAATGACGTATTGCCGGTAGATTATATGGCGTATATGCTTAAATACGATTCCGTACACGGCCCGTTTTCAGGAACGGTGGAAGTCGATACGGCACAGCATTGTTTAGTGGTAAACGGCAAGCCCGTTCGCGTAACGGCGGAAAAAGATCCGGCGGCGTTACAGTGGGATGCAGTGGGTGTCGATTATGTCGTCGAAGCGACCGGACGATTTTTGACTCCGGAATTGGCGAGTAAACATTTGCAGGCCGGTGCAAAGTATGTGGTTTTGTCGGCCCCGTCCAAACCCGGGAAGGACGGTACGCAGGCGGATATGTTTGTTTACGGCGTCAATACGGATCAATATGCAGGGCAGTCCGTCGTTTCCAATGCTTCGTGTACGACGAATTGCTTAGCGCCTCTGGCTAAGGTATTACATGAGAATTTCGGTATTCGGGAAGGGTTAATGACGACGGTACATGCCACTACGGCTACACAGAATACGGTAGACGGTCCGTCGCTTAAAGATTGGCGTGGCGGACGTGCGGCCGGCGGTAACATTATTCCGTCTACTACCGGTGCGGCAAAAGCCGTAGGGAGAGTTATTCCGTCGTTAAACGGCAAATTAACGGGGATGGCCATGCGCGTGCCCACCTTAGATGTATCCGTCGTGGATTTGACGGTCAATTTACTTCAGCCTACGTCATATGAGACGATTTGTAAGGTCATGAAACAAGCCTCGGAAGAAGAGATGAAGGGAATTTTGGCATATACGGAAGAAGCGGTGGTTTCGTCCGATTTTCTCGGGTGCCCCGTACCGGCTGTTTTTGATGCTACAGCGGGTATTGCCTTAACTGATACGTTTGTTAAAGTGGTGGCATGGTATGATAATGAAATAGGATATTCGCAGCAAGTATTGAATTTAATTTCTTATATGCATGCGTATCATAGTAAGCATTGTTGAATGCTTGACGAGCAGGGACACGATGATTACAATATACATATGTACGGTTGCAAAAGGCAGGGAACGTTCCCTGCCTTTTTGACGAAACGGGAGACGGGGGACAGAGAAATGAAAAAAAAGAAACCGGTTATGTTGATTATTATGGATGGTTTCGGTTGCCGTAAGAGCAAAAAAGATAATGCAGTACAGCAAGCTGCCTTACCGGTGTTACGGAACTTATGGCGACAGTATGCCCATACCGAATTGGGCGCGGCAGGAGAAGCGGTGGGATTGCCGCCGGGACAAATCGGTAATTCCGAAGTCGGGCATTTGAATATCGGCGCCGGTCGCATTGTGTATCAGGCTTTAACGCGGATTACCCAAGATATTCAAACGGGGACTTTCTTTACAAAACCCGTATTGCAGGAAGCCATGCGGCAAGTCGCGGAAAAGCATACGGCTTTGCATATTTTAGGGTTGGTTTCACCGGGAGGCGTGCACAGCAGTGAACAGCATTTGTTCGGTATTTTGAAAATGGCCCGGCAATATGGTTTGGAAAAAGTATATATTCATGCGTTTTTAGACGGTCGGGATGTATTGCCCCGCAGTGCCGGCCCGTTTTTAGCCGAATTGGAAGCTTGTTGCCGACAGCTGGGAGTGGGAGAATTGGCGACGATTAGCGGACGGTATTATGCCATGGATCGGGATCATCGTTGGGAACGGGTAGAAAAAGCGTATCGGGCCATTGCGGAGGGACAAGGCGAGACCGCACCGGATTATAAAACGTGTTTGGCCCGTTCGTATGCGCAGGATATAGGCGATGAATTTGTGGTGCCTACGGTGTTGCAGGCACATCCTGTAGCAGACGGCGATGCCGTGGTTTTCTTTAATTTTCGTCCCGATCGGGCGCGACAATTAACGGCGGCTTTTGTGCAGGCCGATTTTGACGGCTTTGTCAGAAACCGTATGCCGCAGGTGTATTTTGCTACCATGACTCGGTATGAAGAGGACTTTCCGGTTCATGTTATTTATGATAAAGAAAGGATTCCGCATACGTTGGGAGAAGTAGTGGCGGCAGCGGGAAAACGGCAGTTGCGGATTGCGGAAACGGAAAAATATGCCCATGTGACATACTTTTTTAATGGCGGTCAAGAAGAACCGAATGCCGGCGAAGATCGGATTTTAGTGCCTTCTCCCAAGGTGGCGACATATGATTTACAGCCGGCCATGAGTGCACCTGAAATTACGGATAAAGTAATCGAACAAATAGGAAAAGACAAGTATGATCTGTTGGTATTGAATTTTGCCAATGCCGATATGGTCGGGCATACAGGTGACTTGCAGGCCGCAATTCGCGCTGTAGAAACGGTAGATCGGTGTATCGGCAGGATTGTAACGGCCATGCGGGAAGCGCAGGGACAAGTGATGATTATTGCCGATCATGGAAATGCGGAAAAAATGCGGGATGAAGCTACCGACAGTCCGTATACGGCTCATACGACCAACCCTATTCCGTGTATTTTAGTGAGTGAAACGCATGCGCATGACCGGTTGCGAAACGGTATTTTAGCGGATGTCGCACCTACCGTGTTGCAGTTGATGCAACTGCCGATACCGGCGGAAATGACCGGTCGCTCATTGCTGGAAACGTGATAATGACAGGAAGGAAAAGGTGGAAACTATACTTTTATTGTGCTTTATTGTATAATTTACAAAGAGAGGAGATGTGACTTTATGAAATTAAATCAGGCAACCGATTATGCATTTCGCATGGTTTTATATTTGGCGTCTTTCCCGGAGGGAACGAAGGTGACGGGAGCCGCTTTGGCTGATAAACAAAATATACCCGAACGATTTTTACTGAAAATTATGCGCAGCTTGACGGCTGCCGGCATTATGAAATCGTATCGCGGTGTCGAAGGGGGCTTTTCCTTAAATCGCAGTGCTAAGGAAATTACGTTGTTTGATATCATTGAAGCCGTAGAAGGGCAGACGGAATTGCAGCGATGTCTGCACGATATGGGATCGTGTACACGCAGTTGCAGCGGTATGTGTTCCATATATACGGCGTTTGCCGATATTCAGCGGGATTTGGCAATGAAATTAAAGTCCATCAACTTTTATGATTTGGCCGCACAAGAAGCGAAGGCTGTGGGCGTGAAACTGCCTAAGGATGCCGAGCAAAAAGAAAAATAGGGAACGGCGGTATAACCGGGCGAACAAAAACGGATGATTTCCGGACATTATGGAAATCATCCGTTTTTTTGTCGCTGTAGCGAACGGCAAGGTTACTTTTCGTATAGACGGGTATTTGTTATAATAAGTACCGTAGCAGACTGACGGAGTAACGTCTGCCGGAAAGAGGACGAACAGTGCAAGTAGTAAAAATGGAGCTGCGAGGATTTAAATCTTTTGCGGACAAAACAGTACTTACGTTTGATCGCGGTATTACGGCGATTGTGGGACCGAACGGCAGCGGAAAAAGTAATATTTCCGATGCCGTGCGTTGGGTTCTGGGCGAGCAGAATGTGCGGCAATTGCGCGGCCAAAAGGCGGAAGACGTTATTTTTTCGGGCACGGCGCAACGACGTTCGCAAGGGGTGGCGGAAGTATCGCTGTATTTTGATAATCAAGATAATACATTGGATATCGCTTTTTCTGAAGTGGTGATTACACGACGCTTATTTCGTTCGGGAGAAAGTGAATTTTATATCAACAAAAGACCTTGTCGTCTTAAGGATATTCATCGTTTGTTTGCCGATACGGGCATGGGACAGGATTCGATGGCGGTGATTGAACAAAATCGCGTCGATCGCATTTTAAACAGTAAACCGGATGAACGACGGATTATTTTTGAAGAAGTGGCCGGGATCAGTCGGTTTAAAGGCAGGAAACAAGACGGGTTGCGCAAGTTGGCGGAAACGGAACGAAATTTGGAGCGTGTAGGCGATCTGATGTCCGTGTTGGCGGAGCGATTGGTGCCGTTGGCGAAAGACGCGGCTACGTTACAACAATTTCGCAGCTTGGATGCGGAACGGCGAGCGTATGAAGGCACCCTTACGTTACAAGCGTTACGAAACAGTGAACGGTTGTTGGCCAAGTTCGAATATAGCCTGCAGGAGGTCGTGACGGAAGTGCGGGAAACCCGGCAGGCTGTCGCATTGTTGGAAGAGAAACGGCAAGCCGCTTTGCAACAAATGGCCGGTGCCGAACAACAGGCGCAACAATTGGATGAAGCCGTATTGCGCGTACATAATGAAAGGGACCGTTTGGTGCAGCGGCGACAAGCTTGTATACAGCGGCAGGAAGAATTGGCGTCGTCGTTACAAAGTCTGGAAGAAGAGCAACATTTGTGGCGACAAAAAAAAGACCGCCTGACGGCATTACAGGCGGCACAAGAACGGCAGGCGGCACAGCGGCAAAAAGAATTGGATGCCGCTCGGCAGCGGCTGGCACTTACGCAGGCGTTATTCGGCAAAGCGGAAGAAAAAGCGCAACAGACGGCCGCCGCCTTAGCCGAGGTGCTTGCCGATCGGCAGCAACAAGAACAGGCACGGCTGTTGGCGGAACGGGATATACAGGAGTGGCAACGCCGTTTAAGCGAGAATGAAAAAAGCGGCTGTCAATTGCAACAAGACTATGAACAGGCGCGGCGGCGCCTGCAGGAGGCCGGCACCGAGAAGAAAGAGGCGGAACACCGTTTGCAGGCATGGGAACATAGGCAACAGGAAGCTCGTATGCAGTATGACCGGCAAGAAGCGGCACTGGAAAAACAGCGACAAGCTTGTCAGCGTGTCCGGCAGGACCGGCAACGGCGGCAAGAAATCGAAACGACGGCAAAACAGCGACTGCGGGTAGTGCAGGCAATGATACAGGCGCATGAAGGGGTCGGACGGGCGGCTAAAACGATTCTGACGGCGACGCAAGTTCCGTGGCGGGCGGCGGTGTGCGGTATGGCGGGCGAGTTGTGCTCTTTTCCGGCAGCGTATGCGGCGGCCGTGGAAGCGGCGTTAGGCGGTGCGGCAAAATATATTGTTGTGGAAGAGGAAGAGGCCGCCAAGTCGGCGATTGCGTATTTACGCAAGAAGCAGGCGGGGAGGACCACTTTTTTACCGTTATCTACGGTAAAAATACGACCGCGTACCCCGGAAGAACTGCAAGCTGCCGAAGCGGCGGGAATATTGGGCTTTGCGTCTGATTTGATTCAATATGAAGCGAAGTATACGCCGATTTTCCGGGCGCTTTTAGGGCGTACATTGGTGGCGAAAACGGTAGATGCGGCTTCGGCTGCGGCACATACTTTCGGGCATCGTGTACGGATTGTATGTTTGGACGGTACCTTATTTAATCCCGGAGGCTCTTTAACCGGAGGCAGTTTGACCGGTAAAGAAGCCTCATTTATGGGACGACGTGTTTTGTTGCGGGAATTACAAGCGCAAGTGCAACAGGCGGAGACGGAGGCGGCCGCACAGCAGGCGTTATGGGAGCGGCTGCAGCGACAGGAAAAAGAGCTGCAAGCGCAATGGGAAACGCAAAAACAGCGGTTGCAGGAAGGAGAAGTACAACGACAACAAGCTTGTTGGCAGGCGGAACGCTGGCGGGAAGAAGAAAGCCGGCGGCAACAACAGGCGGAAACTTTAGCGACCCGACAAAAAGCACAGCAACAAGAACGGGTTTCGTTACAAGCCGCGCTTGTACAGAAACAGGAGCGGTCGGCAAGCCTGACCGCATTGTCGCCGGAAGAAGAACCGGCGCTTTTAAAAAAACGGCAAGAAGCGGCGGCGGAAGCGGAGCGTTGCAGGCGTCTGCTGACGGAAGGTCAGGTGGCGACAGCTACCCTGCAGGAGCAGGTCCGGCAGGCGCAATTGCAAGTACAACAGTGGCGACAACAGGTACAGGAGCATGAGGCGACCGTGGCGGCGTTACGGGAAAAAGAAGCACAGCTCCGAAAAAAAAGGAGGAAACGGCGACACTGTATCGGGAATGTACGGCCGGGGTGGCGGCCAAAGAAGCAGAAGTGAAACAAAAAGATGCGGAAAAAGAAGCGTTTTACAGCAGTCGCAAGGAACTATTTCAACGCAGCCGGGAATGGGAGCGACAGTCGACAGCATTGCGCGAACGCTTGCAAAGCAGTGAAGAACGGCGGCACCGCAACGAGATGCAGGTGGAAAAATACAGTACCGAATGTCGGCATTATGAAGAACGGTTGGCCTTACAGGGGTTGACCCGGCAAGAGGCGATGGCCGAACGGCGTGCCGGTTCGTTGAAAGAATTGCAACAACATGTCGAGTCGTATCAACAGCGGATTGCCGCTTTGGGAACGATTAATCCGGCGGCGGCGGAGGCGTATGAGGCGGCACAAAAACAACACGTGTTTTATGAACAACAATGTGCGGATTTACGAGAGGCACAGGGGAATTTGCAAACGGTCGTACAAGACATTGATACGGCTATGGCAAAACAATTTACCCAAGCGTTTACGGCAGTGCGGCAACATTTTCAAACTATTTTTGCCCGCTTGTTCGGCGGCGGCACAGCCGAATTAGTGCTGACGGACAAGAAACAGGTGCTGCAAGCGGGGGTGGAAATTTTTATTTGTCCGCCGGGGAAAAAACAACAACCTTTAACACTGTTGTCCGGCGGGGAACGCTCGTTGACGGTTATTGCCTTATTGTTGGCGTTTTCGGCATATCGTCCGGCACCGTTTTGTGTATTCGATGAAGTAGATGCGGCTTTGGATGAAGCCAATGTGGAACGGATAGCGAAGTATTTAAAAAATTACAGCGGGCAAACGCAGTTTATTGTTATTACGCATCGACGGAAAACTATGGAAGCGGCAACGGTCTTGCAAGGCGTTACGATGGAAGAAAAGGGCGTATCGCGTTTAGTAACTGTAAAAGTGGCGGAAATCATGGAAGAAGGGACGTAAATATGGGATTTTTTGCAAAATTGAAAAAAGGGTTGGAGAAAACGAAGACCTCATTAATTCAAAATATTGAAACTGTAGTATGCGGGTATGCCAAAATTGATGACGATATGTACGAAGATTTGGAAGCGGTGCTGCTTACCGGTGATGTAGGACTGGAAACTACGGAGTATATATTGCAGCAGATTCGTACGGGAGTGAAAACGAAGGAAATTCAAGAGGGGAAGGATGTCGTACCGTATGTGCAGCGGTGTATTACGAAATTGCTGGAAGAAAATGATACGCCGGTACCGACGCGGGAAGGAACGGAAGTAATTTTTATTGTCGGCGTTAACGGCGTGGGCAAAACGACGACGATCGGAAAATTGGCCAATTATTATCGGCAACAGGGAAAATCGGTGTTGGTCGCTGCCGGTGATACGTTCCGCGCGGCCGCTTCGGAACAGTTGACAATTTGGGCGGATCGTATAGGCGTGCCGATTATCAAGCATCAGGAAGGCGCCGATGCGGCGGCGGTCATTTTTGATGCGACGGCATCGGCCAAGGCGCGGGGGATAGATATTGTATTGGTCGATACGGCGGGACGTTTGCATACGAAAGCGAATTTAATGGAAGAATTACGAAAAATGGCGCGTGTGGCCGGACGGAATATTGCAGGGGCACCGCATGAAACCCTTTTGGTATTAGACGCGACTACGGGACAGAATGCGGTGAGCCAAGCGAAATTATTCGGGGAAACGGTACCGTTGACGGGCGTGGTGTTGACGAAGTTGGACGGTACGGCCAAGGGCGGTATTATTTTGTCGGTTAAGCGCACGCTCGGCGTTCCCGTGCGTTGGGTCGGCGTAGGTGAAGGCATAGAGGATTTACAGCCCTTTTCCGCCGTCGACTTTGCCGCCGCTTTATTTGATGCGAAAACCGGTGCGGAAGAAACCGCCGGCAAGTAGACGATAGGTCGGTGATTTTTATACCGGCGGTTAGGTTTCCGGGAAACCGGGAAATGATGGGCAAGACTGTGAGGAACGTGCATATATAGGAGGCGTTATGGAAATAGTAGCGGCCATAGGGGCGGCACGGCATGCCGTGCGGACACGGCGACCGTTGATCCACGAATTGACCGGCAGTGTAACGGCCAATGATTGTGCCAACATAACGTTAGCGTTGGGGGCTTCTCCGGTCATGGCGCAGGCGTTGCCGGAAGTAGGAGAAGTAACGAAAAAATCTTCCGCTCTGCTTATTAATTTAGGCATGTTGCAGCCGACGATGTTGGCATCTTTACATCGGGCGGCAAGGGTAGCGGTACAGGAGGGCATTCCGTTAGTGCTGGATCCGGTCGGGGTCGGGACGACGGCCTGGCGTACGCAAGCGGCGATAGCCCTTGTCAAAGCTTACAAGTTTACGATTATTAAAGGAAACGGCAGTGAAATACAATGCCTGGCAAGGGAAGAAAGCGGCGTATACGGCGGGGTGGACAGTTTGCGGAAAGTACTGCCGGCAAGGGATGTACAACATATGGCGGTGAAATTGGGCACGACGGTGGCCGTGACGGGAGCGATCGATATGGTTTCGGACGGTAAACAAACGTACATGTTGCAAAATGGGTGCTCCATGTTGACCCGCATTACCGGTACAGGGTGCATGACGGGCGCTTTGGCGGCTGCGTACAGCGCTGTTACAACGCCGTTGACGGCGGCGGTGGCGGCCATTACTACCATGTCTTTAGCCGGTGAAAAAGCCCGGAAACAAGCGGCGCAGGCGGGTCCGGGAAGTTTGCACGCCGCCTTGTTTGATGTTGTATATCGGTTGACTGCGGAGGATTTGCGGCGGGACGGCAAGATACGGTCCGTTTCGTTGTGAGCGAATTCGGTAAGGCGGGTAGTGAAAATGCCGTTTCCTTTAAGGAAACGGCATTTTTTGGCTAAAAAGGTTTTTATGGAAAATATGAAAATATTTTTCAATAAATAGATGACAGATACGGCGGAATATTTTATGATAGAGAAAACAACCAAAAGGAGATGAGTGTATGTCTGAATATTCCAGTTGTACAACTATATTAGTCGGTAAAAACGCATCGCTTGACCGATCGACGTTGGTCGCACGTAACGAAGACGGGCATGATGAACCGGAACCGCAACAATTTGTGGTGGTCGATCCGAACGAGCAACCGCGTGTTTATCATACGTTTAAAGGACAGGTGGAAATTCCTTTGCCGGAGCAGGCATTGCGGTATACGGCAACGCCGAATGCCAATACGGCTCACGGCATATTCGGGGCTTCCGGCATTAACAGTGCACAGGTGGCAATGTCGGCAACCGAAACCATTACTACCAATGCGCGTGTATTGGGCGCCGATCCTTATGTAGAAGCTTCCATCGGAGAAGCCGATATGGTAACCTTAGTATTGCCGTACATTAAAACGCCGCGAGAAGGCGTGTTGCGGATGGGGAAGCTTTTGGAAGAGTACGGAACGTATGAACCGAACGGGATGGTATTTAGCGATAAAGATGAAATTTGGTATATGGAAACGTTTGGCGGGCATCATTGGGCGGCCATACGGATTCCCGATGATTGTTATGTAGTGGCTCCCAATCGATTAAATATTGATACGTTTGATTTTAACAGTCCTCATGTTTTGTACAGTGAAGATTTACCCGATTTTATTTCTCGGCATCATTTAAATCCGGACAGGGGAGAATTGAATCTGCGGCATACTTTGGGAAGCGCCGATTATAAAGATGTGCAATATAATAATCCGCGGGCCTGGTATGTACAAAAATATTTTTCGCAAATAGACAGACCGTATGATGAAAAATATCCCTTTGTAGATGATCCGGCGTGCCCCGATTTACCCTTTTTATGTTATCCCAAACGCAAGCTTTCCGTTGAAGATATAAAATGGGCGCTTTCTTCTCACTATGAAGGCACTCCTTATGATGCGTACGGCAGCGGTACGGAAGCGGAAAAAAAACGGTATCGCGCTATCGGTCTGAATCGCAATATGGAAGTGCATATTTTACAAATTCGGCCGCATGTACCGGCTGCCATCAGCGGAATTCATTGGCTCGGCATGGCTTCGAATCCGTATAATTGTATGGTGCCGTTTTATACAACGGTTGCGGATACGCCGGCTTGCTATCGCGATACGCCCGTAACATACGACCCGAATTATTTGTATTGGTTAACGCAGACGCTGGCGGTTATCGGCGATCGTAATTATACGTTGTTCGGTACGTTACATTATGAGTATGAAAAACATATGAATGCCGTTTTGCGTCATATGCAACAAACGTACGACGAAGAATTTAAACGTAATACGTTCAGTCCGACAGAAGCTGTTGAGTTTTTGACACAGGCGAATGAAGAAATGGCTCAAAAAGTAATGGCGGCCACGAAAGAGTTGCTGGGGCAGTTTGTTTGCACCGGCAGTCATAAAATGACGTTGCGGTTTAATTTAGCGGATTAGAAAGAAGAACGGACGGGCTGTTCGGCGGGGATATAAGCCGGCGACAGTCCGCTTTTTTATATAACAATGTTATTTATTTCACAAATATAAGAAAAATAAAGATAAAATCATGGTTTACGAGTGTATTTTAGGAAATGAAATAATTATAAACGCCAAAATAAATAGAGCCGTATACTACTATGTAGTAGGTGTAAGTTTAAGAATGTTTGTTAAATTTTATGAAAAATCATTGGCAGGAGGAAAAATATAAAAGAAAATCGTTGTTGATTTTCAAATTGTATATTTATTTTATTAAAACGGCGTATGAAAAGAATGGCCGTCGGCCGTGTCTGTCGGGAGACCGCTTAAAAAAATGATGAAAAATATAGATGTAAATTCATGATAAAATATTATTTATCGGTATCCGTTATCCTGTATTCCGCTAATTACAAAGAATGCATAGGTTTTCATTGTAGCGAAGCGAAAGGGAGTGGACAACGGCTTTTTTTGTAAACATGCGAATTGTATGGCAGAGAATATTTACAATTATCTTGCATGTTTAATAGTAAAAAGAAATAAAATATCATGCAGTGAAAGCAATTTGACGCAGTTCTATGACATAAAAGCATATAAAATATAGCGATTTGATAATAAATTTCAAAGTAAAAGTGGACAAAATGTGTTGCTTTTTATAGAAAACGTGTATACAATATAAGCGATAAAAGAACTGACATAAAAAGTAAATCATGCTAGTTCTTTTTATAACAATGTTGTTGCTTATTTATAAAGGAAGGTGTTTTAAAGTGTTGGAAAATAAAGCTTGGGAAGGATTTGACGGACGTCTTTGGAAAGAAGAATGTAACGTTCGGGATTTCATTCAAAAGAACTACCATCCTTATGATGGCGATGAAAAGTTTTTGCAAGGACCGACAGAAGCCACCAATAAATTGTGGGGCAAGGTTCAGGAATATCAAAAAGCGGAACGGGAACACGGCGGCGTGTTAAAAGAAGAAACGGAAGTCGTTTCCACCATTACGGCGTATGGTCCGGGCTACATTGATCCGAAAATGAAAGACCTGGAAAAGGTAGTCGGCTTGCAGACGGATGAACCGTTAAAACGTGCATTTATGCCGTACGGCGGCATTAAAATGGCGGAAGAAGCCTTGGAAATGTACAATTATAAATTGAATCCGGAACTGCACAAGGTGTTCACGGAATATCATAAAACGCACAATGAAGCTGTTTTTGATGCGTACACGGACGAAATGATCCGGGCACGTCATACGCACATTGTTACAGGTCTTCCCGATGCCTACGGTCGCGGTCGTATTGTCGGTGATTATCGTCGGGTTGCCTTATACGGGATTGATCAGTTAATCGCTTGGAAAGAAGAAGATAAAAAATATAACGATGACGGCGTTATGACGGATAATGTTATTCGTTTGCGGGAAGAAATCGCCGAACAGATTAAGGCACTGAAGCAAATGAAAGAATTGGCCAACATTTACGGCTATGATATTTCCAAACCGGCAACCAATGCGCGGGAAGCCGTACAGTGGTTATACTTCGGGTATTTGGCGGCAATTAAGACGCAAAACGGCGCGGCTATGTCGGTAGGTCGTATTTCGACGTTCCTGGACATTTATATTGAACGTGACTTGGCGGCAGGCAAAATTACGGAACAGGAAGCACAAGAATTGATTGACCACTTGACGCTGAAATTCCGGATTGTCAAATTCGCGCGTATTCGTTCGTACAATGAATTGTTCTCCGGCGACCCGGTTTGGGCTACTTTGGAAATGGCCGGCATCGGCATGGACGGTCGTTCCATGGTAACGAAGACGGACTTCCGCTTCCTCCATACGCTGGAAAATATGGGACCGGCTCCGGAACCGAACTTGACGGTACTGTATTCGTCGCAGTTGCCGCATCCGTTTAAGAAATATGCGGCTCATATTTCGGATACGACGAGCTCCATTCAGTATGAAAACGATGATGTCATGAAACCCGTTTGGGGCGATGACTATTCTATTTGCTGCTGCGTATCGGCAACCCAGACAGGGAAAGAAATGCAGTTCTTCGGTGCCCGCGCCAACTTGGCAAAAGCCTTGTTATATGCAATCAACGGCGGCGTGGATGAAAAATTCGGCATGCAGACAGGTCCGGAACTGGCACCGATTACTTCGGAATACTTGGATTATGATGAAGTTGTACATAAATATAAACTCATGCTGGATTGGTTGGCAGGATTGTATGTCAATGTTTTGAATACCATCCACTATATGCATGACAAATATTATTATGAAGCTGCGGAAATGGCTTTGTTGGACACGAAACTTCGTCGTACCTTTGCCACCGGGATTGCCGGGTTCTCGCATGTTATCGACTCGCTGTCGGCTATTAAGTATGCGAAAGTTAAAGTTATCCGCAACGATAAGGGTTTGGCGGAAGACTTCCAAGTTGAAGGCGAATTCCCGAAATACGGCAATGATGATGACCGCGCCGATGATATCGGTGTATGGGTATTGCGCGAATTCTTGGCCGATATTTGCAAACGGCATACCTATCGCGATTCGGAAGCAACCACTTCGATTCTTACGATTACGTCGAATGTGGTATACGGCAAATTTACAGGAAACTTGCCGGACGGCCGTCGGGCATGGACGCCGTTCGCTCCCGGTGCAAACCCCAGCTACGGTGCGGAACAAAGCGGCTTGTTGGCTTCGTTGAACTCGGTAGCGAAGATGCCGTATGAATGGTCGTTGGACGGTATTTCCAATACGCAATCCATTACGCCGGAAGCGTTGGGACACAGTGATGATGAACGGGCGGAAAACCTTGTACGCGTCATGGACGGCTACTTCGATCAGGGTGCCCATCATTTGAACGTCAATGTATTCGGAAAAGAAAAATTATTGGATGCCATGGAACATCCGGAAAAACCGGAATATGCAAACTTCACGATTCGTGTATCCGGCTATGCTGTTAAGTTCATTTCGTTGACTAAAGAACAACAGCTGGATGTTATTGCACGGACATTCCATAAAGCTATGTAATAGTTACAAAAACAGCTCCGGCAAAAGCTGGAGCTGTTTTTATAAAAGGAGGTAATAGCTATGACAAAGCAAATTACGGGACGAATTCATTCGACAGAATCGTTTGGCGCGGTGGACGGTCCGGGTGTACGCTTTATCGTCTTTTTACAAGGGTGTCATATGCGTTGCCGGTATTGTCACAATCCTGAAACTTGGGCCTGTTCGGGAGGGACTGTGCGCACTGCGGAAGATGTTTTTAAACAGGCCCTGCGGTATCGGTCTTACTGGAAGAACGGCGGCGGCATTACCGTAAGCGGCGGGGAAGCACTGCTGCAAATGGAGTTTGTGACGGAATTATTCCGTTTGGCGAAGGCTGAAGGGATTCATACGGCGATTGATACGGCGGGACAGCCGTTTACGTTTAAAGAACCGTTTTTTTCCGCATTTGCCGAGCTTTGTTCTTTGACCGATTTATTTATTTTGGATTTGAAAGAAATGGATAATGAAAAGCATAAGGGATTGACCGGATTCGGCAATAAGAACATTTTAGCATTGGCGAAATATTTGTCGGATACGGGGATTCATATGTGGATTCGCCATGTATTGGTACCGGGATTGACGGATGATGAAGCGGGATTACTGGCGATGCGGAAGTTTTTGCGGCAATTAAAAACCGTTGATCGGGTAGAAATTTTACCGTACCATGCGATGGGCGTACCGGAATGGGAACGGCTTCATATTCCGTATACGCTGAACGATGTGAATCCGCCTACGGATGAAGAAATAAAGCGGGCGGAACGGATCGTGGGCATTCGCAATAATTTGGTAGTACCGGATACGAAAGTCGGTACCGCCGTTTCCGAGAATACTAAGTTTACCACGCTGTCGGCCTCTGCGGCGGCGGCACAACCATCAGTGTGAGGGAGTACGATACGATGACACGGGAAATTATGGGAAAGATCCATTCAACAGAGTCTTTCGGCGCCGTGGACGGCCCGGGAGTTCGGTTTATCATCTTTTTACAAGGTTGTCATATGCGTTGTCGATATTGCCATAATCCGGAAACCTGGAAGAGCAATGAAGAAGAGTATACTTTGCGCAGTGCGGAAGATGTGCTGAAAGAAGCCCTGCGGTATCGCTCGTATTGGAAAAACGGCGGCGGCATTACGATCAGCGGCGGCGAAGCATTATTGCAGATGGATTTTGTGTTGGCCGTATTTTCGTCGGCCAAAGAGAAAGGAATACATACGGCGCTGGATACGGCCGGCAATCCGTTTACGGAAGAAGAACCGTTTTTTTCAACTTTTAAACGATTATGTGCAGTAACGGATTTATTTATTCTGGATTTGAAAGAAATGGACGAAGAAAAACATAAACAATTGACCGGGTTCAGCAATAAAAATATTTTGGCCATGGCGCGGTACTTGTCGGATCACGGGAAACATATGTGGATTCGTCATGTGCTGGTGCCGGGACTGACGGATGAAGAAAGCGGCTTAACGGCATTGCATGACTTTATTGCCACCTTACACGGCGTAGATCGGGTGGAAGTATTGCCGTACCATGTATTAGGCGTGCCGGAATGGGAAAAATTGAATCTTCCTTATACGTTGGAACATGTTAAACCGCCGACTCCGGAAGAAGTGGCGCGGGCGGAAAAGTTAATCGGTACGTTTGCGTAAGTTTCTTTCGTTATAGCGGCGGCAGCGTCGGCATTAAAAAAGCTGTAATCCGTGCGGCAGCACGTGATTACAGCTTTTTTGCGGCACGCCGTTATTTTCCCCAACTGTCACCGACTTTATACAACGCTTTGTGCATAAAGGAGCCGGCAGTGTAGAGTGCGGTCAGGATAGAGACGACAACGGTAAATTCCAAATTGGCCGTAGGTACGGGGGTAAAAAAATGAAAAAAATTAAGACAGAGCGGCAACGCATTTTCGAGCGACACACAACAGACAAAAAGGGCTATGAAGAAAATGGCCATAGTCAGTAGGGAAATCAATATATAGCGTATCATGCGGGTTATTGTTTTCATAACCTACACCTCCCGGTATGTTATAAATAATTAATAATGATTATATATAAAGTATATACCGGCATTCGCAATTTTACAAGGCTAAATGAGAAAGAAATTGATACAAAAATTGATAATTGACTATTCCCTGCCTACATAGCGGCTAAGCTACGGCAGGGGAGACGCCGGTAAGAGGTAGTAATAGATGCTGTAAAAATGTGCCATACTTCCTCCTAAAACAAAAAAATGCCAAATAAGATGGTGGTAGGGCATGGTTTTTCGCAGGTAAAAAAAAGTACCGACCGTGTAAATCAGTCCGCCCAATAAGAGCCAAAAAACGGCTGCCGGCGCCACATATACCCAGATCAGCGGTAAGGCGCCGACGAGCAGCCAGCCCATAACGATATAGGCGGCAGTGGACAGCTTTTTGTATTTGTGAACATTGAAACACTGCCAGATGATGCCGATCAGGGCAAGGAGCCAAATGACGGCAGTCCCTTCCGGACCGTGATGGCGGTGCAGTAAAATCAGCAGTACGGGTGTATCGGTGCCGGCAATTAAAAGATAAATGGCGGCGTGATCAAAAATTTTAAAAAGATGCGACGCTTTCGGCAATTTAAAAAAACAATGATATAAGGTACTCATGAGGTAGAGTACAATTAGCGAAATGCCGTACAGCAACGCGGCCGCCAACGCTTCGCGCCCTGCCTGACGGGCGCTTACCGAGTGCAGCATAGCGACTAAACCGGCAATGGACAGGAGGACGCCGATACCGTGGGTGACGGCGTTGAGAATTTCTTCTGTCGTGTTATGTTCTTCCATTGCGTCAGCCTCCTTAATGGTGTTAGTTTTTTAGAGGACATTTCATGTCCCGGTTTTATTGTATAGGAAAAAATAGAATTTGCAAAATATATTTGTTATTTTTTCTAAACAGCTATTTTATTCCGCCCGGCATATGCTATACTTTAATCATTGTGAACGGCAATCGACACAGCAGTACAGGAGGCGGGTGACATGGCGGAATATATTATGATACAGGGCACCGGTTCGCATGTGGGAAAGAGCATTCTCACGACGGCCTTATGCCGTATTTTTTTTCAGGAAGGACGGCAGGTGTCGCCGTTTAAAGCTCAGAATATGGCTCTAAATTCATATGTAACGGCGGACGGCAAGGAAATGGGGCGGGCACAAGCGGCACAGGCGGAAGCGGCCGGGACGGAGCCGCAGGTGCGAATGAATCCGGTGTTATTAAAACCGACCGGGCAGGCCTCTTCACAAGTGATTATTAACGGTACGCCCGTGGGAACCATGTCGGCCCGGGCGTATCATAAAGGGTATGCGTTGCAGGCGTTTGCCGCAGTGAAAGCGGCTTTGCGGGAAATTGAACGCGAGGCGGATACGGTGGTAATTGAGGGTGCCGGCAGTCCGGCGGAAATTAATTTAAAGGACCATGACATTGTCAATATGCGAGTGGCAAGGCATTTGCAGGCGCCGGTACTGTTGGTTGCCGACATTGATCGCGGCGGCGCTTTGGCGGCTTTAGTGGGCACTTTGGATTTATTGGAACCGGAGGAACGGGCACTGGTGCGAGGGTTGATTATTAATAAATTTCGAGGCGATGTATCGCTATTGACGCCGGCGCTGGATTTTTTGCGACAAAAAACGGGTAAACCCGTGTTGGGGGTCATTCCGTTTATTGAAAATATGCGCATTGATGAAGAAGATTCCGTATCTTTGCAGGATAAGCCGACACAGGCGCAAGCGGAAAAGGCGATTTCTATTGCCGTGATTCGGTTACCGAAACTTTCCAATTTTACGGATTTTTCCGCGTTGGCGGCGGAACCGGATGTATCCCTGTTTTATACGACCGAGGCGGCCTCTTTGCTGACGGCCGATGCGGTGATTATTCCGGGGAGTAAAAATACGGTTGCCGATTTGCAGTGGTTGCGGCGCCACGGCTTGGATCGGGCTTTACAACGAGCGGTTGCCGCAGGGATTCCGCTGATCGGTATTTGCGGGGGATATCAGATGTTGGGACGCCGTATTTCCGATCCTTTACATACGGAAGCCGCTTTGACGGAATGTGCCGGGTTGGGCTTTTTGCCGCTTTGCACGACCTTTTGCGGGCATAAAAAGACGGTACAAGTGACGGCGGCGTGTCGGGACTTTCCGTTCGCCGGGGCAATGTTGCAAGGTGCAGACCTGACCGGCTATGAAATTCATCAGGGCCGGTCGGAGGTATCCTCCGGGGTGCCCGTCATGACGGCTGTAGGCGGTTCCTCGAAACGAGAATCCGCCTGTGTCGGTTGTGCCCGTCCCGACGGGTTGGTGTGGGGAACGTATGTACACGGAATTTTTGATCACGACTCGTTTCGTCGGGCAGTAGTGAATGGTCTGCGTGTTCGTAAGGGGTTGTCGCCGTTAGGTACAACGTATAGCTATGTGGCGGCCAAAGAACGGGAGTATAATCGGCTGGCGGACACGGTACGGGCGCATTTGGATATGGAGGCGGTGCGGCGTATCATGCGGGGGGAACAATAATCATGGTAGTACTATTGGCAGGTATTTTAGAATTTTTTGCGGCGGATTTGCGTTGCGTATCGTATCCCGCGTCCATTATGCGTCGCGTCGTCGATTGGACGGAAAAAAAGCTGTATGCGGAACAGGCGCCCGCTTCCCGACAAGTATGGGCCGGCACCGTCGCCGCCGTGTCGGTCTTGGCGGCGGTATATAATGTCGTCACGTGGCCGAAAGTATTGCTGTATTATGAAACGCCCGTATATATTCGCTATGTTGCGGAAGCGGCGGTGTTGGCTTTTACCATTGGTCCGTGTCGGTCGGCACGCGCGGCCATGGCGGTACAACAAGCCGTGCAATGCGGGCAACGGCAACGGGCCCGCTATTACGCGGAGCGACTTGCAGGCGGGGATACGGCATTGCCGGCAGAAGCGGATCCGGTACGGGTAACGATGACAAGGGTGGCGAAAAATACGGTGGACAGTATTGTATCGCCGTTGTTTTTCTTTGTATTGTTGGGACTGCCCGGAGCCGTAGTATATCGAGTTGTGCATATGTTGGCTTCCCGGTGGGGAGATAAGCGGCAACCGTATTATAGGTATTTCGGTCGCACGGCCGTACGGTTGGAGGCGATTTTAAACTATATTCCCGTTCGTCTTACGTGTATTTTTTTGATTTTGGCGGCTTTTTTCGCTTCTTATGATTGGCGGGGGGCATGCTATACGGCACGACGTACCGCTTTCTTATCGTTCGCAGCGTCTGACGGAGGCGCGGAAGCGACGATTGCCGGCGCCTTGCACCGTCGGTCGGGCGAGTATTCTTCGGATGGAGAAACGTGCGGTTTTCGCCCTGTTGCGGCAGCCTCGGTATCGTCTTGGCGGCCGGCGCACATTACAGGGGCCGTACACCTGATGTATGGCGTCTATCTTATAGCGTTGGTCTTGACGGCGGTTGTTGTCGGGGCAAGCGGTTGGCTGTGAAGGCAAGGGCACGCCTTCCCGGTGAGGAGCTCCCCGGCAGGGACGGAAGCGGGAGCCGGCGATGATAAAAAAAGAAGCGACAGTTCGGAGGTGAGGGTGTTGAAACAGTTTGCGCATGGCGGTAACATATATACTTGTTCGCAAGATGGGAAAAAATGGCTGGATTTCAGTGCCAACATCAATCCCTTGGGGGTGGCGCCCGGTGTACGGCAAGTATTGGAACATCGGTTGGATGATATTGCCGTATATCCGGAACCTTGCGGCGAACGAGTGAAACAGGCGTTGGCCGCCCATTATGAGATTCCCGGTGCGGCGATTTTGGTAGGAAACGGCTCTACCGAATTGTTATATACGTATTTTCATACGTATCCGTGTCGCAAGACGGTATTACCCGTACCGTCTTTTTCCGAATACGAACGGGCCGTCCGCGCTGTCGGGGGAACGCCCGTCTATGTATACAGTCGGCGGCGCCGCTCCTTTGCTTTTCCGTTGGCGGAGGTTTGTAAGGCGTGTGAGCGGGCGGAATGTGTGATCATCGGCAATCCCGCCAATCCTACGGGGACGTTAATTGAGCGGGAGCAGTTGATGTATGTCATTCAGCAGGCACAAAAATGGCATACGGACGTGTTGATTGACGAGTCGTTTTTGGATTTCCTGCCGACGGCGGAACAATATACCGTGCTCGATTTGCCGCAGCGGTTTGAACACGTTATTGTATTTCGGTCATTAACCCATTTTTATGCGTTGCCCGGCTTACGTCTCGGCTTTGCGGTTGTATCGAAGCGGCGTGCCGCCGCTATGCAGCAGCATATGTATTGTTGGAATGTCAATATTTTGGCGCAACATGCGGGCATTGCGGCCTTGCAGGAAACAGCATATGCCGAGGAAACACGGCGGGTTGTGGCGCAAGAAAAGCAGTGGCTCCGGCGACAGTTGCAGGCGTTACCCGGGTTGGAAACCGTGAAGCCGACAGTGAATTTTATTTTATTGCACACCTCAGGTACCGGAAAAACGGCGGCGGAATTGGCGGCCGGGTTGCGAGAACGGGGAATTTTAATTCGCGACGGCAGTAATTTTGCAGGGCTGGATCCGTTTACTTGTCGTGTGGCCGTAAAACTTCGCAGTGAAAATGAACGGCTGGTGCAGGCGTTAGAAAGCGTTATATAACGACAGCAACCCGATTTTCTTCCCCCGAAAGGCATGTATGGAGAAATGAAATAAATAAAGCATGATTTAAAAATCACATAAAATGGTCATGAATACATAAATAAAACTTTCATTTTAAAAACTTATATGCTATAATACTCATAAAATAATTTCTTATCTACGAAAAAACATACCGGTCGTTTTTTGTAGAAGAGGATAGGAGGAAGAGAAGATGGGTGAGAAAAAAAATGTAAGAACAATTTCTATCGGACTCATGCTGTTTGCACTGTTTTTCGGTGCCGGCAATTTGATTTTTCCGGCGGCTATGGGACAACATGCCGGCATCAATGTCTGGTGGGCCGTACTGGGATTTATCGTTACCGGCGTCGGCTTGCCGTTGCTCGGCGTTTTGGCCATGGGGTATTCGGGCTGTAAGAATTTGCAGGAATTGGCCGGTCGCGTACATCCGAAATTCGGGCTGTTCTTTACGGTATTATCGTTTATTACTATCGGCCCCGCTTTTGCGACGCCGCGGACCGGCAGTGTGTCGTATGAAATTGCCGTTCGTCCCTTTTTAGCGAACGGCGGCAGCCATGCGACGATGATCGGTTTTTTGGTGTTATTCTTTTTAGTATCGTTTTGGTTATCCGCATCGCCGCAAAAGTTGGTGGATCGGATCGGTAAAATTTTAACGCCGGCTTTATTAGTGGTGATTATTGTGTTAATCGTCAAATCGTTTATATCGCCGTTAGGCGTTCCTACCTTGCCGACTCCCGAATACGGTACGCCGACGGTGGCCGCTCTCCAGGGATTTTTGGACGGGTACAACACGATGGATGCCATTGCGTCCTTAGTGTTCGCTATTTTGGTTATTGAATTTATCATGGAAGACGGCGTTACCGTGCCGCGGGAAATTACCAAATATGTATTTAAAGCCGGCTTTGTCGCCGTTGCCTGCCTGGCGGTGGTGTATGTGTTCGTAGCGAAGATCGGCGCCGACAGCGTTGCCGCTTTCGGTTTACAGTCGACAGGGGCTCCCGTATTGTCCCTGAGCGCCATGATTCTTTTCGGTAATGTGGGCGCCTTAATCTTGGCGGTTATTGTGTTGCTGGCCTGCTTATCGACCAGTATCGGCCTGATCACTTCGTGTGCCGCATATTTTCATGAATTAAACGGCAGTATCGGCTATCGGGCGTGGGTAACGATTTTTTCCGTCGTATCCTTCTTAGTCGCGCTGTTCGGTTTAAAAACGATTATTACTGCCGCTATTCCCGTATTAATGTTTATTTATCCTATTGTCGTGGTCCTGGTTATTTTAACGTTCCTGCATAAACTTTTTGACGGGCGTCAATGTGTGTATGCCTGGACGATCGGGCTGACGCTGATTACGGCGTTAATAAACGGAACACAGACGGCAAAAATTTCCTTAGGGCCTGTCGATACCTTCTTTAACACGATGGTTCCTTTCCATTCGATCGGTATGGGATGGATTTGTTTCGCCGTTATCGGCTTTATTATAGGGTTAGTATGGAAGGGGGCCGTAGCCGCAAAAAAATCGGCTTAAATACGAGGTACCCGCACTCCCGTTCATGTTGAGCGGGAGTGTTATATTTAGGGAAGTGAGGAGTATGCATGAATTTATTTCGAAGAAAGTCGTATGAAGACTTAATGACGGAAGCGCAGGATAAAAGCCTGTTAAAAGTATTGGGAGCTACGGATATTACGCTGTTGGGACTGGGCATTATTATCGGTACGGGTATTTTTGTCCTAACCGGTATCGGGGCGGCGGAATATGCCGGCCCCGGATTGATGCTTTCCTTTGTTCTGGCGGCCGTTACATGTGCCTTTATTTGCTTGGCCTATGCGGAATTGGCGTCCTTTTTACCGGTCGCCGGCAGTACGTATACGTATGCCTATGCTTCGTTAGGCGAATTTTTCGGCTGGTGGGTCGGATGGAGTTTAATCTTGGAATATTCCGTCGGCGCCAGTGCCGTTGCCGGCGGTTGGTCGGCATATTTTTGCGGTATTTTACATGCCGCCGGAATAGACTTGCCGAAGGTGTTAACCGCCGTTCCCGCCGAAGGCGGCTGGATCAATTTACCGGCCGTATTGATTGTATTATTCGCCACGTTTTTATTGGTTGTCGGCGTGCAGGCCAGTGCCAAAGTTAATCGCTTATTGGTATTTATTAAAATCGGTACGATTTTTATCTTTTTATTTTTGGCCGGTCCGCACATTCAACCTTCCCATTGGACGCCGTTTTTACCGTATGGGATAAAAGGGGTGGCCGCCGGCACGGCCGTTCTGTTTTTTGCGTATTTGGGAGTGGACGCCTTGGCGACAACGGCGGAAGAAGCTAAAAATCCCAAACGCGATATGCCCATCGGCATTATTGCCGCCTTGGCTTTATGTACCATTTTATATATTGCCGTGTGTGCCGTTATGACCGGTGTTGTTCCGTATAAACAATTGGATACGGCGGCGCCCGCTTCCTTCGTGTTGGAATATATCGGCATGCGCTTCGGCTCCGCTCTGGTAGGAACCGGCGCCTTATGCGGGTTATCAACGGTTATTTTGGGCATGCTGTTTGCACAAAGTCGGGCATTGTACTCCATGAGCCGTGACGGTTTAATTCCCATGCGCTTATACCACGTGCATCCGCGGTTTCGCTCTCCCTATATTATTCAACTTATTGTAGGGGTCCTGGTCGCCTGCATTACCGGGTTTACGCCCATTCACATTGTGGCGGAAACGTGCAGTGCCGGTACGATCTTTGCTTTCTTATGTGCCTGCGTGGGTATCTTGTTGTTGCGGAAACAATATCCGGATAAACCGCGCGGTTTTCGCTGCCCGGCAGTAAAAATTATTGCTCCGTTAGGATTTATTTTTTGCGCCTTTATTTTTTCACAACTTTCCGTGCATACTATGGTGCTGTTTGTGGTTTGGTCGCTTATCGGCTTTATCTTATATGCCGTATATGGCTATCGGCACAGCGTATTGCAAAAACAACTGCCCGGCGACGACCCGTCGAAATAAACGCGGTATCTTACCGGACCGTTTGAGAGGTTCTCAAACGGTCCGTTTTTTTATGGAAAAAATGCTATAGTATAATATAGATACATAAGGATACTGTATATAATTTCATTGCTTTTTATGGTTTACATATAATAATAATAATAATAATAATAATAGCTTTTAAAGTATCATTATATTGGTTGACAAAATGCAACCATTTGATATAATGTTTATTAAATCAGTAAACTTTTATTAGCAAAAAGGGTTGGTATATATAGAAAGGAAGAGGATATATGAATCATTGGTATCGCGTTATTTGGAGTCACGTAAAACATTGCTATATTGTGGTGTCGGAGCTTGCGAAACGGGACGGGAAATCATCCCGCCACGTCGGTAAAGGGCGGTTGACGGCTTTGGTGTTGGCGGCGCTGGTTTCACTGGGGAGCGGCGTGTATGCGGCTGAACCGCCGGCGGCAACGATATTGACGGCGGATCAACAAGCGGTATATAATGCGGTTTTGCAGGAGTTGGCAAAAAACGAGGTTAACAATATTTACGGGATTCACTATATTTCAGTGAGAGGCACGAGCAAATATTCTCACGACACCAATTTCGACAATGACGGCGCCAAGAAACCCGAAGGCATTGCCATCGGCGAAAATGCCAAAAGTGAGGGTTGGAGTGCCATTGCTATCGGTAGTGAGGCAAATTCTGCCGGCGGTTGGGATATAGTTATCGGAAAACAGGCCAAATCGACCGGTAAGCAGTTGGGAACCGCTATCGGCTATCAGGCTTCTGTTTCCGGTGATCGCGGTATTGCCTTAGGTGCGAATACGAATGTATCCGGACAAACGGGTATTGCCATTGGCGGAGAAGCTAAAAGTACCGGCTCTCGTGCTATTGCGATAGCGGAAAAGGCGGAATCATCGGGCGATTGGGGTATGGCAATCGGCGTAGATGCCCAAAATAAGGCACAATTGGGTATGGCTATCGGCTATGCTACAAAGGTGGAGGCTGCACAGGGTTTGGCTCTGGGTGTGCAGGCAAAAGTAACGAAGGTGAGAGGAATCGGTATCGGTACGAATGCGAATGTATCCGGTGACGACGGTATATCTTTCGGGAGTCAGACGAAAGCAGCCGGACAAGATGCCATCAGTATCGGTACGAGTGCGAGTTCTTCAGCCATGCGCGGGATAGCTGTCGGTAAGGAAAGTAGTGTGGCGGCTACGGCTGCACGTGGCATTGCAATCGGTGACGGGGCGTATGTAGGGGCTGTTAATGATAAACATAAGGGAACGGCTATGCCTAAACCGGGAGATAGTTGGACTCCTTCCATGCCGTTCCAACCGACAGATGATGATACCAAACCGGAAACGAGCAATAAGACACCGCAAGAAAATTCATTGGCTATCGGTATGCGTGCAAGTGCATTCGGTTACCAAAATATAGCCATCGGTGCGGCGGCGGAAGCACATGATACGAACAGTACAGTAGTGGGTGTAGCGGCAGTGGCGAAAGGTCATTACAGTACCGCTTTAGGAAAACAAGCTCGTACATACGGACAGGAAACGACATCTGTCGGTCATTGGGCGGATACACGTGATGAATTTGCTACGGCATTGGGTGCAAATAGTATTGCCTATAAAAAGGGTGCAACCGCGTTAGGCAGTAATGCCCGGGCATATGATGAAAACAGTGTAGCTATCGGCGCCAATTCCATTGCCAAAGAAGCGGTGGACGGAAAGGCATTGTATACGAATGAAGACGTAAAAGCGGCGGCCGGTATTGTATCGGTAGGGCATCCGGATTATACAGTAGGAGATAAAAAGGTAAAAGCCAATTACCGTCGTATTGTCAATGTGGCAGGCGGTATCTTGGATCATGATGCGGTGAACGTGGCACAACTGAAAGCGTTGGCTATGTTGCCCATGAATATGTACTCCGGCGGAAAAGTGGAAAATAATACTTACACACCGGGGCAAGCAAAGTGGAGTATGCCGCTTAACGAATTCTGCATGGATTTCGGTGACGGCTTGAAGGCAATAAAAGTGACCGATAAAGACGGAAAAAAATATACTCTTGTCACCCTTGATAAAGAAAGCCTTAAAGGAGATCCCGCTTTCAAAGGCGATAAAGGCGATAAAGGAGAAAGCGGACAAGCGGGGAAAGACGGAACAAACGGCAAATCCGCTTATGAAATATGGTTGGAAACACAGACCGATAAAACAAAAACGAAGCAAGATTTCCTCGACAGCCTGAAAGGAAAAGACGGTAAAGACGGAACAGGTGCGGACATCGACATAAACGTCGATACCGAAAGCGGCGTAAGTGTGAAACCTACTACGGACAATGCGGGTAAAAAGACGTATACTATCGGGTTCAACACAAAAATCAAAGCAGGCGAAGTACTGATTGACGGAACGAAAGATAAAGAAAATGTTGCTGTCGGCGAGGTGAAGATAAACGGAGAAAAAGGCAAAGGTACAATTACCGGACTTTCCAACAAGACATGGGATCCGAATCACATCGAGTCGGGACGTGCGGCAACGGAAGATCAATTGAAGGCGGCAACGCAAGGAATGCAAAATTGCATGACCGACATCAATCTGCACATGAACGGCATAGGTGCAAGCAATGCGGCACTCGCAGGACTTCACCCGTTGGAATATGACGAAGAGGACAAATGGGACTTTTCCGCATCCATGGGCAACTACAACGGAGCGAACGCTTTTGCACTCGGTGCATTCTATCGACCGAACGTACGTACAATGATTTCATTGGGCGGAACACTCGGCGGAAAAGAACATATGATAAATATCGGACTTTCCATGAAAGCCGGACAAGGTACAGACGGTAAAGTATATGCCTCACGAGTTGCAATGGCAAAAGAAATCAAAGCGCTGAAAGAAAAAGACGCACAACGTGACGAACAAATACGCAAATTGACTGAAATGATTGTCAAATTGCAACATAAAGCATAAAAAACGGACGGATTGAAGGGTATTCGAACGCTGCCAAATGGACGGCATCGAAAAAGACAAAAACGAAAATCCGACAATTGAAAGAATAAGAGTAAATTGATATTCATATATAAAACGCTTTCATCAATAAAGGTGAAAGCGTTTTGTATTGCTCCGAAAGCGTGTTCTTGTAAGCAAAAGCAACAACTTACAAACAATACTTGCACGAGTACAGAGTTGTAGAAAATGATGGAAAGATTGCTGTAATAAACGATAAAGCTTACACCGAAGTATATAGAAAAACAATAGGTGGCAAAGATTGCCGGATGGCAATAACGGTTGATAAGAAAGATCCGTCATGGTGGACTGATTATACGGTACAAAATACAAATAAGTGGTATGGGAGGGAAAGAGAAGTATTACGAGCTCCCCCGGGAAAAGACGGGAAATGGAAAACAAAAAAAGCTAAGTTTTTTTTCAAAAAAATGCCGATGCTCATGTCTTGACTATAGGACGAAGTAGAAAAGGACGAGATGAGAGTATAAACAGTATCTATTTCTTTTACGGGCAAGAAAGCACACCGTATTTCAGACGGAAAATTATAGATGAAAAAGCTAATATCGTTTCAAATAACTCCGGACTGCATGTAGCTGACGGGAATACCGATAGGTTCGGATGGGGTGTTCATAAGATTAAAACATTTGATAGCGGTTGGTACGGTGAGGCACTGTGCCAATATGCTTTGTTCAATCGTCATATTCATACGGTCCATGACGGTGTTTACGGCAGCCGGAAAGCAAATGTACAAGGAAAAGATATAGCTCTGTCATTGGGAATCGGACGCAAAATAAATCTTTTTTCAGACAAAGACAATTTACACCCGGTGAAAGATACGGAGATTATACGGCGGTATATATGCCGGACTATACAAATTGCATACGTATATCTGCATAGTGGATTGGGGAATAAAAAGTCGCAATGCCGAGCGCAAAGGCGTCGTTTCGGGTATACGGAAGACGCGGGCGCCGAGAAAAAGGGGCTGAATCATTGGATTCAGACCCTTTTTTTGTCGGCAGCGAGCAGCGATTTTCCGTCGTATTGCGTACGGCACTTGGTAGCGACTGCAAACGGTTGTCGCAGCATCTATTCATAGATACATAAGGATACGGCATATAGTTTTATTGCTTTTATGGTTTACATATAATAATAATAATAATAATAATAATAATAAGTGCTTTTTAGATATTTTATAATAGTTGATAAAATACAAAAAAATGATATAATATTTACTGAAGTAGTAAACATTCATTAATGGACAGGGTTGTTATACATAGAAAGGAAGAGGACACATGAATCATTGGTATCGCGTTATTTGGAGTCACGTAAAACATTGCTATATTGTGGTGTCGGAGCTTGCGAAACGGGACGGGAAATCATCCCGCCACGCCGGTAAAGGGCAGTTGACGGCTTTGGTGTTGGCGGCGCTGGTTTCACTGGGGAGCGGCGTGTATGCGGCCGAACCGCCGGCAGCAACGACCTTGACGCAGGATCAACGAGCTGTATATAATGCGGTTTTGCAGGAGTTGGCAAAAAACGGTGTTCACTATATTTCGGTAAAAGGCGAGAGCCAAGACAACGATTCCAATTACAACAATAACGGTGCCCAGGGTAAAGGTGCCGTAGCCATCGGCGAAAAAGCATTGGCGTCTAAAGGCGGTACCGTGTCTATCGGCAGAAATGCACATATCGAAGGTAACGGCGGTAATGCGAACGGTGAAGGCAGTGTCGCCATCGGTGATAATACCTTAATTACGACGAACGGGCTGGATTTGGCGAGTATCGCTATCGGTAAACATGCGAAGGTCTTGAACGGCAGCGGTAAACAGGAACGTGGCTTGAGCTTTACGCCGGATAATTTTGATAAACCGGGATGGTTTGGAAGCGGAGATACGTTGCCGAAAAATGCGGATAAAGTGCCCGGCGGTATCGCCATCGGTACGAATACGTTTGCCCGTTCGGGAAGTATTCAGTTGGGACATCATACCTTTGAAGGCCATCAAATGGGCGGTATCGACATTACGGAGAGTATGACGGAAAGTACTAAGGATACGAACGAGCAAGCCAATATTGTCGGCATGACGACCATCGGTACGAATACATACAATAAAGGCGCTCTTGCTAATATGTACGGTGCCTATTCTATTATTACAGGAGATTTTACCGGTGAGGGCGGCACGAATAGTTGGGACTACGGACCGCAAAATTTCGGCGCCAATGTGGTCGGTTCGTTGAACAGCATTCGTTCTAAAGGGCATAACGGATCATCCGGTGTGGCAAACAGCATTGTGGGGGTGGCCAATACGGTAGAAAACGCCAACGGCACGTTGGTGTACGGTGCCGGGAATAAGATTACTAATTCGAATAAATATATCAGTGCTCCCGGTGGTTTTACGACATTGAATACTTGGGAAGATACGGTAACGGCATTACAAAAGTCGATTAAAGAGAATGATTCCGGCGGTGCCGTCCTGGCTATCGGCGGCGGAAACGTAGCGGATTATGTACGTCATTCACAATTGGTCGGTGTCAACAATACCGTGACCGGTACGGAAAATAAAGTCAGCGAATTTAATATGGTAGACGGCTATAAAAATACGGTAACGAACGGTAAGCATGTGACCATGATCGGTTCTGAAAATACGGCCACCGACAGCGAATCCACCGTGGTCATGGGTGACAAGCAAAAAGTGACCAAGGTTAAACACGGCGTATTGCTGGGTTCGCAAGATAAGGAAACCGAAACGAACGTAGCCGATGTCGTCGCTATCGGTCATAATGCGCATGTGGAACAAGCAGGCGGCGTTGCCTTGGGCAGCGGTTCTATTGCTAAACGGGATAAAGGCGCCTTCGGTTACGATGTGGCAACGGGCAAAGTCCTTGACGAAGCGGGCGCGGCGGCAGCCCTTGGCAACAGTGCGGCACTTAAACCGTTGGCAGAAAAATATATTGCCGCTAAAACCGCTTATGAGCAAGCGAAGCAAGCCGTTGACGCTAAACAGCAAGAGGTTACGGCTATCGAAAACGTATGCGGTAAGATGTGTATTGCCGGTGAAAATGCGGATAAGAAGAGTAAGTTGAAACACGAATTAAATAAATTAAAAGCAACTTTAACGGAGAAACAAAAGACATACGAAGAATCACAAACCGCTATTAATAACAGCCTGTATCCCTGGAAATCGACAGCTGCCGCCGTATCGGTCGGCGATGCGGAAAAGGGGATAACTCGCCAAATTACGGGAGTTGCCGCCGGTACGGAAGATACAGATGCGGTGAACGTGGCGCAATTGAAGCGTGTGGCGGCAAAAATTAAGGATGTTGCCGACAATGCCGGCTCGAAAGTAGATATTAAAGGTGGTGATACAGGTATTACGGTAAAATCGGAGAAGGATAACAAAACAGGTGTTACTACGTATACGGTGGGATTGGGAAATACAATAAAAGCCGGAAATGTAACCATCAATGGAGAGGCGTCCGCCGATAATGGTAAAGACGGCAAGAGTACGATTACGGGACTTTCCAATACGACATGGGACGGCGCGAACATTGTCAGCGGTCGTGCCGCTACGGAAGACCAGTTGAAAGCAGCTGTGGAAAAGGTAGTAAGCGGATCGGCGAAACAAACGACGGTGACAAAAGGAACGAATATAGTCGTTACAGAAGGACCGAATACGGCCGGCGGCAAAGACTATACGGTTGCGTTGGACAAGAATCTCACCGGTTTGGAAAGTGCTACGTTTACTAAAACCGTTAAAAATGGTAATAAAGAAGAAACCACAAGCACTGTCATCAATGATTCGGGAACGACGGTTACGGACAAAGACGGCAATAAGACCGTCACCACAGCTGCCGGCATCACGATTACTGCGGGCGAAAATACGGTATCCTTGAAAAATGACGGCTTGCATAATGGTGATCATAAGATTTTAGGTGTGGCTGACGGACGTATTGCCGCCCAAAGTCGGGATGCGGTTAACGGCGGGCAAGTGTATCGGATGATGCAGGAAGCGGCGGCCGCAACGGATGGAAAAGTCGGAGCGGCGGCAGCAGGTTCGGCCGCTTTGGCAGCTTTGCATCCGCTGGATTTTGACCCCGATACGAAATGGAATGTAGCCGCTTCGTACGGCACGTACGGGCATTATCAGGCGTATGCGTTGGGAGCGTATTATCGTCCGAGTGAAAGTTCCATGGTCAGTGTCGGCGGCACGATCGGTTCCGGTGCCGATGCGATGAATGTAGGGCTGAGTTTTAAAGTCGGTAAGGGCAATTTGAATCATATCAGCACGTCACGTGTGGCCATGGCAAAAGAAATTCAGGATTTGCGGGCGGAAGTGGAAGCTTTGCGACAAGCGGTCATTTCTTTGCATGAAGGGCATGATGTGTCGCCGTTGGCGTCGGCGTTATTTTTAGATACGCCGGAAAACCATGCGGCCTATCAGGCGGTACAAGCGTTGGTGGCCAAAGGCGTATTACCGGCGTATGCGCAAGGTAATAAGGTGAAAACCCGGTATGAAATTGCGACGATGTTATATGCGGCCGTACAACAGGGCAAGGAAATAGACGGCACCTTGTTGCGGACGTTTGCGCCGGAATTGGAACGGGTTCATGTGGCGGTTATTTCCCGTAAGGAGAACGGTGAAGCGGCGATTACCCGTGTACGTGTAGGAAAGTTGTAAAAAAAAGAGCGTTTTTTCAGGAGCTGCGGCCCGGCCGGCGGCTCCTGTTTTTTTATACGTTGGCTACAGTAGGCGTGATGTAGTATAATGAAGTAAAAAAATTAATTTTTACGCACTCGGCAGTAGAGGGCGTAATAGTTTCAGGAGCGGTATGAACGAACGATATAGAGTGTATTCCACGTATTTAAAAGAAAAATATGGGGAAAAGGTATATAAATTGCCGATCAGTATTCCCGACACTTGTCCGAATCGGGACGGTACGTTAGGGTATAAGGGGTGTGTATTTTGCGGCTCCATCGGGGCGGGCTATGAAAATTTACCGGCATCGGTTTCGGTGGCCCGACAAATTGCGGCGAACATTGCCCATATTCAGCCGAAGTATAAGGCGAAGAAGTTTATTGCGTATTTTCAGAATTTTACGAATACCTATCTTTCTCCGGCGGCGTTTCGCACGTTTTTGCAGGCGGCGTGTACGGATTCTATTGTGGGCCTGGCCGTTGCGACCCGGCCGGATTGTATTCATCCGGCGTATTTGGATATTTTGGCGGAGATTCAACAGCAATACGGGGTGGATATTTGTTTGGAATTCGGGTTGCAAACGGCGAATTATAAGACGTTGGAGCGCATCAATAGGGGGCATACGGTAGCGGAATATATTGATGCGCTGCTTATGGTGCGCCCTTATGGCTTTCGGGTGTGTACGCATGTGATTTTGGATTTGCCGTGGGACACGGAGGCGGATACGATAGAGACGGCCAAAATTATTTCCGCGTTGCCGAATCAGGAAGTAAAGTTGCACGCCTTGTATATTGTCAAGGGGACGCCCATGGCGACGTGGTACAAAGAAGGGCGGATTCGCTTGTGGCCCTGCGAGGAATATGTGCGACGCGCCGTGTCTTTTTTAGAATATACGCGCCCGGATATCGTGTTTCAGCGGTTGGTCGGCCGCGTTCCCAAGGAAGCGGCGGAAACGGCGAATTGGGGCATGGGTTGGTGGAAGGTGCGCGATATGATTGACGAAGCGCTGGTACAGCGACACACGTGGCAGGGGAAGTTATGCACGTATTTACATGGAAAAGCGGTGCGCAAATGGGTAGCGACAGAAGAGGAGTCGAGTAAAAAGGATGGAGAACCGGATTAACTGTGCGGAAGTAGAGGAATTACGGGAGATTTTGGGCCGAAACGACGAGTTTTTGCGGCTGTTGCAGCACTTGTTGCCGGCTTGTCATATGGTCGTGCGGGGGATGGACATTCTGCTGCAGGGCGAGGCGGCGGAGACGGCGTTAGCGGCGGAAACGTTGGCGATGTTGCAGTATTTGTATCGGGAACATACGTATATTACGGGGCAACATGTGCGGTATATCGTGTCGATGTTGCGGCGCGGCGCGGGCGCGCAGTTGCAGGCGCTGTATAGTGATACGATCAGTATTTCGGCGCGGGGGCGGCGGATTAAGCCGAAGACCCTGGGGCAAAAGGCGTATGCCGATGCCGTTCGTCGGCATGCCGTGACTTTCGGCATCGGGCCGGCAGGTACGGGAAAAACGTATTTGGCAGTGGCGCTGGGCGCCTTTTATTTAAAAAATCATGAGGTCGAGCGTATTGTACTGACCCGTCCGGCCGTGGAAGCGGGAGAAAAACTGGGATTTTTGCCGGGAGATTTACAAGAAAAGATAGATCCGTATTTACGACCGCTGTACGATGCGCTGACGGATGTGTTCGGTGCGGAGCAGTATCGGAAATTAGCCTCCCGGACGATTATAGAAGTAGCGCCGTTGGCGTATATGCGCGGGCGAACCTTGGAACATGCCTTTGTGATTTTGGATGAAGCGCAGAATACGACCCGGGAACAGATGAAAATGTTTTTAACGCGTATGGGCAATCATTCCCGTTTTGTTATTAACGGCGATACGTCGCAAATTGACTTGCCGGACGCCGGCAAGTCGGGATTGGTCGAGGCGGAACGGGTGTTGGCACAAGTCGCGGGCATCGGGATGGTTCATTTTTCCGCCGCAGATGTTGTGCGCCATGATATGGTTTCCCGCATTATTCGGGCCTATGAAACGTTTAATGAAAATCGCGAGGAGGAACGCAGAGGATGAATATTACGATTACTTATGAAGAAGCGTCTTTTCAGCAGGACGCTTATGAAAAAATTATTACACGGGTTTGCAGTGAAGCGGCGTTGGTATACGGGCTGGGACCGAAGGCGGAAATCAGTATTTTATTGTGTCATAATGAATATATTCATGCGTTGAATAAACAATATCGGCATATCGATCGGCCGACGGATGTGTTGTCTTTTGCGTTAAATGAGGGGGAGGACGACGGCTACGACGGACCGGATACGGCGTTGTTGGGAGATATTATTATTTCCTTGGAAAAGGTGGCGGAGCAGGCGGCGGAATACGGTCATTCTTTTGAACGGGAGTTGGCGTATTTAACGATTCACGGCATGCTGCATATTTTAGGATATGATCATATGGAACCAGAAGATAAGGCGGAAATGCGCGGCGAAGAAGAGTTTATTTTGCGCCGCTTGGGCTATGTGCGCGAAGGAGAAACGTTATGATTGATGATGTGATTTGTCGGCGTTTGTTGGCGGCCGCCCGCGCCGTACGCGTTCGTTCGTACGCTCCGTATTCCCGCTTTTCTGTCGGAGCGGCCGTATTGGGAACGGACGGCATGGTATATACGGGGTGCAATGTGGAAAATGCGTCTTACGGTCTTACGATTTGTGCGGAACGCAACGCGATGACGCATGCCGTGGCGGCCGGTTGTCGGGAATTTACGGCCGTGGCGATTGTGGGCAATGAAGAGCACTATACGCCGCCGTGCGGCGCGTGTCGGCAAGTATTGGCGGAGTTTAATGTGCCGCTGGTGATTTTGGGAAAAAATGAGACGGCGTATACGATTGTGCCTTTGGCGGAATTATTGCCGTTCGGGTTTAATTTGTTGTAAGGAAGAGGAGCAGGCATGGAAGAAAATCAGTTTTTGTCCGGGTTTGTGGCGGTTGTAGGGCGCCCGAATGTAGGAAAATCTACGTTAATTAATTATATAGTGCGACAAAAAGTGTCGATTGTATCGGACAAGGCACAAACCACACGCAATCGGATTCTTTGTATTTATACGGATGCGGCCGGTCAAATTGTTTTTTTGGATACGCCGGGGATCCACAAGCCGAAACACAAATTGGGCGAATATATGGATGCGGCGGCGTATCAATCGTTGCGGGATATTGATGCCGTCTTGTTTTTAGTGGCGGGAAATGAGAAAAAAGGGCCCGGCGATCTGTTTGTGGCGGAAAAATTAAACGCTTGTAAGGTGCCGGTTTTTTTACTCATTAATAAAGTGGATTTGTTGACGAAAGCGGAGATTTTACAAAAAATAACGGAGTACCGTTCGGTGTATCCGTTTGCCGGGATTATTCCCGTTTCTGCACGTACGGGTGATAATGTGGCGACCGTGATGGGCGAATTGAAAAAGATATTGCCGCCGGGACCGCAATATTTTCCGGAAGACATGGTTACGGATCAGCCGGAACGGGTGTTGGCGGCGGAAATTATTCGAGAAAAATTACTGCTGTCGTTACGGGAGGAAATTCCGCATGCTATTGCCGTGTATGTAGACGAAATGAAAAAACGGGAAAAAATAAGGTCTATATTCGGGCCACCGTGTATGTGGAACGAAATTCGCAAAAACGGATTGTTATCGGTAAAAACGGCAGTGTTTTAAAAGAGGTGGGACAGGCGGCGCGACAGGAAATTGAAAATTTGTTGGGCTCGTCCGTATTTTTGGATATTTGGGTAAAAATCAAGGCCGACTGGCGGAATAAAGCGTCGGCTCTGCGGGAATTCGGCTATCACGAGGAATAGGAGTACGCGTACATGGAAGGACAAATCGTATGGCCGTACGTGCTCGGCTTTTTGTTGTGTGTATCGGTCAGTGCCTGGTGCGTGATGGGAAAATTTTCTTTTGTGCAATTACGGCGGGAATACTGGGAAGACGCGGCACGAGAAGGGGACGAAAAGGCCGCGCGGATGATGGCGTTGTATGAAAAGCCGGAATTATTTTTAGGGGCGGCACAGTTCGGGATGGTCGGCAGCATACTGGCGGCCGGCGCGTTGTTGGTGCAAGTGTTGCGACAGATGTACGGCCCGCTGTGTGCGTATGGTCCGAGTCCGGCAATCGGCGTTTTCGGGGTGTGTGCCGTGTTGGTGGTTGCCGTTTCGTTTTTATGGGTATTCGGCGAATTGATGCCCAAATCCGTCGGCCTGGAACGGGCGGCGGCTACGCTGAAAATGGTCAGTCCGTTTATTACAGGGTTGCAATGGCTGCTATACCCTTTGTTGTATACAGGGCTGGCCGTGAGTCACGGTATTTTTCGGCGGTGGCATTTACGGATGACGAATGAAACGGATATGGCACATTCGGAAGACGAGATTCGACTCTTAGTGACGGCCAGTCATAAAGAGGGAAAAATTGATCAAGTGGAAAGCGAATTAATTGATAATGTGTTCGATTTTGCCGATCGGCTGGCCAAAGAAATTATGGTGCCGCGGCAAGATATGGTATGCCTGTATACGGAAGATACAATGGCGCGACATTTGGAGATTATTCGGCAATCGCGGCATACGCGGTATCCGTTGTGTGCGGAAGATAAGGATCACATTTTAGGCTTGGTTCATATTAAAGATGTCATGGAAGTATATATTCATAAACGCAGCAATTTGCGGTTAATTAAACGACCGATTTTGATGATTCCCGAAATTATGCCCGTATCCAAGTTGTTACAGCTCATGCGTACAAGGCGCACGTATTTGGCGATTGTCGTAGATGAATACGGCAGTACGGTGGGGCTTATCGGGCTGGAAGATATTTTGGAAGAATTGGTCGGTAACATTCGGAATGAACATACGGCGGAAAAAGAAGAAATTCAGCCGTTAGCCGACGGCGCCTATGAATTTGACGGTACCGTCTTATTGGAAGATGTGGCGGAATTATTGCATATTCCGGTGGAAGAAGATGTAGATACGGATACCATAGGCGGCTATGTATTTAATTTGTTGGGGCATACGCCGTCGGTAGGCGATCGGGTACGGATCGGCGAGTATCGATTTTCCGTATCGGAAGTACGGCGTTTCCGCATTGCACGGTTGCAGGCCGTACCGGATAAAAAGAAGGAACAGGAAAAGCGGGCCGAAGAGAATGAAAGCATACAAGCGGTGGACACAAAAAAGTGAAAATTATGAAGGGATTGTTATTAAACTGCGGCGTACGGGACAATCGCAGGTGGTGACGATTTATACCGTGGAAAAGGGATTGGTGCGGGTGCTGTATCGTCGGCACAAACAGACGACGGCGGCGATTACGCCGTTGGGGAAAATTTCTTTTTCGGCGGCGGCGCAGGGGGATATTTTGCTTATGGGAGAATTTGAGTGTCGCTCGAATGCCGCTATACGGGAGTTGACGTGGGAACGATTTATTTACTCGCAAATATTTTTGGAAATGCTGTCGGTATTAGTGCCGCCGACGGTAGCGGACCGCGCCGTGTATCGGTTGTTATTGCAATATACGGCGGCCTTTGCTTATAAAGATCCGCGCATTGTTACGATTATTGCCGGTTGGCAATTGGTCGGTCTGGCCGGGTTTTATCCGGATACGCAGCGACTTCGGGTTACTTGCACGGGCAGACGGGAAAATCGCGGGCTGTATTATGTCGGCGAAACGTTGTCTGCGGAACAGGCGGAAGTCGACGTACCGGAGTCGGTACGACAGATGTGGCAAACACTGTTGACATATCGGTGGGGACAACGGCAGATTATTCATTTGCAGGAAAAAGGGCTGCAATTTTTGGAAGATTTACTATACAGTTATGTGGAACAATGGAGTGAAAAGAAGTTGAAAAGTCCTGCTTTACGCTGACCGGAGAAGCCGGGAAAAGGCGGGGTAAATAATTTAAATTTTTTCTTGCTATTATGCGGAAATTTTGTTAAACTGAAATAGTCGTAGCATAAGTGGCTGTGATAAGCCGCATGAAGAGGCTCATAAGTCCGTAAGGCGCCGTATTCAGCGAGTATATTAAGAGGAGGTGTCACTCATGTACGCTATTATTAAAACCGGCGGCAAACAGTATCGTGTGCAGGAAGGCGATAATATTTTTATTGAAAAAGTTGCCGGAGAAGTAGACTCTCAAGTCGTTTTTGACCAAGTGCTGGCCGTTGTAAAAGACGGTGATGTCAAGATCGGTACGCCTGTTGTAGAAGGTGCCAAAGTTACCGCCAAGGTACTGAAACAAGGAAAAGAAAAGAAAATCCTGGTGTTCAAGTATAAGGCGAAATCCAATTATCGTCGTCGTCAAGGTCATCGTCAACCGTTTACCAAGGTTGTTATTGAAAAGATTGAAGGCTGATGATTACGATTCATGTAAAGGCGGACGTAAACGGAAACTATACCGCTTTTTCTATTGCCGGACACGCCGAATACGGCGAGGCGGGGCAGGACATTGTATGTGCCGCCGTATCGGCATTGGGACAGACCGCTTTATTGGGGCTGTTGAAATATGCGGCGAAGCAAGTGACGTATACGGTGAAAGCGGGCGCGTTATCCGTGTCTCTGCAGAAAACCGATGAACGGACACAAGTTATCATGGATACGATGATTTTAGGATTACGGGAGATTACAACACGGTACGGAGATTATGTCGTACTTGCATTAGAAACGTCGGGAGGTGGACGTAATGTTTAACTTTGATTTGCAGTTATTCGCTCATAAAAAAGGGACAGGTTCGACACGTAACGGTCGCGACAGCGAATCGAAACGGTTAGGTGTAAAACGCCATGACGGTGTCATCGTAAAAGCGGGTAACATACTCGTTCGCCAGCGCGGCACGCATTTCCATCCGGGCACTAACGTAGGCATCGGTAAAGATGATACGTTATTTGCCATGGTAGCAGGAAAAGTTGCGTTTGAACGCGCCGGTCGCAGCAATCGTAAAGTAAGCGTATATCCGTTGGAAGCGGAAGCATAGGAACGTAAGAGGATCCTGCAGAGTTTTTCTGCGGGATTTTTTTTCTATACACAGGGAGGAGAGGCTGTATGCGGGTATATGTAAATGGTGAAGCGCGAGAGTTGGCGGTATATGATCGGTTGACGGGAAAAGAGTATGCCAAATTAATTGTGTGTGCTCAAGAACGCTTGGAAACCGATGAATACGGTGCTTTTTGTATGACTGAAGAGGAATTTTCGTATTGGCGGGATATTGTGACCCAACAACAAGAATCGGAAGATATTATTTTCTTATTGGCCACGGTAGTGGATAAGCAGGAAATGGATGATTATATTTTTGAAGAAACGAAATATTTAACGGCTACCAAGGCTTCGGTTCAAATGGAAAATCTTTGCGTAAAAGATTTAAAAACGGCAGTGGAAACAAAGGATTTTTCCTGGTTGGAAGAAAACGGTTTTCGTAAAACTGCGGAAAAATTACAGGCATAAGGGACGGTATTGCCTGCAACTTGCGGCAATCCGGGCGAGGAATACCAAAAAAGCGACCTTTATAGAGGTCGCTTTTTTTATACAGTTAAGTCGATTTTTAAAATAAATCTTTGCGCCAGAGCATGAGAAACGCCAAGACGGCAAATACACAGGCAATGCCGATCACATACAGATAGCCGAGCGGACTGTGCGCAAAGGGGAGAGGCACGTTGATTCCCCAAAAACTGAAGATAATAGTCGGGACGGCTAAAATAATGGTAATGGAAGCCAAAAATTTCATGACAATATTCAAATTGTTGGAAATAATGGAAGCAAACGTATCGGACATGTTCATGAGAATATTGGAATACATTTCTACCATTTCAATCGCCTGCTTGTTTTCAATAATAACATCTTCCAGCAAGTCTTCATCTTCTTCGTACATTTTCAGTAAGTGATGCAGCCCGGCATTGCGTCGCAGGCGCATCAGCCGCTCCATTACAATGCCGTTACTGCGAAGGGCGGAAGTGAAGTAGGTTAATGATTTTTGCAGTTCCAAGAGCAGAAAAAAATCTTTGTTGCGCATAGAATGACGCAACATGCTTTCCGTGTCATCCGTACGCCGATTGATTTGTAATAAATAGCGTAAAAACAGCGTGGCGGATCGATATAAAATTTGAAATAAAAAGCGTGTTTTTTTGAAGGTATAAAACAAGGGGTACTTGTTTTCCGTAAACGCACGCATTACATCGGTTTCTTCAATACAGAGGGTAATAATAAAATCTTCTGTAATGAAAATGCCTAACGGCAAGGTATCATAGCTGTCTTTTTCCAACAGAATGGGAATGTTTATGACGACGAAAATATAGTCGTCTTCCAATTCCACGTGCGAACGTTCTTCCGTATCCAGGGCGGTTTTCAGCACATCTGTAGGAATTTCGGTGACCATGGAAACCAGTTGTAAATCTTCCGAATCGGGATTTACGACATGAATCCACGAGCCTTTTTCGGCAGCTACGAGGGAGATATTGTTTTCTAAGTGTCCGTTAATATGTTTGTATACTTGTAACATTCGACACTCCCCCCTTTTATAGCATAATCATTATGACACTTTAATTAATATACCTATATTTAAGCGGTTCGTCAAGTTAAATGCGGCACCTTTTATATTTTCTTTCCGGCGGGAATTTTGCCGGCGCAAGAGGCGGGAAAGACCGCAAGAAGCCGGGGTTTTGTGCTATACTGAATAGTAGAAAAGAGGGATAGTATGCGACATATTGCACTTATTACCGGCGCCTACGGCGGGCTGGGGCGTTGTTTTGCCGCGATACATGCACGATACGGCGGCGATCTGGTGTTAGTGGGCAGAAAAGAAGCGTTGTTGGCTTCGCAGTGTGCGGCCTTGCAAAAAGAGTATCACATACGGGCAGTGTACCTGGTACAGGATTTGGCACGGCACGAGGCGGCGGATTATATTTTTTCACAGTGCAGTACCCGGTACGGCGATATTTTGTACCTTATTAATAATGCCGGCTTCGGGGGACAGGGAGAGTTTGCCGCGCGTGCCGATATAGAGGATACGCAGATGATGACGGTGAATATGGAAACGCCCACCCGGTTGTGCAAGCTGTTCTTGCCGGGCATGATACAACGAGGCAAGGGCAATATTTTGAATGTCAGTTCCATTGCGTCCCGGTTGCCGGGACCGTTACAAGCGGTATATTTTGCGACGAAAGCGTATATGACCAGTTTTTCCAATGCCTTATGGAGAGAAACCGCGCATACCGGAGTGGGCGTGACGTGCTTGATGCCGGGAATTTTGGCGACCGGCTTTACGGTTCGCGGGCATTTGGAGCGTACGGCATTATTTGCCCATGGCGGAGCCGCGCCGATGGAAGCGGCGATTGCCGGTTATGAAGGGATGCGAAAAGGAAAAAGGAATGTGTTTTGTGTACATCCGAAGTGGTTGGAATATGCGATTCCGTATGCTTCGTTGGCGCCTGAAAAATGGCTGCTCGATTATGTGTATGAGCAGCAACGTAACCGGTAATCCGAGCGGCAGGTTTCTTATTTATGTATAACGTATACCGATATGGCATAGAATAAATACTTCTTTCGTCTTTGTTCTGCATGATATACTATGGGAAGTACAGCGATATAGTACAGTTATGAGAGGTTTGGGTACGGCATAAAGGAGAATAGGATGATACGAAACTATAAGAAGATTTTTTTATTGATGCTTTTATTGTACGGCGGTGCCGCCTTGGCGGGAAGCGGGGCGACCGAACCGGCGACGATATATACTCATCGCCATCGGGAAACGGCGAAGGTTACCGTGACGGAAAGCCGTACGTCGACGACGGCACGAACGGAAACGGTGCGGCGCGGGCGACACGTACAGGCGGGGGCGACATGGGCGTCGGAATTGGGCGCCGGGGTGTATGCGGGGCGGCAACCAAAGCAAGGGCTGCCGCTGTTACCGATGCAGGCGCCGGTCAAGCCGGCCGATGATCGGGCCTATGAAGCCGGAGCGTTGGCCTTGGTGAAAGAAGACGGAAAATGGGGTATCTTGGGAAAACACGGACGGTTTACGACCGCGCCGCGGTATGACCGGTTGCAATATCAAGAGGACGGCGTGTTTGTCGCCGGTTGGGAAGGAAAAACTTGGCATATTACGACGTATGGCAAAGTGGTCACGGCCCCGGAAATACGAAGAATGAAAGAAAATGTTCATTTTTATCATGCCAAAAAAGGTTACGGGTTGATGGCTCCTTCCGGGCAGCCGATTACGCCGCCCATCTTTTCCGAAGTGCTCACGCCATTTCAGGAAGGATTGGGATTTGTTAAAACCGGAAAGGGCAAGGTGGTGGCGGTAGATGCAACCGGAAAGCCCGTATTTGTTGCGCCTTCTTCCCGCGTGAAACCTTTTGTGCACGGACTGGCGGAGTTTCGTCGTACACAACACCGGGTGAATCGGGGACGTTTGGCGGGGATGGTCCTGCAAAATAGTTTTTCTGCAGCAGGCATGACGATTACGGCGGCGACTCCGGTGACGTATCAAAGCGAAAAACGGGGGTATATGGATCGCAGCGGCAAGATTGTGATTGATACGAATTACGACGCCGTGTATCCTATGACGGAATGGGGAACCTTTATTTCGCATCAAGGGAAATTGCGGTTTGTGGACCGACAGGGGAAGATTCTTATTCCTCCCGGGGCATACCGATTGGTGCCGCAACAGTTGGATTTGGTTTCCGGCCGGGCGGCGTTGGAAGATAAAAAAACGGGACGCATTACGGTGTGGTCTTTGGCAACCGGAAAACGTCTGTCGGCGGATACATATGAGGCGGTTTTCTTTTTAAGCCCCTCCCTGTGGGCGGCTAAAGAAGGGCGGTCGTTGGTGTTGATACAGGCAAGTACGGGAACGCCGCAGGCAGTGTTGCCGGATACGATCGGGATCCTGCCGTCGGGAGAAGAAGATTATACCTGGGTATACGGTACGGAGCACGCGTATCGGATTATTGAGCGGACCGGCAGAACGGTGTATACCGCCGCGCCGCAAACCTTACAGGCAGTAAAGCCGTTTCGTCGCGGGCTCAGTGCCGTTAAAAAAGAAGGCAAATGGGGCGTTGTAGACAGCCGCGGAAGAATTGTCGTGCCCTTTTTGTACGAAGCAATAGAGTTAGTATAACCGCCCGGCAGGGGAACATAGCGGCGCAGGCGGCTATAAAGAAGAAAAAGCACTTTGTTTTCTCTAGGTTTTTGTGTAATTCGACAGTAGCATAGAGAACGGACGAAGTGCTTTTTTGTCGTAGGGTTTGACTTTGAAAAAAAATATATTAAACTGAAATTGGTACTGTAGTTTACGAAAATAGTTTTATTGCGAAAGACGGGAAGGTAGAAGGCGATAGTATGAAAGATGTATTGCGGCGGCGGCTCTTAGAAGCAACGTTGCGGTTAGTAAGCGAGCAGGGCCCTGCGTTTCGGATGGACATGTTGGCGGCACGGTTACATATCAGTAAACGTACGGTATATGAACAGTTTTCTTCCAAACAGGAATTAATTTGGGAAGCTGTCTTTTTCTTTGCCCGAGAAATGTATGAGGCGCATAAGCAATTAGCGGCCGATTCGACGTTGACGACGGAAGAAAAGATTCTCTCGTTTTTTCGGGTATCGCCGCAACAAGAACAGCTGTTTTCGCTGCGTCGTATTCAAGATGCGTTGATGCGGGCGCCTTTAGTGCGGGAGAAATTGCATGAGTTGGAAGCACGAAATTGGGACTTGCTGGAACAGTTGTTGCATGCGGCACAGCGGGAAGGGAGTTTGCGCGATGTGGATTGCACGTTGTGTATGCATATGATTAAAGCGGCGGCCGCGGAAAGTTTGGCGTACATGGAAAACGCGGCGCACCGGTGTTCTTTTTTTGAGTATATGACGCAATGTTTACAAGTATTGCTGTATGGCATGAAAGCGGACGGGAGGAACGGGATTCATGAAACGAACGTATAAGGCGGCAATGATGAGTTTGGTTTTTGTGTTGGCGGCAGTGTTGGCAGGATGCGGCGCACCGCCGGGATTGCCGAAAGGTCCGATTCGGGTGAATACGTATACGGTGACGGCGGAAACGGTGCCGTTGCGGGCGGAGTATAGCGGTACGGTAGCGGCGGCGGCACAGGTGCCCATTCGTTCCCGTATTTCCGGTCGGGTGCTGGTCAAATTTGTGCAGGGCGGGCAGACGGTGCGAGCCGGACAGCCGTTATTTCGCTTGGACAGTCGGGAGTATGATGCCGCTTTGGCGGCGGCGTTGGCCGAGCAGGCACAGGCGTCTGCCGGGTTGGCGAATCAAAAACTGAACTACCATCGGTATCGGGCCTTGGCCGCACAGGATGCCGCAGCGGCACAAGCCGTGACGGATCGGGAAGCGGCCGTGCGGCAACAGGAAGCGGTCGTACAAGCGAATGCGGCACAGGTGCAACGGGCACGCGATAATGTGAAAGATACGATTATTTATGCGCCTTTCAGCGGTAAGTTGAGTGTCGATGATGTGCCGGTAGGTACGTATGTGACCGCCGGTTCGACAGCATTGGTCACGATTTCTTCGACGAATCCTGTATTTGTGGAATTTTCTTTGTCGGAACAGGATTATTTACAATGGATGAAAGAAAAAAATCGTACCGGTACTTGGGGCGCTGCGGTACAATTGCGCCTCAGTGACGGGAGCATATATCCGTATACCGGCCATATAGCACAAATGGATCCGCGGTTGAATGAAGCCGGCGGCGCGATTGTCGTTAAGGCCGTGTTTGACAATCCGCAGCAGTTGTTGATTCCCGGGTTATACGGAACGATTTTGCTGACGGGACAAACGGCGCAACCGGTGTTGCTTGTGCCGCAGCGGGCGGTACAGCAAATGCTGGGAAAATATTTCTTATCGGTTTTAAATCGGCAGGGACAGGTGCAAAAGAAGGAAGTACAGGTCGGCCCTAAAACGGGTAAATTTTGGGTAATTACGTCCGGCGTGAAAGCCGGCGACGTGGTTATTGTAGACGGTTATGAAAAAGCCGAGGGAGCGGTGTTGTCACCGCATGTCCTGACCAAGGCCGATATTGAACGGGATACGGTGTCGTAGGAGGAGAGAGCATGATTGCTGCATTTTTTATTAAACGCCCGGTGTTAGCTATTGTAATTTCTTTGTTTATTACGATTATGGGCGTATTGGCGTTAATTACCCTGCCGGTGGCTAAATATCCCAATGTTACGCCGCCGCAGGTACATGTGACGGCCTCTTATGTGGGGGCGGATGCGGAAGGTATCAGTGCTACCGTGGCGAATACGATTGAACGACAATTAAGCGGCATTGATCATTTGGTAAGTATTGAAAGCAGCAGCAATGACAGCGGGATATATACGTTACAAGCCCTGTTTGACTCCGGCAGCAATGCGGATATGGATGCTGTAAATATGCAAAATCGTATTAATCAGGTTATCCCTCTGTTGCCGCAGGAAGTGGCGCAAGCCGGGGTGTCCGTGCAAAAATCCACGACGTCTATGGCGATGGTTTTTGCGCTGGAATCGCCGCACGGTACGTATGATCAGACCTTTATGAAAAGTTATGCGGCACAGTATTTTTTAGATGCCGTAAAAGGCGTTCCCGGAGTAGGGAATGTACAGGAATTTGGTGCCGATTATGCCATGCGTATTTGGTTAAATCCGATGAAAATGGCGATTTGCAAGGTTACGCCGATGGATGTGGCGGCCGCCTTGCGGTCTCAAAATATACAGGCTCCGGTCGGCACGGTAGGGGCTATGCCGGCACCGGCGGATCAAACCTATCAATATACGTTACGGGCGAACGGGCGCCTGCAGACGGCGGACCAATTTCGACAACTGATTATACGGGCGAATCCGGAGGGAACGGCGGTGCGTCTCGGCGATGTGGCGGACGTTCAACTGGGAGCGCGTGATTATACGGTATACAGCAATCTTAACGGCCATCCGGCGGTCGGTTTTATGGTGGCGCTGACTGCCGATGCCAATGCGATGCAAACCGTAGGTAAAGTGCGGGAAGTAATGGAAAAAGCGCAAGAAAAATTTCCGGATGATTTGACGTATAAGGTGGTATATGACAGCACCAAATTTGTGAAGGCGTCTATTGAGGAAGTGTTGAAAACCTTGATAGAAGCATTGCTGTTAGTCGCTTTTATTGTGTTTCTGTTTTTGCAAAGTCCCCGTTCCACATTGATTCCTTTAATGGCTGTTCCAGTATCCTTATTGGGAACCTTTGCGTGCTTTAAAATTATGGGATTTTCTATTAATACGCTGACCTTATTTGCCATGGTATTGGCGATCGGGTTGTTGGTGGATGATGCGATTGTGGTCATTGAAGCGGTGGAGTATGAAATTAAATATAACAATCGGCCGCCGAAAGAAGCAACGCTGGTGGCCATGAAAAATGTGCAAAATCCGGTTATCGGCGTCGCTTGCGTATTGGCGGCCGTTTTTGTGCCGGTGGCGTTTATCGGCGGAATGAGCGGCGTATTGTATCGGCAGTTTGCCCTGACGATTGCCGTTTCTGTCGGGATTTCCGCTTTTGTCGCCCTGACGTTAACCCCGGCGTTATGTACGCTGTTGTTGCGGGAAGCGCCTCCCGACAGTACCGGCAAGGGTATTCGGGGGTTATTTGCACGCTTTAATTACGGCTTTGAACGGTTGGTCGATTGGTATGGCGGCAAATTGGTACATTTAAAAAAACATCTTGCTTTATGTTTCTTCGTGCCGGTGCTCTTGATAGGCCTGACGGGGGTGTTTTTTCGGTCTTTACCGACCGGATTTGTACCGCCGGAAGATAACGGTTTCGTCATTATGAATTTGACCTTGCCGGAAGGGATGTCCCAAAAGGAGACGGAAAAAGTGAGTCGGCGTTTCAGTCAGTGGGTACGGCAACAACCGGGCGTATCGCAAATGTTGAATGTTATCGGCTTCAGTGTGTTGGCGGGCGGTCCCAAACCGAACAGTGCGACGGCTTTTATCGGCATGGACGATTGGAGTAAGCGACCGACGTTGGATTTATCTTCCTATATGCTGGCGGGAAAGATTATGAAGCACGGTATGGAGGTTCCGGAAGCTATGACGATCGGCATGAATCCCCCGCCGATTGACGGTATGGGAACTTCGTCCGGCTTTACCGTACAATTGGAAAATCGCGGCGGGCATACGACGGAAGAATTGTGGCAAACGGCGCAAAATTTTATTAAAGCGGCTAAAAAACGTCCGGAAATACGGATGGTCTTTACGGCGTTTGCCGGCGATACGCCGGGGTATGAGCTGACCGTGGACCGCGAGAGAGCCGCGCGGGAAGGCGTTAATTTAAAAGAACTGTACAGTACGTTACAGGCTTTTTACGGCTCGTATCAAGTGAATGATTTTTCGATGTTCGGCAGAAATTTTAAGGTTGTATTGCAGGCGGCGCCGGCGTATCGCAGCAGCATTGCGGACAATGCGCATATCGGTGTACGGAACAATAAGGGGGAAATAGTGCCTGTGAACAATTTTTTAAAGCCTAAACCGGTGGGAGCGGCTTCCGTAGTCACGCGTTTTAATAATTATCCGGCTATCAAAGTACAAGGCATACCGGCGAAAGGATACAGCTCCGGCGATGCGTTGAAAGCGTTGGCGGCAGTGGCGAAAGAAACCTTAGGGGAAGGATACGCGTATGAATGGAGCGGTATGAGTCGGGAAGAAGTGGCGGCGGGACATCAAACGTTGTATATTTTCGCGTTGGCCTTCTTGTTTGTATTCTTAATTTTGGCGGCGCTGTACGAGAGCTGGAAAGTCCCGTTTGCCGTGTTGCTGAGTGTTCCTACCGGGTTATTCGGGGCCTCCTTTTTTGCCTATGTATTGCATTTGCAGAACAACATCTATTTTCAAATCGGCATTTTGGCAGTCATCGGGTTGGCGGCTAAAAATGCGGTGTTAATTATTGAATATGCGAAAGTGAGAGTGGAAACACGAGGGATGGATTCGGTTTCCGCAGTAATTGAAGCGGCAAAGATTCGTATTCGACCCATTATCATGACTTCTTCGGCCTTTGTATTCGGCTCTCTTCCTTTAATCGCCTCGTCCGGCGCCGGTGCTTCTTCGCGCATTACCATGGGGATTACGGTAGTATTCGGCACGACCGTTGCGACGTTATTCGGCGTATTTCTGATTCCCATGTTGTTTCTATCGGTGCAGCGATTGAGCGGCACGAAGTTGGGGCTAAACAAGAATAAATAACGTAAAAAGTCGTTTCGTGAGAAACGACTTTTTACGTTTCGTATATTGTTAAAAAAATGTCACAATATAACAACCTTATTTATGATATAATAATACTATTATTCTGTAATATAGGTGACAGAAAGGAGCGTACATGGTTCGAAGTATGACATCGGGGAATCCGATTCGCTTAATGCTGACGTTTATGATTCCCTTGTTAATAGGTAATTTATTTCAACAATTTTATAATATTGCCGATGTGATTATTGTCGGTCGTACCATCGGCGTGGAGGCGTTGGCGGCAGTAGGTGCCACTGCTCCTCTTTTTATGGCTCTCTTGGGAGCGACGATCGGTTTATCTGCAGGGTTTACCGTAGTCACGGGGCAACGGTTCGGGGCCGGTGATTGGGACGGTGTGCGGCGCAGTTTTGCCATGTCGCTGCTGTTGTCCGTGGCGTTTAATATTGTCTTTTCGGTGGTTACGGCCGGATGTATGCCGCAAATTATGCGACTGATGAACATTTCCGCTACGTTGTATGACAATGCGTATCACTATATTTTGATTATTGTATATGGCCTCGGTGCCATGATGGTTTATAATTTATTATCGTATATTTGTCGGGCTTTGGGGGACAGTAAAACCCCTTTATATTTTTTGATTTTGGCGTCTATTTTAAATATTATTTTGGCGCTGGTGTTCATTACCGTCTTCGGGTGGGGCGTGCCGGGATCCGCGATTGCTCTCATTATTGCCCAGTCTGTGGCGGCGATTACTTGTTGGCTGTATATGCGTCGGCAATTTCCCATGTTGCGGTTACGGCGTCAGGATTGGCGTTGGAATACGGCGTTTGCATGGCAACATTTGCGTTTAGGCTTACCGATGGCGGTGCAATTTATTATTATCAGTTTAGGAATTTTAGCCATTCAATCGGTTTGCAACACGTTCGGACCGGAAACGATTGCGGGATTTGTATCGGCTACCCGTATGGAACAACTGGCCTTACAGCCGATGATTTCTTTCGGTATTGCCATGGCCGTATATACGGCGCAAAATTATGGCGCCGGTAAGTACGACCGCATTCGACAAGGCGTGCGGCAGTGTTCACTGTTGTCGTTGGTATTTTGTGCTATAGCCGCCGGCGCCATGTTTGCTTTGGGGAAGGATCTCGTTTCTTTATTTACGACGAAACAAGATCCCGAATTATTGGCGGATGCCATGTTATATATTCATACGTCCGTACCTTGCTATATATTTTTGGGACAAATTTTTGTATTTCGCAATGCGTTGCAAGGGATGGGCATTTCCAGCGTGCCGCTCATCAGCAGTTTGTTGGAATTGGTGGGCCGCGGCGGGGCGGCGTTCGGCTTGGCCGCCGTTTGGGGCTATTTCGGGATTTGTTTGTCCAGTCCGTTGTGTTGGCTGCTGGCCTGTGCGTTTACCGGCGGGTGTTATTACTATGTTCAGCGGGAAATGAAACGGGCAGGACGTTGAACGAACGGGGCGCACGGTCGATTGACAGTACGGACCGGACTGCGTATAATACAAGCGAAAAGAAAATTCGGGAGAGGGCGAAAGTCCTCTCTGTTTTTTGAATTGAGGGAGGCCGGAATGATCGATAAAGCAATTTTGCATGTATTGGATTTTCATACAGGGCTATGTGTTGTATCCGAACAAGAATTGGATCTTGCACAGCAGGAGGTGTATGCCTATTTGGAACAACGATTGCAGAAGTTACCGGCGGATCCGACAGGCAGACAAGGCTGTTTTTATAAAGATTCCCGCTTAGGCGCCGCGGCGGCACGATATTTTCAGGGCGCTCTTTCTTTTGCGGAAATAAGCGGGCAAATTGCGCATGCCGTATACGACGCGTTGGCGTCTTGTGAAGAAACGGCAACGGCGGATGTGGTCGTGGCGGATTTTCGCGATGAACGGCAGACGCGGTATTTGGCTATTCTTTTATTAGAGGCTCAAATTGCGTATACCCATCAGATTTCCCGGGTTGACGGCGAGATGTGTACACAATTGATTCGTCATCGGGCAATATTGCCGAACAAGCTGCAAAAAATTCGTTCGTATGCGTTGATTCGGGAGGATAATTTGCAGCTGTCTCTGGCGGATAAAAAAAGAAGCTGTGAAGGGCGGGAGATCCGGATATTGCCGGAACGGGTTTTACAGTGTACCGTGCAGCTTTCTTCTAAAGAAACGGTCCGGACGGTTACCAAGTTGATCGCTGCCGTAGCCGCCGAACACGGAGCGGATTCGGTAGAAGTTTCGGCCAAGACCAAGCAGTATATTGCGGAAAATGCCGCCCAATGCGATTCGTTTGCGCCTCGGGAGGCGGGAGCGGCGGTCTTTGCAGATACCCCCGCTTTGCAGGAAGAATTTTCACGGCAATGCGGGGAAAGGCAATTGCCCGATTCTGTCCCCGTGTCTTCCACATGGGCGCAGAAAGTCGGTAATGTACATACCATAAAAACGGATACGGGTATTGAAATTACCTTTCCCTCCGCGTATATAGAGCATTCTGAATTTATTCATTTTTCTACACAGGAAGACGGTTCCTTATCTATTGAGTTAAAACATATCGGTGCGATTACGAATAAATAAGAGGCTTTTTGAGGGGTATACGTTACGGAGATATACTTTTTTTGCAAACCCGGATACATAAAAAGTATGAATAAGTTGCAGTATAGGTGCAGGAATACCGGAGAAGATACGGCCTGTCTTTGGTTTTATTTTAAGAAAAACAGGGGATTTAATTATTTATAATAGTATTATAAGAAATAAAAAAATAATTCTAACGAAATATACGCATCGATGATAAACGTAGTGTTCGTGCATCGGGAAGAGCGGGAATCTGTTTTCGCAAGTAGTAAAAAGAAAAAAGCGGTCTCCGGTGATACGTACGTACCGCATATTGTTTTATCGGGTGGCGAATCGGCAGTGGATGTGTTAGGATACAAGTAGTAAAAGCCGCAATTCGAGGTAGGTAAAATGAATATTTTAACAATGGAAGACGTAACAAAATCGTATGGTACCAAGGTATTGTTTGAAGATGTTCATTTGGCGATAGGGAAGCGACAAAAGGTGGGCGTCATCGGGTTAAACGGCGCCGGTAAAACTACTTTGTTACAGTTGGCCGCAGGTGCGGAAACACCGGATGCGGGGACGGTTTGGCGCAATCCTAAAGCACGTATTCACTATGTTCCGCAAACGTCTGCCTATATAGCGGGGCGGACGGCAGTGTCTGCCGTATTGGACGGAACGTTGCCGATTATGCAGGTGTTGCGGCAGTACGAAGAGGCCGTGCAGTCGGGAAAAGAGGAAGACATTATTGCGCGTGCGGCCGAGATGGATGCTTGGGATGCTTGGGACATAGAAAAACGGGCGAAAATTGTTCTGCAAAAATTGGGGCTGCCGCAAGGCAATCGGCGCGTAGAAACCTTGTCCGGCGGACAGCGGAAACGGTTGGCATTGGCGCGGGCGTTACTTATGCCTTGCGATCTGTTAATTATGGATGAACCGACCAATCATTTAGATGAAATGACGATTGCGTGGTTGGAAGAGTATATTGCGCAGCTGAAATCGGCCGTATTGGTGAGTACGCATGATCGGTATTTTTTAGACAGCATAGCGCAGACGATGGTGGAAATAGATCGGGGTAAGGTATATTCTTATACGGGAAATTATGCGGCGTATGTAGCGGCGCATGAGGCCCGGCTGGAAGCGGAAGCGGCCAATGAAGCCAAGCGGCGCAATGTGTTGCGACGGGAACAAGCCTGGATTCAGCGCGGCGTGCAAGCCCGTGCGACGAAGCAAAAAGCACGGCAAGAGCGATATGAGCGGTTATGTGCGGTAGAAGCCGGCCGGCCGCCTTCGGAAATAGAAATGTGGGATACGTCGGCACGCTTGGGAAAGACTGTTATCGAACTGTCGGAGGTAGGGTTTGCTTATGCGGGACAGGCGCCTTTGTTTTCTCATGTTACGTATCGTTTCGGACGGCATGATCGTATCGGGATTGTCGGTAGAAACGGTGCGGGAAAATCGACGTTTTTACAGGTTCTGGCAGGGACCGTAACGCCTACTTGCGGTACGGTATTGCGGGGGCAAACGGTACGAATCGGCTTTTTTACACAACACATGCCGCCTATAGACGGGACACAACGAGTGATCGAGTATGTGTGTGAAGAAGCCGCCTATGTAGAAAATCGTTTTGGGAAAAAAATTTCCGCGTCGCGTTTAGCGGAACAATTTTTATTTCCTGAAGATATGCAGTACACTCGCATAGAAAAGCTCAGCGGCGGGGAAAAACGGCGACTGTATTTATTGCGGCTGCTCATGCGCAGACCGAATGTTTTATTGTTGGACGAACCGACCAATGACCTGGATATTCCGACGTTGGCCGTTCTGGAAGAATATTTGGACTCGTATCAAGGGGTGGTCGTTACGGTTTCCCATGATCGATATTTTTTGGATCGGGTGGCGGATACCTTGTTTGTGTTACAACAAGGACAATGGTTGCCGTATAAAGGGGATTACAGTGCGTATATTATGTCGGCGCGACAGCAGCGGGAAGGAGCCTCTGCAGGGCAGCGGGTGACGGTGCCTCCGGATAAACCTGCCGCGGCGTCCCGGCGGGAGAAGAAGGGACTTTCGATACGAGAACTCGCGGTATACGAGGAAGTTTTGCAGGAAATTCCCCGCTACGAAGCCTTGGTAAAAGGGCTGGATGCGGCTATACTACAAGCCGGCGACGCGTATGAGAAAGTAAACGAACTGTTGCAGGAAAGACAGCGGGCACAGCAGCAATTGGATGCACTGACGGAACAGTGGTATCGGTTGGAAGAACTTAAGGAAAATACATAATAAACTGTGATGTATGTGTTTCATGAATATATAACTTGTGCAATTACGAACATGAATTTCAAAAAAAACATAGTAATTAGTATGATTTTGTATTATTCTATTCATGGTGCCATCTCTTTGCAGATTGTCAAACGTATACATTATACTTTATGATATACATTGTCGATACATTTTTTATGAAAGGAAAAAATCATGACTGAATTTCAATCTCGATTCCAACAACTTCAGCGACGAGTTCCTATTGATGAACATAACTGTTCCGTTCAATTTGACGTGACGAAATGTAAAAATTGTACGATGTGTTTGCGGGCTTGCTGTAATACGCAGACGATTATGGATTATTATTATTTGCCCAGTACCGGAGATATGCCGATTTGTATTCATTGCGGGCAATGTGCGGCAGCCTGTCCATTCGGCGCCATTACGGAAGTAAATGACGTCGGGAGAGTAAAAGCGGCCTTACAGGATCCGGATAAAATTGTCATTTTTCAAACGGCGCCGGCTGTACGCGTAGGTTTGGGAGAAGCGTTCGGTATGGATCCGGGAACGTTTGTGGAAGGCAAAATGGTAGCTTCTTTACGGGCGCTGGGAGCGAATTATGTATTTGATACGGATTTCGGTGCCGATTTGACGATTATGGAAGAAGCGTCGGAATTGATGCACCGTGTACAATCGACGACGAGTCCGAAACCGCAACTTACGAGTTGCTGTCCCGGGTGGGTGGAATTTGTGGAAATTTATTTTCCGCAGTTAATTCCGAATCTGTCCACCACGAAAAGTCCTATCAGTATTTTGAGTCCCGTTATAAAAACGTGGTTTGCCGAAACCCATAAAATAGATGCGAAACAGATTGTCAATGTTTGCGTTACGCCCTGTACCGCTAAAAAATCGGAAATTATGCGACCGCAATTAAGCAGTTCCGGGGCGTATTGGAAAACCGACGGTATGCAAGATACGGATATTTGCATTACGACGCGAGAATTGGCGGCTTGGATTAAAGAAGAAAATATTGATTTTGACGCGTTGGAGGACAGTACGTTTGATAAAGTTTTCGGAGAATCTTCCGGGGGCGGTAAAATATTCGGAAACTCCGGCGGCGTTATGGAATCGGCCCTGCGTTCGGCGTATTATTTTCATACCGGCGAAAAAGCACCGGCGGAATTTATTCCCTTTGAGCCGGTACGCGGGTTGAACGGAGTGAAAGAAGCGGATGTCACGATTGGCGAACATACGTTGAAAATTGCCGCAATCAGCGGACTGGGTAATGCTCGTAAATTTTTAGATACGCATTTTGCCGATAATACGTTGACCCGGTATTCTTTTATTGAGGTAATGGCATGTCCCGGCGGCTGTATCGGCGGCGGCGGACAGCCGTTGGTAAAAATGCCGCAGGTTAAAAAGGTGCAACAGGCGCGTATTGATTCGTTATATCAGTCGGACAGCAATACGAATGTTAAAGCCAGCTGGGAAAATCCGGAAATTAAAGAATTATATGATGATTTTCTGGGGAATCCGCTGTCGGAACGTTCGGAAGAATTTTTGCATACTACGTATGAGGATCAATCCGAATTATTGGGACCGATGAAACATGTGACGCCGCAAACCAATCCCATGTCCAAACAATATAAACCGCCGGCAACGACAGAAAAAAAGTAATCGCATAGACGAATAGTGATAAAATGATTGTTCATTTTATCACTATTTTTTTACGCCTTATTCGAGGGAAGGAAAGAGCGGAAAAATGAAAAAATTCGTACCGCCATGAACGGATAAAACGTGTGAAAAAATTTCAGTAGCCGTTTTTTGTTACTCATTCATTATTTACGGTCATTGGTAGAAGTTTTATTGTGAAAAACTGCACGACATCTTACAATACAGGCATAAGGCAGGAATGTGATAGCTGAAATGCCTAAAATTTATACTTGTGAAAAGAAAGGGTGTTGAATTATGGCAGTAAATATGGATGAGTACATGGCAAGAGCACGGGCGGCACAAAAAGAGTTCGCAACGTATACACAGGAACAGGTTGACGCAGTGGTTCGTGTCATCGGCCGCGTAGTATATGAAAATGCGGAATTATTAGGACCTATGGCGGCGGAAGAAACCGGTATGGGGGTAGCTGCCGATAAGATTGCCAAATGCCGTGGGAAATCCGGCATGATTTGGAACTATTTGAAAGATAAAAAGAGTGTAGATATTATTGATCGGGATCCGGAACGCGGCTTGTTGTATGTGGCTAAACCGGTCGGCGTTGTCGGGGCGATTCAGCCTTGTACGAATCCGGTGGTTACGCCGATGATGAACAGCATGTCGGCCCTGAAGGGACGTAATGCCGTTATTATTTCTCCCCATCCGGCTTCGGTAAAATGCAGTGTTAAAACGGTGGAAATGATCAATGAAGAATTGGACAAAATCGGCGCCCCGAAATATTTGGTGCAAATTATTCCCGAAGCAAGCATTGAAGCTTCCAATGATTTGATGAAAGCTTGTGATGTAGTGGTGGCTACAGGCGGTCCGGGCATGGTAAAGGCCGCGTACAGCAGCGGTAAACCTTCGCTGGGGGTAGGTGCCGGAAATACGCAGGTAATTATTGACCGCGACGTGGATATTACAGAAGCGGTACCCATGATTATTAACGGACGTAAATTTGATAACGGGATTATTTGCTCCGGCGAACAATGTGTCTTCATTCCGAATGACAAATATGATGCCGTTATTAATGAATTTAAGTTGGACGGCGCTTATGTGATCAGCGATGCGGCTACTCGTGATAAAATGAGAGACGTTATTTTCCCCGGCGGTAAAATGAACAAAGATTTAGTGGGCAAATCGCCGGCGGTTATTGCAAAAGCGGCAGGGTTAACCATTCCGGAAGATACGAAAGTATTTTTAATCGAATTGGAAAAGCACGGCAAAGAAGAAGTTTTATGTGATGAAAAACTTTGCCCCGTATTGGTTTGCTTAAAATACCATACGTTTGATGAAGCTATTGACATGGCAAAAGACAATTATCTTTATAAAGGCGCCGGACACACGGCTTCGGTACATTCCTTTAATGATAAACATATTGAAGCGGCAGGAACCAAATTACCGGTCAGCCGTGTAACGGTCAATCAACCGTGTTCTTCTACTGCCGGAGGCAGCTATACAAACGGCTTGAATCCGACTACCACGTTGGGATGCGGCAGCTGGGGCGGCAACAGCATGTCGGAAAATATTACGTATAAACATTTTATTAATATTTCCCGTGTGGCTTATGTCATTAAAGATGCCAAGATTCCGACAACCGAAGAACTGTGGAGTTAAGCTTCCATACTTTTTCAGGTATAGTGCGGCATTGCCGCACTATACGACAGGATACGAAAGGGATGAGTGGAAATGATTGAATTACAATTAAAGCCGACCTTGTACACGTATGAATCTTGCCGAGAATTTGTAGACGATCTGCACTTGGGAAAAGGCGATCTTATTGTTACGAATGAGTACATTTATGAACCAAATTTCGGCAACATGGATCTTGATTGTGCAGTTATTTTCCAGGAAAAATACGGTGCCGGCGAACCGTCGGATGACATGGCGGAAGCCATGTATCGCGATATGCCGAAAGATGTAAAACGGATTATCGGCATTGGCGGCGGTACGATTATGGATTTGTGCAAATTGTTTTCTTTGCGCAAAGTAAGTCCGATTTTAGATTTATTTGACGGCATTACGCCGTTGGAAAAAGGGAAAGAATTAATTTTAATCCCCACAACTTGCGGTACGGGCAGTGAAGTTACCAATGTTTCTGTCATGGCGTTAATCAGTCGTAATACGAAAAAAGGGATTGCCGATGATGTACTGTATGCGGATAAGGCCGTATTAATTACCCAGTTGTTGAAAACGTTGCCGTTTAAGGTATTTGCCACCAGTTCTATCGACGCCCTGGTACATGCGGTAGAATCCGCATTGTCGCCACATTCCGGCCCGAGTTTCCGCCTATTCAGTTACCATGCGATTGACTTAATTTTGCGCGGGTATATGAAGATGCGGGAAGAAGGACCGGAAGCGCGGATACCGATTATGAAAGATTTCTTATTGGCCAGCAATTGGGCCGGTATTGCGTTCAGTATTCCCGGTTGTGCCGCCGTGCATGCTATGAGTTATCCGTTAGGCGCCAAATATCATGTGCCGCACGGCGAATCCAATTATGCCATATTCACCGGCGTTATGAATTGCTATATGTCGATTAAGTCGGACGGCGAAATCGCTCGTTTGAACCAATTTATTGCGAATATATTGGGATGCAGGCCAGCCGATGTATATACGGAATTGGAAAATTTGTTAAATACGATTTTACCGAAAAAGGCATTGCATGAATACGGTGTGAAACAAGAAGAATTGGCGGAGTTTGCCGATTCGGTTATGAAGAATCAAGGGCGTTTAATGGCGCATAATTTTGTGGAACTTGATTATGATAAAGTATACAGCATCTATAAAAGCTTGTATTAAAAAGAGGCTATACGTATAATGGTTTGAGCGGAAACACGGTGTCATAGGCAATTTATCCATGGCACCGTGTTATGCTTTTTGATAAAGAAAATCATTAAAATCCAAAATAATGAATAAATAATTTTTTTGTCTTGCTTACAATAAAAAACATGTTAAAATATAATATAGGTATAGGTAAGGAAAGGAAGCCGTGTCGAGGTCCTTACCATGAGTTTCCGGAGCGGAAGAAACATGTTCTTTGAAGCCGGAGCAAATAAGGCGAATAGCCCGGGCAGGTGGCGGAAATGCTGGCGTTATTTTTTGAAGTAATACGAAATATAGCGGTCATTGCCGTAGTGATTTATATTATTACGCAATGCAAGCCGTTTCGTCGATCGATGAATCAATCGCACTACTCCCGTCGGGATAAATATGCATTGGTCGTGGTCTTCGGTATGTTGTCGGCGGTGGGTAATTACTTAAATGTACCGTTTCAACAAACGGCCATGGTACATGCCCGTCTGATCGGAACGATTATCGGCGGTTTGTTCGGCGGCCCTTTAGTCGGTATAGGAGCGGCTGTTATCGGGATGATTCCGCGTTTTTTTATACCGGTCAGCAGTTTCCCCGTAATTACGGCGGCGTTAGTGGCCAATGTTCTTATCGGCGCGTTAAGCGGTTATATAAATCAACGCTATGGCGCGCGAAATATTTCTCTTTGGTTGGGAGGCGGAATTGCTTTAGTGTCGGAAGCCGTTTTGAAAAGTGCCGTACTATGGCAGGCGGGGCCGCAACAAGTGTTTGAGTTGGAAAAATATATTGCGTTGCCGGCAGCGATTTCGACTTGTTTAGGCGTTATATTGTCTATTTATATTATTCGCGGGGTATATGCGGATGAAGATAATAATAAAGCGAATGCGGCCAAAAAAGTTATTGATATTATTTTTAATACACGCGGAATTTTTCGTAAAAACGGCTTTACCAGGGAGGCGGCGCAACAGATAGGTAAAATCATTTATAATACGTTGACCGTAGACTATGTCGCCGTTTCATCACCGGAAGGAATTTGGGTGGAATATACACAGGGGGCGAATAAAAAAGATTGTAAAAATACGCTGCAATTGCCGTTACGTGTGTCGCATAGAGAAATTGCCGTTATCTATATTTCTCGCCCGGGATTACGGAAGTTCCATCCCTATGAAGAAAAGTGGTTGCTTAGTCTGGCGGAATTGCTGAGTTTGGAATTATATCAAATGGCCTTGGATCGACAGACTGTTTTATTATCGCAAGCGGAATTGAATGTACTGAAATCACAAATACGGCCGCATTTTATTTTTAATATGTTGAGTAATATTAAGGCTGTTATTACTACGGAACCGGAAAAAGCGAAAGAACTTATTTGTGATTTATCGTCTTTTTTGCGAGGACGATTGCATCGCATGGAAGATACCGTTTCTTTAGCGGCGGAATTAGAAGCGGTAGATACGTATATTCGGTTGGAAAAAATGCGATACGGCGAGCGGCTGCGTGTTGTAAAAACGGTGGAACCGGAAACACTTACGCAACAGGTGCCTTATTTTATTTTACAAATTTTAGTGGAAAACGCCATTAAACACGGCATTTTTAAGAAAAAAAACGGCGGTACGGTCAGCATATCCGCCAAACGACGGGAAGATTGTCTGTATCTTACCGTACATGATGACGGCGAAGGAATTTCTCCCGCCGTCTTGGCGAGAATTCGTGCTTTCTCACAGCAACAGGAGATGAGTGATTTGACAGAAAGCACGGGTATCGGTTTAAGAAATATTTATGACCGGATTCAGACTTTATATGGAAAACGGGGGATTTTTTCTGTACAAAGTACGATGGAAAGGGGGACGATGATTTTTATTTCCATACCGTGGGGACAGGAGCGGGGCCTTTAAATTTTTTACCGATATAGTATAGCTGATAGGCAGGATGTCGGGGGATGAAGGTGAAATCTATGATTCAATTGATGATTGTAGAAGATGAAAAGGCAACGGCGGCAGAGTTGCAAGGCATGGTACAAGAACTTTGCACCGATACGGAAGTTTGCAGTGTTTGTTATGACGGAGAAACCGCTGTAAAAGAAATTCAGCGTTTGCATCCGGACGTGGTACTGTTGGACGTGGAATTGCCGGGAATGCGGGGCATAGAAGTGGCACAGGCGTTAATGGAAATGGAACGGGCGCCACTGATTATTTTTGTCACGGCATATATGGATTTTGCCGTACAGGCATTTGCCGTGAATGCGCTGGATTATATATTAAAACCGGTGGACAAAAAGAGTTTGGCCCGTGTGTTGCTGAAAGTAAAAAAGAGAATGAAAGAATTGCAGGCACCGTTGGCCAAGGCGGCGTTTTCGGAACACACGGTTACGTTGCGCAAATTAACGGTAAATCGCGGAGATCGCTTGGAAATTATTGATTGTCAGGATATTCGCCTGATTTACGGAAAAAATCGGCAAGTATTTATCTTAACGAAGAAGGACGAAGTTTGTAAGGTAAAAATTACTTTACAGGAATTTGAAGAACGATTGTCGGAAACCGCTTTTTTCCGATGTCATCGCAATTACATTGTCAATGTAGATGAAATTAAGCAAATTACGACTTGGTTCAAACAACGGTATTTATTAATTTTAAAAGGCAAAAAAGGTATGGAAATTCCGGTCGGACGTGCCTATGTCGGAAATTTACGCGCTCATGTTGAATTTTAAGCGGCGGCAATAAAAGCCGGGGAGACAAGAAACGCGATAATACCGGTTTTCCGTGGATCGGAATACTTCTCAACGTGTAATCTATGTGTTGATACCTAAGAAATTTTCCCATGAGTAAGAGAATGCTACCTTTACAGTACGTATTTCCTATAGTATAATAAACAGTGTCGTACGGGTACTCGGTGTCGCGCATACTCCGACGGAGACTTAGTACTTTGCGAATACCTGATTTTTAGGAGGAAGAACGTATGTTAAGTGTAGAAGAAAAGAAAAATATTATTGCCAAGTTCGGTGCCAATGAAGCCGATACGGGTTCTCCGGAAGTACAGATCGCACTTCTTACGAATCGTATTTTGTATTTGACGGAACACCTGCGGATGCATAAAAAGGATCATGCATCGCGTCGCGGTTTGTTAAAGTTGGTTGGGCAACGTCGTAATTTGCTTGCGTATTTACAGAAACATAATTTGGAACGGTATCGTGCAATACTCGAAAAATTGAACTTGCGTAAATAATTTGCACACGGAGAGGCTGATGTGGATGCATCGGCCTCTTTTTTAAAGAGGTACGGCACAGGGGGCAGGTAGTATCATGATGATGGAAAGAAACAAATCATCGTTATGGCAGTGCCTGACACCTGTGCAAGCTAATGAAGGAGGATACTATGGAAGAACAGAAATTCCAAATGGAGTTTGCCGGTCGTACGTTAACGGTAGAAGTCGGTAAACTTGCCAAACAGGCCAGCGGTGCCGCCTTGGTGCGGTATGGCGATACGGCTGTATTTGTTACGGCTACAGGTGCGAAGGAAGCACGGGAAGATGCGGATTTTTTTCCGCTTACGGTGGATTATGAAGAAAAAATGTATTCTGTCGGCAAAATTCCCGGCGGGTTTATTAAACGGGAAGGGAAACCGCCGGAATCGGCCACGTTGTTTGCACGGTTAATCGATCGGCCTATTCGACCTTTATTTCCCAAAACATATCGGCATGAAGTCCATGTGGTGGCTTATGATTTTTGTGTGGACCATGATAACGCTCCGGAAATTGCCGCTATGATCGGCGCTTCCGTATCTCTCTGCATGTCGCATATTCCTTTTGCCGGGCCGATTGCCGGCGTGCGTGTAGGACGAGTGGACGGGCAGTTTGTTATCAATCCGACGGTAGTGCAAAGCGAAAAGAGCGACATGGATATTGTCGTAGCCGGTACGAAAGACGCTATTCTTATGGTAGAAGGCGGTGCCGAACAGGTTCCGGAAGCGGATATTTTAGATGCGATTATGGTTGCGCATGAAGAAATAAAAAAAGCGGTAGCTTTTCAAGAAAGCTTTTTAGATGCTGTCAGTGTACCGAAACAGGAATTTGTTGAGGCGGAACCGCCTGCCGATATGGTCGAAGCGGTCCATGCGTATGGGGAAGCGGCGATGAAGGAAGCTGTTTTTACAGCGGACAAGATGGCGCGGGAAGAAAAGATGAATGCCGTAGAAACGGACATTTACGAGCATTTTTCCGATATTTATCCGGAAGATGCCGCCGTGGTGGCCGCTATTACACAAAAAATGATTAAAGAAATTGTACGACACATGATTGCTGTGGATAAAATCCGTCCGGACGGCCGAAAGGTGGATGAAGTACGTCCGGTCAGCTGTGAAGTGGGGTTATTTGCCCGTACGCACGGTACGGGATTGTTCACTCGCGGACAAACACAGATTCTCAGTTTTGCCACGCTGGCCCCGTTATCGGAAGCGCAACATATTGACGGTGTCGGCTTGGAAACGGATCGGCGTTATATGCATCATTATAATTTTCCTTCCTTCAGTGTCGGCGAAACACGGTCTTCTCGCGGACCGGGACGGCGGGAAATCGGTCATGGGAAGTTGGCGGAACGGGCGCTGGTACAAGTATTGCCGAGTGAAGAAGAATTTCCCTATGCTATTCGCGTGGTGTCGGAAGTGTTGGAATCAAACGGTTCCAGTTCTATGGGAAGTGTATGCGGCAGTACGTTGGCATTAATGGATGCCGGTGTACCGTTGCAGGCACCGGTAGCCGGCGTTGCGATGGGTTTGGTGACCAAAGGGGAAGATTTTACTATTTTAACGGATATTCAGGGCATGGAAGATGCCTTAGGGGATATGGATTTTAAAGTTGCCGGAACGACGAAGGGGGTTACGGCAATTCAAATGGATATTAAAATCAAAGGGCTGCGACGGGAAATTTTGGAACAGGCATTGCAGCAAGCTCATGAAGGTCGTCTCCATATTATGGGAAAAATGTTGACGGCAATCAGTGCTCCCAGAAAAACGTTGTCGCCATTTGCACCGCGAATTATTACGATGCAAATTCATCCGGATAAAATTCGTGATGTTATCGGGCCGGGCGGTAAAATAATTAAACAAATTACGGAAGAAACCGGGGCTAAAATAGATATTGACGATACGGGCTTGGTGTATATTGCATCGGTGGATGCCACCGGCGGTGATCAGGCCAAAGCTTGGATTGAACGGCTGACCAAAGATGTGGAAGTCGGAGAAACGTATGAAGGTAAGGTTACACGCTTGATGAATTTCGGCGCCTTTGTGGAAGTGTTACCGGGAAAAGAAGGGTTGGTACATATTTCGCAACTGGCGAATGAACGCGTGGAAAAAGTGGAAGATGTCGTCCATGTAGGTGATGAAATCATGGTAAAATGTATTGAAATCGACAGTCAAGGGCGTATTAATTTGTCGCGTAAAGTGCTGCTCGGCGGCAATACACATGCGGCACACGGGACGCAGACTATGAATCGGGGCGGAAATCGCCATAACGGTTTCAGAAAGTAGGTGCCTATGTCGCGCGGATTTGAAGTGGTTACAGCCTATCAAAATCAGGGAATTATACTGCCTGTGCGCAAAACGGCAGGCAGTGCGGGATATGATTTGGCGGCGGCGGCGACAGTTACGGTGCAGCCTAAAACGATTACGGTAGTGCCGACCGGCTTGAAGGCATATATGGAACAAAATGAATATTTAGCTATTTTTATTCGTTCCGGGTTGGCTTTTAAGTACGGATTAATGTTGGCCAACGGCACAGGAATTATTGACAGTGATTATTACAATAACAGCAGTAATGAAGGGCATATTATGATTGCCTACTATAATACGCAAGCGACGCCCTATACGATTGAAAAAGGAGAACGAGTCGGTCAAGGTCTTTTTATGAAGTATTTGACTGTAGACGGAGATGCGGCGACTGCCATTCGTAGCGGCGGTATCGGCAGTACAGGTAAGTTATAAAATAAGGCGCCGAGAAGAAGCGATTCTTCTTGAGCGCCTTTTTTTTAGGGAGGGGGACGTATGAGCATTGCAAAGGAATCATGTATCAAAAGGCAAGAAATTTTTCAAGGAAAGATCTTACATGTTACGGTAGATACGGTACATATGGAAGGTGTTACACAGCCCGCCGTACGTGAAGCGGTTTGGCACGGAGGGGCGGCGTGTGTGTTGCCCGTAACGGCTGACGGCAAGCTGATTATGGTACGTCAATTTCGTTATGCCGCCGGTAAAGCGCTATTGGAATTTCCTGCCGGTAAATTGGATCATCCCGGAGAATTGCCTGCAGAGTGCGCATTTCGGGAATTGGCGGAAGAAGGAGGTGTAAAAGCGGGAGAATTAATTGATTTGGGATATATTTATACTTCTCCGGGATTTTGTAATGAAATATTGTATTTGTTTTTAGGCAGAAAGTTGACACCTACATCACAACATTTAGATGCAGATGAATTTTTAAATATTGAGCAGTATACGCCGCCGGAAGTGGCACAGCTTATTGCGACGGGAGAAATTGTTGACGCCAAAACGATAGCTATTTTTGCCAAGGCCGGTTCTTATTTACAAGGTGTCTAAAAAAAGGGAGGGGAAAGGTATGCGATTCAAGAGAATAATAGTCATTGTTATGGATAGTGTCGGTGCGGGAAATTCTTCCGATGCGGCTGCTTTCGGAGATACAGGGGCGAATACGTTGGGGCATATTGATGCCGCGATGGAAGGCGGCTTAAAAATTCCGAATATGCGTCGTATGGGAATGGGGAACATTGCCGATATACATGCCGATCATTCGATTCACGTAGTCGGATCCTATGGGCGCATGCAGGAAACGGCAGCCGGAAAAGATACGACCAGCGGGCATTGGGAATTTATGGGAAATCCTGTCGCTACGCCATTTCCGACTTTTCCGCAGGCCTTTCCCGAAACGTTGACTCGGGCCTTTGAAGAAAAAACAGGGTATGGGTATTTAGGAAATGAAGTGGCTTCCGGTACGGAAATTATCGAACGGTTAGGTCCGGAACATTTTCGCACGGGAAAGCCGATTATTTATACTTCGGCGGACAGTGTGTTTCAAATTGCCGCTCATAATGATGTGATTCCGTTGCAAGAATTATATCGTATTTGTGAAATTACACGGCATGAAGTGTGCGTAGGTCCGTATGAGGTGGGCCGGATTATTGCGCGTCCTTTTATCGGTCGGCAAGGGGCTTTTATACGCACCGGCGACAGACGGGACTATAGTCGTATGCCGAAACGAAAAATGGTATTTTCGTATTTGAAAGAAGCCGGATATATGGTAGTAGGTGTCGGTAAAATCGGAGATATATATGCCAATTTGGATCTGACGGAATCGTATCATACGGCTGATAATCGGGAAGATATGCAAGTTTTGACGACACAGCTGCAGGCTCATCGGGCGCAACAGGGCTTGTTGATGGCCAATTTTGTCGACTTTGACAGTCAATTCGGTCATCGTCGGAATACGCCGGGATATGGACAGGCGTTGGAAGATTTTGATCGGGATTTGGGCCCTTTTATGGCGCAATTGCAAGAAGATGAATTGCTTATGATTACGGCGGATCACGGGAACGATCCGACCTGGCCGGGAACCGATCATACAAGAGAACAAGTTCCTTTATTAGTATACAGTCCGGCTTTGCAAGAATCGGTATCGTTAGGAGTGCGTTCTACCTATGCCGACTTGGGACAAACCATTATGGAGAACTTCGGTCTTACAGGCTTGGAAAAGGGAACAAGTTTCCTTACGCAATTGAAATAGGAGAAAAGACAATGTGGCCTCAAGATTGCATCATACATAAACGAGATGGAGGGGAACTGTCCCGCAAGGAAATTTATCGGTTTATTACCGATTATACGAGCGGCAATATTCCGGATTATCAAGCGGCGGCCTGGCTTATGGCGGTATATTTACAAGGTATGACGCCTCGGGAAACGACAGACTTGGCATTGGCCATGGCACATTCCGGCCGGATTGCCGATTTGTCAACTGTGCCGGGAATCAAAGTGGATAAACATAGTACCGGGGGCATTGCCGATACGACGACGCTTATTGTAGTGCCTTTAGTAGCGGCGGCCGGTGTACCGGTTGCTAAAATGAGCGGGCGCGGCCTGGGGTTTACCGGGGGCACCTTAGATAAATTGGAAGCTATTCCCGGTTTTTCCACGCAATTGACGACGAACCGATTTTTGCAACAGATTCGACAACATGGTGCGGCTGTTATGGGACAGACAACCGACTTGGCACCTGCCGATAAACTATTATATGCATTGCGGGATGCTACCGGAACGGTAGAAAGTTTGCCGTTGATTGCCGCTTCGATTATGAGTAAAAAAATTGCCGCCGGCGCGGATGCGGTAGTATTGGATGTAAAGTACGGTGATGGAGCGTTTATGAAAACGCCGGCACAGGCCCGGCAATTAGCGCAACAAATGGTGGACATCGGCGCGTTGGCCGGATTGCCTACTTGTGCCGTGCTCACGTCCATGGAAGCCCCGTTGGGAACGGCTATCGGGAACAGCTTGGAAATTGATGAAGCCGTGGAAACGTTGTCGGGAAAAGGGAATTCACGATTGACGGCAGTGGTAGAAGAAATTGGCAGCCGCATGTTGTATATGGCGCATTGTACGGCTACTGTGGCGGCCGGAAGAGAAAAATTGCAAGCCGTTTGGAAAAGCGGTGCAGGGTTAAAAAAATTCAAAGAACTTATTCGCGCGCAAGGTGGGGAAACCGGTTGGATAGGAAAACACGCCTTAACGCAAGCTCCTTTTGTGTATACGGCGGTTTCCACGGAAGGCGGTTATATTACTGCTATTAAAGCTAAAACATTGGGAGAAATTGCCATGCGTATGGGTGCCGGTCGAGCTCAAAAAGAAGATGTCGTACAACCGATGGTGGGGATTCGTTTGTTTAAAGAACTATATGATCCCGTACGACCGGGGGAACCGTTATTCACGTTGTACAGCATGACGGAAGACAACCTGCCGCAACTGGCGTTACAAGCGGCGGCGGCCATTACCGTTGACGCACAATTACCGAATAACCCCGCCTCCGTTATAGGCGGCAGTATAGAAGCAACCATATAAAATAAGCGATACATAAGGAAGGAACAGAAACCATACATGAAAGAACAACGTACGATTCCTGTAACCAAGGGAAAGACATATGAAATAGAGATTATACGACTGGGAACGAACGGGGAAGGCGTGGGAAAATATCAGGATTTTACCGTATTTATCCCCTATGCACTGCCGGGAGAGCGGATTGTGGCCGTCATTACGACGGTAAAAAAAACATATGCTGTGGGAAAACTGCGGCAAGTATTATGTGCTTCGCCGGCACGAGTAGCCCCTACCTGTGCAGTATATTATCGGTGCGGGGCCTGTCAATTGCAACACTTTTCATATGACGGTGAATTACAAGAAAAACAACGACAAGTACAAGATGCGTTAACGCGTATCGGACACATAACGAATGTACCCGTACTGCCTACGTTAGGTGCGGCAACCCCGTGGAACTATCGCAATAAAATGCAATTTCCCGTAGGCGAAGATAAAAAAAATACACTGTCTATCGGTTGTTTTGCGGCGGCTACACATAATGTCATTAATGTGGAAAATTGTGTTATTCAAAAAGAAGAAAATAACCAAATTGTGCGTATTGTACGGCAATGGATGAAGGATTTTAAAATTCCCGCCTATGATGAAGATAAATGTACCGGTATGATTCGTCATATTATGGGACGGGTGGGGGTGAAAACCGGAGAAATTATGGTCTGTATTGTGACCGCTTGCGAGTGTATCCCTCATATAAAAGATTTGATTCGCCGCTTGCGACAGGAGATTCCCGGTCTAACCGCCGTCATACAAAATATTAACACCGGACATACTAATGTCATTTTAGGAAGAAAAACGCGAACACTATATGGACAGGATACGATACACGATGCCATAGGAAATTTGCGGTTTCATATTTCGGCACAATCGTTTTTTCAAGTTAACAGCGAACAAGCACAACGGCTGTACGAAAAGGCGATGGAATTTGCCGATTTAAAAGGAAATGAAATTGTTGCCGATGTTTATTGCGGCACGGGGACGATAACCTTATTTTTAGCACAAAAAGCAAAACAAGTGTATGGTATTGAAATTGTTCCTTCCGCCATAAAAGATGCTATCCGGAATGCACGGGATAACCATGTTAAAAATGCGGAATTTATTTTAGGCGATGCCGTATACAAATTGCCGGAACTTATTAAAAACGGCGTGCGACCGCAAGTTATTGTTTTAGACCCGCCGCGTGCAGGGTGCGGCGAACCGGTATTACGCGCGATTGGTCGCAGTCAACCGGAACGGGTCGTGTACGTTTCTTGTAATCCCGCAACCTTAGCACGAGATTTGGCCTGTTTACAAACCTACGGTTATAAAACCGAACGCGTGCAACCGGTAGATATGTTTAGTCGTACGCATCATGTGGAGTGCATAGCGTTGATACAAAGAGTGAAATCGTGAAAATCCTGCATTTTAAGCAGTTTTACAAACATTATGTATTTGTAGAAGACGGAGAGGGAGGACGAAAAAAAGTCTTAAAAAATTATATGGATGTGAATGTTTGCATTGATATGGTGTGTGGAGATACAAAGAATGTTTTTGAAAGTGAGGAATAAGAAATTATGAGATGGATAATAAAAATAATCTTATTCCCAATTAGCTTGGTGTTAAGTATCCTCACAGCATTTCTGACATTTCTACTTGGTATCGGAACAGCCCTACTATATTTGCTGATGATGTTTTGTATATTTGGAGCAATTGCATCTTTTCTGCAAAAAGAAGTTACCATCGGAATAGAAGCATTGATTATTGGATTCTTAGTTAGTCCATACGGAATACCGATGGTTGGTGCAACTGTTATAGCTTTTTTACAAGGTATCAATGAGGCAATAAAATCAATCTAAAAAATTTCATAAAAATGGTTACCAAAGGCGATAGATGAAAAAACTATCGTCTTTTTCTTTGCAAATTTTTAAGGAGGGAGGTGATCTTGCATGGACTTTGACTATTTCTATAACAGAGAAGCAGAGCGATTTAACTTTCTGAAAGTGCCTGAAATATTAGTAGACGGAGAAGAATTTAAGGGACTGTCTGCTGAAGCCATTATCCTATACTCCATGCTTTTGAAACGCACAGGAATGTCCTTTAAGAATAACTGGGTGGACAAGGAAGGCAGAGTATTTATCTATTTTACTGTTGAAGAAATTATGAGAAGAAGAAATATCTCAAAGCCTACTGCCATAAAAACATTGGACGAGTTAGACAGCAAAAAAGGAATAGGACTGATTGAAAGAGTAAGGCTTGGACTTGGTAAGCCGAATGTCATTTATGTTAAAGATTTTATGAGCATAATAGCGGTAAAAGAAAATGACTTTCAGAAGTCAAAAAACTTAACTTCAGAAGTAAAAGATTTTAACCTCAGAAGTAAAGAAAATGAACTTCAGGAAGTTCAAAATGTTGACTCTAACTATATAGAGAATAATAAGAGTAAGTATAGTAAGAGAGAATATAGTTTTGGGGAAAACGGACTTGGAACATTTCAAAATGTTTTTTTAAAGAATGAGGATATAGGCGAATTACAAATAAAAATGGCAGGAGAGCTTGATAACTACATTGAGAGATTATCAACCTATCTTCAAAGTACTGGAAAGACATATAAAGACCATAAAGCAACAATTCTTTCTTGGTTTTATAAAGATCAGGGAAGTAAGAAAAAAACCAATATCCCTACATGGGAGGAATATAACAAGGGAGTACATTTATGATTAAAGAATTAGAGAAAGTGATGATAGAAGATGTGGAATACAGCTTCAATCCTGAAAAAGAATACATCAAAGACGGACACGCCTACTGTAAAGTGTGCCATGAAAGAAAAGATGGAAAAGCATTAGACTTTTTCGGAAAGCAGATGATATTTAAGACAGCTTGTAAATGCGATAGAGATAGAGAAGCAAAAGAAAAAGAAAGACAAAAGCAGCTTGAAATCGAGAGATTAAAAAGTATCTGCTTCACATCCATGATTCAATGGGCATATACATTTGAAAACTATCAGGGAAAAGAAAATCAGAGTCTTATCATCGCAAAGAATTTTGTAAAAGATTACGAACTGATGAAAAAAGAAAACATCGGACTCTTGTTTTATGGTTCGGTGGGTAGCGGAAAGACCTATCTTGCCTGCTCTATTGCCAATGCACTGATTGAACAGTATCAGATAAGCGTTAAGATTAGAAACTTTTCACAGATAATCAACGAACTGCAAAAAGGCGGATTTGACCTTGATAAAAACGCATATATAGAATCCCTTGTAAACACTTCCGTTCTCATCTTAGATGATTTAGGAATTGAAAGAGATACAAGCTATGCCAAAGAGCAGGTATATAACATTGTGAATAACAGATACCTAAAGCACAAGCCAACAATCTTTACCACAAATCTTTCATACAGCCAAATTGAAAACTGTACGGAGAGTGTGGAATACCAAAGAATTTACTCAAGAATTATCGAGATGTGTATTCCTGTGATGGTACTTGGAGAAGATTACAGAAAAGTTATTCAGGAAGAAAAATTAAAGAGGAATAAAGAAAGATTACTGACTGGAGGTGAGAGAACTTGATCAATGAAGAAATCGCAAGAAAAACGCTTAACATGGAAGTGAAAGCTGCTAAAGTAACAGGAAAGCTAATTCTGAACTTATTAAAGAAACTGATGAAAGAGGCTGAAAAACTTGGAGGACTGGAAAAGCTGGTTAATGCTAACGGAAATGAAGTAAAGCTCAAAGATATGGTTAAAAAGGGACAGCTTGAAGAAATTCCGGTAGAAGAAGCAGAGCTGAAGGAACTGAAAAAGGAACTTAATCGGTATGGGGTAAAGTTTTCGGTGATGAAAGATAAAGAAAGCGGTAAATACTCCGTATTCTTTCAGGCAAAAGACATGAAAGTCATGGATAAAGCCTTCAAACACGCTCTTGCAGAATCAGAAAAGAAAACGGAAAGAAAAGAATCTATCCACAAGAATATTGAGAAGTTCAAGGAGATGGCAAAGAACACTGTTTCTAAAGATAAAGTTAAGAATAAACAAAAGGAGCAGAGCCTATGATAGATAAGATACTAAAAGACATCAAAGGCTTATTTAAGGTGCAAGATAAGGCAAAGTTGCTAAAGCAGAATATTCCCTATCTTGCATTTTTCTATGTTGGCAATATCTTTTCTCATCATGTAAGAGCCTATACTGGTGGAGATGTGATAGACAAAATCTTTCAAGGAATATTAGAACTTAATACCATGAGCTTTATTCCAAGTATTCATCCTTCTGACATTTTAATGGGCGTGGGAGTGGCAGCTCTAATTAAATTTATTGTCTATACCAAAGGGAAAAATGCAAAAAAGTTTAGGCAGGGGAAAGAGTATGGTTCAGCAAGATGGGGAACGAGAAAAGATATAGAGCCGTATGTGGATGAAAAGTTCCAAAACAATATCTTGCTTACTCAAACAGAGCGATTAACCATGAATGGCAGACCGGCAAATCCAAAGTATGCAAGAAATAAGAATGTACTTGTTATTGGTGGTTCTGGCTCCGGAAAGACGAGATTTTATGTAAAGCCAAACCTAATGCAAATGCACTCGTCATATTGTGTTACAGATCCTAAAGGAACGATAGTCATTGAGTGTGGCAAGATGCTTGAAGATAATGGCTATGAGATAAAAATCTTAAATACCATCAACTTCAAAAAGAGTATGAAGTACAATCCCTTTGCCTATCTCAGAAGTGAAAAAGACATCCTCAAATTAGTGCAGACAATCATTGCAAACACTAAGGGTGAAGGGGAAAAGGCAGGTGAGGATTTTTGGGTGAAAGCCGAGAAACTCTACTATACGGCTTTGATAGGTTATATTTTTTATGAAGCTCCAAGAGAAGAAAAGAACTTTGCAACACTACTGGATATGATAGATGCTTCAGAAGTCAGGGAAGATGATGAAACATATATGAATCCCATTGATAGACTATTTGAAGCATTGGAAAAGAAAGAGCCTACGCACTTTGCGGTAAAGCAATATAAGAAATACAAACTTGCTGCTGGAAAAACGGCGAAGTCTATTCTTATTTCATGTGGTGCAAGACTTGCTCCTTTTGATATTCAGGAGCTTAGGGACTTGATGAAAGAAGATGAGCTTGAGCTTGATACACTGGGAGATAGAAAGACAGCACTCTTTGTTATTATCTCTGATACGGATGATACTTTTAACTTTGTGGTATCTATCATGTACTCACAGCTATTTAACTTACTTTGTGATAAGGCTGATGACGAATACGGGGGAAGATTGCCTGTTCATGTAAGGTGCTTGCTTGACGAGTTTGCCAACATCGGCTTAATTCCTAAATTCGAGAAATTGATTGCAACAATCCGAAGTAGAGAGATTTCAGCAAGTATTATCTTGCAGGCACAATCTCAGCTAAAGGCAATCTACAAGGATAATGCAGATACCATTGTAGGCAACTGCGATAGCACTTTGTTTCTTGGTGGAAAGGAAAAGACCACACTAAAGGAGCTATCTGAAACACTTGGTAAAGAAACCATAGATCTGTATAACACATCGGAAACACGATCCAATGCCAATAGCTATGGACTGAATTACCAAAAGACAGGAAAAGAGCTGATGAGTCAAGATGAGATAACGGTTATGGATGGCAGTAAATGTATCTTTCAGCTTAGAGGTGTCAGACCGTTTTTATCAGACAAATTTGATATTACAAAGCATAAGAACTACAAGCTCTTGGAGGACTATGATAAGAAGAATGTGTTTGATATTGAGAGCTATATGAAGCGAAAAGGGAAAGCAAAATTAAATAGAGAAACTCTTATTACAAGAGTGCAGTAAGTCTAAAGAACATAGATTTGCTGCTTTTTTATTACTCAAAATCAGGAGGAAAGATGGTAAGGATAAGAAGTCCCACTAAGGAAAACTAAATAGCAAGAGTATCAGCGATTGGAAAAGAAAAAACTCCAGTCGCTTTTTTTATTGAAAAGAAAAGGAGAAATTTTTAATGAAGCAAGAAATGATTAACATCAATGCCAACTTATTGGCAGAACCAACTTTTTCGAGTTTTGACAAAGAGGGAGAAGCTGTTGAAGTTGCAAACTTTACGCTTGTAAAAAAGTATGGGAAAGGCAAGGAATATATCAACTGTGCAGCCTATGGTGAAAAGTCAGAAACAGCAAAAGCCTTTGAAAAAGGTGATTTGATCCATATCTTTGGATACTTTAAGAAGCGTGAAAAAGATGGAAAGACTTACAAAAACTTTGTTGTGAAGTCATACAACAAAATTGAAAAGAAAGAAGAAAACGAGGAGGAATAAATCATGGAATTTTTTACACAGGCGGTAAATGTATTAAAGATTTTAGTTATGGCAGTAGGTGCAGGACTTGGAGCATGGGGTGTTATCAACCTGATGGAAGGTTATGGGAATGACAATCCGGGTGCAAAATCTCAAGGTATTAAGCAGCTTATGGCAGGAGGCGGTATTGTCCTTATCGGACTTAAGCTGATTCCGCTACTTGCCAATGTACTCAAGTAAGAAGAAAAGGAGAGCTTAGATGTTTGGAATATTCGACAAGATAGAAGAATTTTTTAAGGAACTTCTACTGGGCGGTATCCAAGCAAACTTAGAGTCCATGTTTCTTGACATCAACGATAAAGTTGGTGCAGTTGCAACAGATGTAGGAAAAACTCCCATGGGGTGGAACGGAGATGTATTTGCCTTTATCAAAAGCATTAACGATTCCGTCATTATTCCCATAGCGGGACTAATCATCACAGCAGTCCTTTGTATTGAGCTTATCAATATGGTAATGCAAAAGAACAATATGCACGATACAGATACCTTTGAATTTTTTAAGTACATCATCAAGATGTGGATTGCTGTATGGTTAGTATCTCATGCTTTTGAGTTTTCAATGGCAGTCTTTGATGTGGCACAACATATGGTAAATAAGGCGGCAGGGGTGATAAATACCTCTGCCACCGTTTCCGGAGATCAGATAGTGGCAATGATGGATACCTTAAAAGAAAAGGGGCTTGGAGAGCTTGTCATGATTCTCTTTGAAACCTCACTCATAAAGGTTGCCATAGAGGTAATTTCCATTGTAATCATGCTTGTGGTTTACGGAAGAATGTTTGAGATTTATGTTTACTCATCGGTTTCAGCCATTCCATTTGCCACAATGGGAAACAAAGAGTGGGGACAAATTGGAACAAACTATATCAAAGGACTATTTGCACTTGGGCTACAAGGACTCTTTTTAATGGTTTGTCTTGGAATATACGCAGTATTAGTTAAGACAATACAGATAACAGATATACACACAAGTACCATGACGATACTTGGATATGCGGTTTTGCTGGGGTTAATGATGCTAAAGAGCGGAACTCTGGCCAAAAGCGTATTAAATGCACACTAACAGAAAGGAAGGATAGGATGATCAAAAGAAAAACAGTATTTACATCAGTAGTAATCGGAGCAGGTGTTATAGCGGTGATTGATAGAATCAAACTTTTTAGCAAGATTAATGACTTGGAAGAAAGAACAAAAGACATCGGTCGCTGCCATAATGACTTTTGTATTTTGCAGGAAAGATATAACAAAAATACAGATAAACAGATAGAAAGCATTCAGGAAGAAATCGGCTCTGTATATGAACACATGGCGGAGCTTTCAAAAGAAAAAGAAGATGGGAGGTAAGTTATGGCGTATGTACCAATCCCAAAAGTCCTAAAGAAGGTAAAAACAAAGGTAGCTTTTAACTTAACCAAAAGGCAGATGATAGGTTTCACACTCGCAGGACTGGTAGGACTACCAGTCTATTTATTTATGCGAAAGGTTGTTCCAAATGATATAGCCGTCATATTTCTCATTGTGTCCACACTCCCTATATTTTTCATCACTCTTTTTGAAAAGGACGGACTGACATTTGAGAAATATTTTAAATATATTTACCTTCATAAGTTTTATCAACCACAAAAAAGAGTGAGAAAGGAGGTTTACCTTGAAAGACAAAAGAAAGATTCAGCAGGTAAAGTTAGAACAAAACAAAAAGATGTTAAGAAGTCAAAGACAGGACTTAAAGCAAAATAAGGGAAAATCTAAAAAAGATAAAGGCGGGCTACTTGACCTTATTTTTAGAAAAGAACCAAAAAGATATACTGTCGAAGATACCATTCCCTATCATAGACTCTTAAAAAGTGGTATATGTCAGCTTGACGAAAAGCACTTTAGTAAAAGCATAGCCTTTCAGGATATTAACTACCAACTTGCTTTAGATGAAGATAGGGATCTTATTTTTAATCAGTTTGCAAATTTTCTAAACTCCTTTGATCCAAGTATCAGTATTGAGTTTTCATATATCAATCAACTTGGACGAAACGAAGAAATGAAGTCGGCAATTCAGATACCAGATAAAAAGGACGGTTTTGACGATATACGTCTTGAGTTTAGAGAGATGCTTAAAAGTCAGATTGTAAAGGGAAATAATGGACTGAAAAAATCAAAGTATGTAACCTTTACAGTAGAAGCGGATAATTTAGAGCAGGCAACATCAAAACTTGAAAGACTGGAGATAGATATATTATCTAATCTAAAGAGTATGGGAGTTCGTGCGGAAAGTTTAAGTGGGGAAGAAAGACTCAAGATTCTTCACGATATATTAAATCCCAATAAGACCTTTGAGTTTTCATACAAAAATTTGAGGAAAAGGGAAAGCACTAAAACATACATTGTACCTGATGAATTTAACTTCACGCCTTCAAGGTACTTTAAGTTTGGAAAATTTATCGGGGCAGTCAGCCATTTTCAAATTCTTGCCAGCGAGCTTTCAGACCGTATGCTTGCCGAGTTTTTGGATATTGATGATAACATCAATATTTCCTTTCATATTAAGGCAATCGACCAATCGGAAGCTATTAAAATGGTAAAGAGAAAAAATACCGATATTGACAAGATGAAAATTGAGGAAAATAAGAAAGCGGTAAGAAGCGGTTATGATATGGACATTCTTCCATCGGACTTAATCACCTATGGAGAAGATGTAAAGAGTCTCTTAAAAGATTTGCAGACAAGAGATGAACGAATGTTTGTGGTAAGTATCGTCTTTATGAACTTTGCAAAAACGGTGCAAAAGCTTGATAACACAATCTCTCAGATAAGTTCCATTGCAAATAAGCATAACTGCAAGCTGAAAAGACTTGACCATACGCAAGAACAAGGACTTATCAGCGTGCTACCTCTTGGCGTAAACAAGATTGAGATAGATAGAGGACTAACCTCATCATCTACGGCAGTTTTTATGCCCTTTACCACAGAGGAGCTTTTTATCAATTCAAGTAACAGTCTTTATTACGGACTAAATGCCTTAAGCCATAACCTGATTATGGCAGATAGGAAAAAACTCAAAAATCCAAACGGTCTAATCCTCGGAACTCCTGGAAGTGGTAAATCCTTTAGTGCTAAAAGAGAAATGGCAAATGCAATTTTAGTAACGGACGATGATGTGATTATCTGCGATCCAGAAGGAGAGTATGGAAACCTTGTAAGACAATTTAATGGAGAAGTCATTAAAGTCAGCAGTAAGTCCAAAGATTACCTGAATCCCCTTGATATAAATATGAACTATGGCGATGGGGATGCGCCACTGAAAGACAAAGCAAACTTCATTATGAGTATGCTGGAGCTTGTAGTAGGCGGCAGTGGTCTTACGGCAGAAGAAAAGTCCGTTATAGACAGGTGCTTACCTAAGATTTACGAAAAGTATTTTGATAATCCAACTCCTGACAATATGCCAATACTGCAAGACCTATACGATATGTTAAAAGGACAGGAAGAAAAGGTCGGTAAAAAGCTGGCAACGGAGATGGAAATCTATGTATCAGGTTCCCTTAATGTTTTTAATCACAGGTCAAATGTGGACTTAAATAAGAAACTCCTGTGCTTTGATATTAAAGAGCTTGGAAGTCAGCTAAAGAAAATAGGAATGCTTGTTATACAGGATCAGGTGTGGAATAAAGTATCTCAAAATAGAGGAAGCAAGGCTACAAGGTACTATATCGACGAGTTCCACTTGCTGCTAAAAGATGAACAGACAGCATCGTATTCGGTAGAGATTTGGAAAAGATTTCGTAAGTGGGGAGGTATCCCTACGGGTATTACGCAAAATGTCAAAGACCTACTTATGAGTAAGGAAATTGAAAATATCTTTGATAATACCGACTTTGTCTTAATGCTAAATCAAGCGTCAGGAGACAGAGAAATTTTAGCAAGAAAACTTAAAATCTCACTTCCTCAGCTTAGATATGTTACCAACTCAAATGAGGGCGAGGGATTACTGTTCTTTGGAAATACCATTGTTCCTTTCCTTGATAAGTTCCCGAAAGATACAATTCTCTATCAGAAGATGACTACCAAGCCTGAAGAAGTGAGGTAGCCTATGGGGAAAAAGCTGAAAAAGGATTTTAGGGAAAGGCATAAGGCAAGTCTTGAAAGAGAAATGATCCATAGTGAAACATTCACTACATCTGAAGAAAGTAAGCTAAAGCACAACGATGATTACAGAGGAAAAATCGTCCATGACAAAGACAGATTTCAGGACAAGGTTCATAAGAAAATAAACAAGGTAAGTTCTGATAATGAAAAGGCTTATGGAACATCCAAGAGAAATGCAAGATATAGAGCTTCTGATAAGGATAGTATAGCTGCTGTAAGTGAAACAGGAAGATCGGATTATATTACGGAGGTAAAGGATGGAAAAATCTATGATCCTTTAGGAAAAGACCTTGATAATGACGGGATTATAGACAGATACGATAATGACTTTAGGGACAGCGACTACTTTGAATCGACCTATGATGTGGATGATAATCTCCATAAAAAAGATGAGTTTTTTGGAAGTTCCTCTATAACTCATGAGGCTAAAAAGAGAAAGTATAAGAGGAAAAACTACACCGAAAGCCTTTATACAAGAAAAAAAGAAGATGTGTCAAAGGGAAATAAATCTGAAGGTAAAAAGACTGGAAAAGATGCTGCAAGCGAAAAAGTTTATAGTAGCCTTTCTAAAGAGCAGAGGAAAAAGCTAAAGAAAGATATGGTAAAGGTATCTGCCCTTTCAGGACTTGCCAAAGGAAGTGAAACCGTAAGGGATTATCTTTCTCATGGAAGTGATGAAAATAAAGGGGTAGAGGCAGGAGAAAAGACAGCGGACGCAAGCTCGAAACTCATTCATGGCATAAAGAAATATTCTGATAAGAAAAAGGCGAAGAAAGGATACGATCTTACAAATAAGGATTATAAAATCAGGAAGCGAAAATCGAAGCTTGAATTTCGTGATGCCAAAGAGAACCTGAAAAAGACGAATGAATATAAAAGAGCAAATGCCTATAAAAGATTTCAAAAGAAAAATCAGGTAAAGGCAGCCATTCGTCGTGAGAATAAGTCAAGGCTCAGAGATCGGATTAAAGAAAACCTCATTGGCTCGTTGAAAGGCTCAAAGAGATTTATATTAAGAAAAGCAAAGGGACTTATGATTATTTTCATAGGTCTTATTATTTTGGGAACTTTCTTTATCAACTTTGCAGGAACGGGAATGACAGGCTTTATGAACTCCACAAGTTCTATTCTTACAACAAGCTATTTGTCAAAGCCAAATGTCCTAAATGAAATCAATCAGAGCTTTTCTGCTATGGAGAGTGAGCTTCAAAATGAGGTTGATCATGTCAAAAATAACTATCCCGGCTATGACGAGTACATCTTAAATAATACAGAGTATATTGGTCATAATGTCCATGAGCTTTTATCCTATATTACATCAAGATGTGGAGAGGTAAAGAGTGTATCGGAAGTAGAATCCATATTAAAAGAATTGTTTGAGTCCATGTATGACCTTGAATATAGGGAAGAAGTTGAAATCAGATACAGGACAGTTACAGACACCTATACCGATGAAGATGGCAACGAATATACCGAAAGTCATGAAGAACCTTATGAGTATAAAAAGCTCATTGTAACGCTGCATAAAAAAGAGATGGACAGCATTATCCGAAAGGTCTTTGCTGATTATCCCGATAACTTAAAGCACTATGAAGCCTTATTCCTTGCACAAGGAAATATGGGAGAAGCCTTTGGAAATTCTGACCTTATCAGTGCAAATGGTGGCGTAGGTGGTGGAGTTGAGTATGAAGCATCAAGTGAAGTTCAAAAGAAGATTGTTAATGCTGCATACATCACGCCATCTCCGGGTGCAGGCTGGTGTGCCATGTGGGTTTCACAGGTCTATCAAAATGCAGGTCTTGGATATATTGGCGGAAATGCCTGCGATATGTACAGAAACTATACTTTTACATCAGACAGGTCAAAACTCAAGGTGGGAATGCTTGTAGCGGTGGAAAGCAGTAGTAGTGGAAGCACAGCAGGACTTACCTATGGTCATGTAGGAATTTATATTGGAGATGGTAAAGTTATGGATAATATTGGACGAATAAGAGTAACCACTTTAGACAATTGGATTGCGTCTTTCTGCAAGCATCATCCCGTAGGATTTGGATTCCCACCAAACGTAAAGAAATAGGAGGTAACAATGTGAAACGAGAATTAACGGTAGTGAAAAACAAAATAAAGAAGTTGAAGGATAAAAAGGCTTTGATTGATGAAGAATTGGAGCCTTTATTTATTCGTGAAGAAGAACTTGAAAACGAAGAAATCATTGCCATTTGCAGAAAGAACAACATTACAATCAGTGATTTGATGGCAAAGGTAAACAGACAAAGAGTAGAAATGAAAAAGGAGAAGTCAAATGAAAACCAGTTGGAAAAAGAATAAGAAGTTTTGGACAGCAGCACTTGCAGTCGTTGTAAGTATAAGCTGCCTTTTGGGTCTTTGGACAGTTGTTTATGCTCATGAGCAAAGCTTAACGGAAGCACCTACAAGCGATAAAGCTGTCCAAACACAAGTGGAAGTAAATGTAAAGTATATCTTTGAAGATGAAAAAGTTTATAAGGAAGAAAAGATAAAGGCTGAGAAAGGACAGCTTCTTGACAGCGGTGATCTGCCGATGCTCCCTGATAATATGAAATTTATTGATGAGTTTCTATTTTATGAAGTAAAAGGCGATGGAAATGATGAAATTATCCGAAAGGTAGCAAAGACTGAGGCTAAAGATAAAGAGACTCAGACAGAAGAAGAAAAGCCGAAACAGGATGAAAGCTCGCAGACGAAAACTCCAAAGACGGAAGATAAATCAACGCAGACAGAGCTTTCTAAAAATGATATTTTCAAAATGGAAAAAGATGCTAAGGAGCTTCAGGAAAAACTTGATAAGTTAAATAGCGAAATGAAGGATAAAGACAAATTAAGCGATAATCAGAAAGAAAAAATCAAAGAACTTGAAGCCCAGATTGAAAGCTTGAAAGAAAAAATGAAAAAAGATAAGGAAAATAGGGACTTATCAGAAGAAATGAAGAAGGAAATGGATAAGCTGAATAAAAAGATTAAAGAGCTTGAGGAAAAGGCAAATGAAGCAAACAAGGCTCCCGTAATATCTAATCCGCCTGCACTGAACAGTCCTATTTCCGGAATTAAGAAAAACTCAGGCATTTCAAATCAAACACCTGTAAACAATACAGGAAAAAGCACAACTACACAGGCGAGTTCAGAAAATACTGTAAAAGATACAAGTAATTCTGAAACGAAAGAGAAAGATATTCGCTATCCTAATAAGCTGACACCGAAAGCTCCTGCCAATAACAATCAGGATTCATCTATGGACGGGACAAGTAAGACTGTAAATACCAATAAGGGAGTAGCTTCTGCTCCGTCAAAGGCAAGAGGAACCGTTACGGAAAATAAGGACAATGCGAATAAGGACTATCCAATTCATCACGGGGATAGCGGTGATAACAAAGAAACAGATCTGTATTCTGCTGATGCAAGACAGTTTATTACCTTTCAAACGAAAACGGTAAGACCTTCCATCTCATCATCAACCACGATGAGACACAAGAAAATGTAATGCTTTTAACGGAAGTATCTGAAGATGATCTTCTAAATATGGTTGAAAAGAAAGAAGCTCCGAAGCAGGAGATTAGCAAAGAGGAGCCAACTAAGGAAGAAGTAAAGCCTGAGAAAAAAGAAGAAAAGAGTAATTTAGGAACATATATTATTCTGCTTCTTGTTATAGGCGGAGCATTAGGAGCAGGTTATTACTTTAAGGTCGTAAAAAAGAAAGAGGATAAGGAGCTTGAATCATTAGAGGAAGAAGATGATGATTTCTTTTCGGAAGCAGAAAGTGAGCAAGAAATAGGAGAAGCAGAAGAAACAGAAGCTTATGATGAAGAATAAATGCATCTTAAAATATATTGTTATGGGTGCAAACGCAGGGCGGGAGAGTAAAATCTTTCGCCCTTTTACAATGAAAGCAGGAGGAAAAATATACATGGAACATATACTTGTGATAGCAGAAAAACCGAGTGTAGCTATATCAATTGCAAAGGTAATAGGAGCTACAAAAAAGAAAGATGGATACTATGAGGGAAATGGATATAAGGTATCTTGGTGCGTAGGCCATCTAATTCAGATGGCAAATCCGGACGCTTATGATGAAAAATACGCTAAGTGGAATATATCGGATTTGCCGATTATTCCGAAGCAGTACAAATTTGAAGTGGCAAAGGCTACAAAAAAGCAGTTTAATATCCTTAAAAAACTGATGAATGATAAGGAGATTGATACAGTTATCAATGCGTGCGATGCGGGAAGAGAAGGAGAAAGTATTTTTCGACTGGTATATAACGAAGCTAAATGCAAAAAGAAAATGCAGCGTCTTTGGATTTCGTCAATGGAAGATAGTGCTATCAAAGAGGGATTTTCCAATCTAAAGAATGGCAAAGATTACGATAAGCTCTTTGAATCGGCACAGGCAAGAGCTATTGCAGACTGGCTTGTCGGAATGAATATCAGTAGGCTATATTCTTGCCTGTATAAGCAAAATTACAGTGTCGGGAGAGTGCAAACCCCAACGCTTTACATGATTGTAAAAAGAGATGAAGAAATAAATAATTTTAAGAAAGAAAAATACTACACCGTAGAGCTTTCTATGAACGGCTTTACATTATCGACAGACAAAATTGGTGATGAAATAACCGCAGAGCAGCTTATTAATTTAATAGGCGATAATATTGAAATAACTGATGTCATTCAAAAAGAAAAGATTACAAAGCCGGATTTACCCTTTGATCTAACAACACTTCAAAGAGAGTGTAATAAATATTTTGGATATTCAGCAAAGCAGACGCTTGATTATGCTCAAAGCCTGTATGAAAAGAAACTAATTACCTATCCAAGAACAGACAGCAGATGCTTAACGGAAGATATGATTGTAAGTACGGTCAATAACATTTTAGGAAAAAATGATTTTGATACAGAGCGTATCAAGACGGTATTTAACTCAAAAAATGTTACGGATCATCACGCTATTATTCCGACAGTAAGCTCGTTAAGTGAAGATTTATCGAGTATCCCTGATAGTGAAGCGAAGGTATATAGGCTTATTTCTAATAAGCTTCACGCAAGTGTAGGCTATCCATTAGTCGAAAACACAACAAAGATTGTAGCTGAATTTGACGGATTTGAATTTACAAGTTCAGGAAGGGTAATTAGAGACGAGGGCTTTAGCAAATACCTTAAAGAATACAAGTCCAAGAAGAATGAGTTCATAGAGCTTCCTGATGTAAGTATCGGTGATGTTTTAAGTATTGAAAATAAAGAGATTAAAGAAAAATTTACTCAACCACCGAAACACTTCACTGAAGATACGCTTCTAAAGTCTATGGAGATTGCAGGAAATGAAGCCTTAGAAAAAGGTGTAGAAGTGGAAAGAAAGGGACTTGGAACACCTGCAACAAGGGCAGGAATTATTGAAAACTTAATCTATAAGGGTTTTGTCGAAAGAGATAAGAAAAATTTGATTGCCACGCATAAGGGGATCAGCCTTGTAACAATAGTATCCGATACCTTTAAGTCAGCGGAAACAACTGCAAAGTGGGAAATGGAATTAGCGGATATTGCCAAAGGGAAATCTTCAAAGGAAGAATTTTTAGAAGCAATTGAAAATGAAATAAAAGAGGTTGTTCTGACATATAGTAAGTAAGAGATAACTAATTCAGAGTGGAAAAAATACTCCAAAAGTGCTATAATTTTGTAGGAAAAGTAGGGCGAAAGGAAGTAAATATGGAAGATATATTTATGGATACTGCAAAAGTTATGGCAAAAGGACAGGTTACTATTCCGAAAAGGATAAGGGAACTTTTAAATTTAGAAAATGGAGATTATGTTACTTTTGTAGTTAATAAAGATAAAGTGCAAATTCAAAATTCTAAGGCTTTTATTGAAGAAAACATTAAAAAATAACAGCACGTTTTTAGAGGTAGGTGAAACAATGAATAAGGATAAGATGGTATTGCAGAATACAGATATTGGAAAAGATAATCATCAGTTTGATGATATTGTTAAGATTGTCGAAAGTGCAAAGGATCGTGCTTATAGAAAAGTCAATGAAGAATTGATTTTGATGTATCAGGAAGTGGGAAAGTATATAAGTGAGAAAAGTAAAGAAGCAGGTTATGGGTCAAATTTTGTGGAAAATGTTGCCGATTTTTTCTCTGAAAATTATCCTGATTTAAAAGGATTTACCCGTAGGGGGCTTTATAGAATGAGGCAATTCTATGAGCTATATAAGGATGATGAAAAAGTGTCAACGTTGTTGACACAATTGAGCTGGTCTAATCATTTGAAAATAATGTCAGGATCTAAAAGTAAAGAAGAAAGAGAATTCTACATTAACTTAGCAATTAAGGAGAATCTAACTCACCGAGAGTTGGTAAGGCAGATGGACAGTGGCTATTATGAACGTTATATGCTTTCAAATAGTAACGATTTGCCTGCTATACAAAGGGCAAAACAAGAGACGCATAATTTGTTTATGGACAGTTATGTTTTAGAATTTCTTGATGCTCCCAAGATTGGAAATGAAAGAGAATTTCAGAAGTCAATTCTCCAGAATCTGAAGAACTTTATTTTAGAGATTGGGAAAGATTTTTCCTTTATAGGTAATGAGTATAGGGTACAGGTTGGCAATCATGATTACTATGTAGATTTGTTGTTCTATCATAGGGGACTATCTTGTTTAGTTGCATTTGAATTAAAAATTGGAGAGTTTAAGCCGGAATATATCGGAAAAATGAACCTGTATTTAGAAGCACTGGATAGAGAAGTAAAGAAACAAACTGAAAATCCAAGCGTAGGAGTAATCCTTTGTGCTTCAAAAGATGATGAGGTAGTAGAATTTGCATTAAGTAGAAGTCTTTCGCCTACAATGGTATCGGAGTATACATTAAAACTGATAGATAAGAATTTGTTGCAACGAAAATTAAAAGAATATGTAGATATTGCGGAAGAAACAAACGAATAAAATTTAATAATATAATGCGTAAAAGGTGATTAGAGTAAAATCTAACCGCCTTTTTTGTTTGGAAAAACGAAGGAGGTAAAAATGCGAATAAATGATTTTCATAACATTTTGGAGCTTATAAAACAAGATGTGCTTCATAGTGAAGCAGAGTATCTGAAGCTCTTAAAGGTTGTCGGAAACAATCAAAGATATGACTTTAGAAGTCAATTAAGTATCTATGATAAAAATCCTGAAGCAATAGCTTGTGCCAAGTTTGACTACTGGAGGGAACGTTTTAATAGAACAGTAATGCGAGGACAGAAAGGTATCCCCATTTTAGAGGACTATGGCACATTCAAGAAAGTGGACTATATTTTTGATATAGGTCAGACAGTTTCAAGAAACAGAGATGTCAACGAAGTAAATCTTTGGAAGTTTGACAAAGAAAATCATCAAGATGTGTTAAAGGAAATGATAAAAAGCGAGGGCTATGAGGAAAGTAAAAGCACACTTGAAAACATCTTTTCTTTAAGCAGACTCTACGGTGATGAAAAAATAGATACCTTAATGAATGAACTTAGAATAGCGGATGAGGATAGAATATCCTTTACAAAGTTTGTAAGGGACTCGGTAAGCTATGCGGTAGCATCAAGATTTAAGTTAGATTATTCGATAGATTATGAGCTTTTAAGAGAGAATTTTCAAAGACTTGACAGCATATCTCTAATGAGTCTTGGTGAAAGCGTATCGGATATTAGCGGAAAGATTATTGATGCGACCATTCAAAAAAGCAAAGAACTTGAGCTGCAAAAAGAAGTTTTAAGAGGAAAAGAAGCGGGATATAATAAGATTAAAGAAGAATTGGAGGAGGTAGAAGAATATGTACTTCGACGAGATGATCAGGGAAGAAATGAAAACGGGCGAGTTCTCCGAAATGGAGAGTACAGACGAGATAATAGAGAAAATCAGGGAGAATACGCTAAACAGCTTGGAGGAAGAGACGGACTTCATAAGGAAGTATCCAAATCCGACCTACGCAGTGATGAGGCTGGAGTTTCTTTCACAGAGCGAGGAGCAGAGCAACTTCGAGATGTTAGTAGATCTATACAAGGAGAAGAAGTTGACAGGACACCTGATGGACATTCAGAAACAGGCGATAGAGTTTATGAGAAGAGAGAAGCCGAAGCTGATGGCAGCTTGGAAGATAGAGGGAGAGAGCAATCCACAGTACAAAGCAATGATTTCAGCTTTGAAAGAGATGACGATCAAGGAAATAGTAGAAGGTTAAGAGAAAATATTGATGTAGAGATAAGAGAAGCTGAAAAGGCTTCTTTTTCTTTACCAGAAAACTCCTATGGACAGACACGCCTTACGATTCCGCTAACTGAGAATGATATAGATACCGTCCTTATTAACGGAGGAAATCACGATGGCGGCAGACTTCCTGTTATTGCTGAGTTTTCCAAAGAAAAAACAGTAGAAGAATTGGGAGAATACCTCAAAGATACCTTTAAAGGCGGAAACGGGTTTTACATTGATGAAAGAGAAGTATCTTCCTGGTATTCGGATAAAGGCATTCATTTAGCCTATGGAACTTCTGCAAGAGAAGATGATACGCAGGTCTTAAACTGGAATGATGCTGCAAAGAGGATAAATGAACTTCTTAATAGTGGGGAATTTGCTACAAATGTAGAGCTTTTTGAAGCTCTTGATTATGAAAGAGATCGGATTTCAGAATCTCTATGGTATCTATCTCATGATTTAAGTGAAGAAGGAAAAGAGCAAGGATATTTTGAACTTTTTGAAAGAGGTGGGGGCTTTTCGGAAGAAACAAAAAGATTATCTGAAGCATTAAAAAATCCTGAGTATCTGAAAGAAACAATCAGAGAATATGACAGATTTATAGCAGGATATAAAGAAAATAGGAATGTACTAAGGTTTCACTATCACAAGGTAGATAGCCTTTATCAGAAATTACAGGAACTTGAGCTGCCACGAAAGGAATATAGCACCAATTTGACAGAACTTCCGAAGGTAAAGTCCTTTATTACAGAAGATGAAGTCCTTGAAAGTCTTTCAAGAGGAAGTGGCGTTGATAGAGGAAAAGAACGAATCACCAAGTTTTTTAAAGAAAATCATACGCTTCAGGAAAAAGCGAATTTCTTAAAAGACGAATATGGAATTGGAGGACATTCCCATGCTGTTTCCGGAGCAATGGGAAGTGATGAATGGCACGATGCTAAGGGACTTAAATTACAGAAAAATGATTGTAATGATGTGTTTCTTACTTGGACAAGTGTTGCAAAGCATATCGACGAGCTGTTTTCTAAAAATCTTTATCTTGAAGAAAAGGAAACAGAAAACAAGTCAAAGATTGAAGAACCACAATATTATTCCAAAGATGCTCCTGAAAACTTAATGACCGATGAAATGCTTGAAAGAGTGCCGGAGCTTTACGCACAGGAGGATGTAGCATTAGCGGATAAAGAGGTTCATGCTGCATATATCATTCCTTTCCGTTCTAATTGGACTTGGTATATGACGGAATATGACAGGGAAAGTGGCGATGCCTTTGGACTGGTACTTGGGATTGAACCTGAATGGGGATATTTTAATCTTGAAGAACTAAAGGAATTAAATGCCCAAAGGCTTATTTTAGAAGATTTTCCAAAGACCTTTAGAGAGCTGAAAGATACAGAACTTAAAAAGCAGATGGATGAGCAGGAGCTTCAGTCTGTCTTTAATGGAGAACTTAGCTTTGTAGAAGAAGAACTTGAAGCACCTGAAGAAACAGAAGAAGTTAGAAGGGCTGACACAGTTCAAGCTACCTTATTTGATTACCTCAAAGAAAGAGAAGAAGTAGAACTGAATAAAAAAGAGGAAATCCCTTTAGAGGATTTTGCAGTTAAAGCAGGTGATACCGTCTACTTTCATCATGAAGAATACAAAGTCAGAGAAATTTCTAAAAATGAAATCACAGGAAAAAATGACTTGTGGCTTGATCCTGTAAGGCAAGGCAATCATCAAATTCCGATTGTAGCCTTTACAGATAATGAGGATCTTATGAAGCAGATAAGCCTTGAAAGACCGAACTTTATTGTCGGAGATGAAGTCAAATACAAGGATAAAGACTATACCATCACACGCTTTGATGATATGGGAAATAACCTAAAGACGGTAACGGTTAAGGACAGTACAGAATATCTTGGCGGTATGATAACAGGCTCCGATGTGATTCCTTATCGTCTGGAAGGCGACCTTGAGAGGGTATTTCAAAATCAAACATATAAACATCCAGAGCAGACTACTGAAGAAGTAGAAATAAAGAAAGCAGAAGCTCATAACTTCAAAATTAAAGAAGAAACGCTACCTGACAAGTTATCTCCAAGTGAGAGATTAAACAATAACCTTGAAGCAATCTCGATGTTAAATCGAATTGAAAGAGGTGAGAGAGATTTAGATATTACCGCTCAGAAAGTTTTAGCAAGGTATGTTGGCTGGGGAGGACTTGCTGATGTATTCGATGAAGAAAAAGGCGGACAGTGGAAAGAAGTAAGGAGCTTTCTAAAAGAGAACTTATCGCAGGCAGAATATGAAGCTGCAAGAGAATCTACTTTAACGAGCTTTTACACACCGAAAACAGTGATTGACGGAGTGTATAAGACACTTTTGGATATGGGATTTAAACAGGGAAACATTTTAGAGCCAAGTATGGGAATAGGGAACTTTATAGGCAATATCCCTGATGAAATGAACAAGTCTAAGTTTTATGGTGTAGAGCTTGACTCAGTAAGCGGTCGAATTGGAAAACTCTTATACCCTGAAAGTGATATACAGATTAAGGGGCTTGAAGAAACTTCCTTTTCAAATAACTTCTTTGATGCGATTATCGGCAATGTACCCTTTGGAGAATATAAGGTAAATGACAGGGAGTATAACAAAAATAACTTCCTTATCCATGATTATTTCTTTGCCAAGTCCATTGATAAAGTAAGAAACGGAGGTATTATTGCCTTTATTACATCAAGCGGAACGATGGATAAAAAGGACGAAAGTGTAAGACGCTACCTTGCAGCAAGAGCAGAGTTTTTAGGAGCGATAAGACTTCCGAACGATACCTTTAAGGGCGTAGCAGGAACAGAAGTAACCTCAGATATTATCTTCCTAAAGAAAAGGGACAGTATCAGAGAAAGGGATGAGGATTGGATTCACCTTGCTGAAGATGAAAACGGGCTTTTATATAACAAATACTTTGTTGATCATCCTGAACAGGTGCTTGGTTCTATGGAAGAAATATCCGGAAGATTTGGGAATACAATAGCTTGCCTGCCAAAAGAAAACACAGACTTAAAGGAGCTACTGACAAAAGCAAGCGAAGAAATCGCTAAAAAATGCTAATTATGAAGAAATAGAGCTACTTGATGATGAAATCAGCACAATACCCGCAACGGACGATGTCAAGAATTTCTCCTACACCATTATTGATGATGAAGTTTATTACAGAGAAAACTCCCTGTTTGTAAAGAAAGAAGTAACGGATAAAAACAAGGAAAAGATTAAGGACTATCTTGAGTTAAATGCTGCCTTAAAGGACGTTATTTACAAACAGAAAGAAGATTTTTCAGATGATGAAGTAAAGAAAGCTCAGGAAAAACTAAATGAAATTTATGACAGCTTTTCTAAGAAGCATGGATATGTCAACAACCTTTCTAATACCAGAGCCTTAAAAGAGGATAGCAACTTCCCGCTTGTTTCTTCCATTGAAATCCTTGATGAAGAAGAAAACTTCAAAGCAAAGGGAGATATTTTCTCCAAGCGAACAATCACAAAGGCGAAGGTTATCGACCATGTAGACACTTCCCTTGAAGCTCTTGTTTTATCGGTATCAGAAAAAGGATATGTGGATTTTGAGTATATGGGAAGCCTTACAGGAAAAGACAGACCGACTTTGATAGAAGAACTTAGAGGGGAAATCTATCTAAACATCAGAGAAGAACAAAACTTTTATAGACCATTGTCTTTTAACCTTGAAGATGGAGATTTACCTTTTGCCTGTGCAAACGGCAGTAATTCATATAAGTACGGCTATGTAACAAAGAATGAGTACCTAAGCGGAAATATCAGAGATAAGATTGCTATTGTAGACAGCTATCTTGCAAAGCTAAGACAAACGGAAAGAGAGTTGCCTCATCTTGGCTATGCGGAAGATGGCAAAGAAAAAGAGCTGATAAGCTATGAGATGAACCGTTTGGAATACCAAAAGGCAGAGCTAATAAAAGTTCTTCCAAAAGAGCTTGAAGCAAGTGAAATCAATGTAAGACTCGGAGCTACTTGGATACCGATTAAGGATATTGAAAAATTCATCTTTGAAACGCTTAAAACTCCGGGATATGCCAAATGGGATATTAAGGTTAAATTTTCAAATCTGACAAGCGAATGGAATGTAGAAGGAAAGAGCAGGGATAGAGGAAATGACCTTGCAGAGATGACTTACGGCACCTCAAGGGTAAATGCCTATAAGCTGATTGAAGATGCTCTAAATTTAAAAGAAACAAAGGTATTTGATCAGATTGTAAATCCGGACGGCTCGAAAACTTCTGTATTAAATAAAAAGGAAACGCTTCTTGCAGGGCAGAAACAGGAGCTTCTAAAAGAAGAATTTAAGAACTGGATATTTAACGATCAGGAAAGAAGAAACCGTCTTGTAAAGATATATAACGAGCGTTTTAACTCTATCCGTAACAGAGAATATGACGGCAGCAAGCTCTCCCTTGAGGGAATGACCACAGAAATTGATTTAAGATCTCATCAAAGAAATGCCATAGCAAGAAGCCTTTATGGAGGAAATACCTTGCTTGCCCATGTGGTAGGTAGTGGTAAGACCTTTGAAATGGTGGCGTCTGCGATGGAAAGTAAAAGGCTTGGAATGTGCAGTAAGTCCTTGTTTGTTGTCCCCAATCACTTAACAGGTCAAATCGGTCGTGAGTTTATGCAGCTATATCCGTCAGCTAACATTATGGTTGCAGATAAGAAAGATTTTGAGCCGAAAAATAGAAAAAGATTTATCGGAAGAATTGCCACAGGAGAGTATGATGCCGTTGTAATCGGGCATACGCAGTTTGAAAAAATTCCGATGAGTAAGGAATATCAGGAAAAGCATATTCAGGATCAGATTGATGAAATTATAAACTATGTAGAAGAATATAAGCATGACAGAAACCAAAACTTTACGGTAAAACAGCTTGAAAAGACAAAGAAGAAACTTGAAACAAGGCTTGAAAAGTTAAACGATGATTTTAAGAAGGATGATGTCATTACCTTTGAAGAATTAGGTGTAGATAAGCTCTTTATTGACGAGGCACATAATTACAAAAATCTATACCTTTACACAAAAATGAGGAATGTAGCAGGTATTGGACAGTCTGAAGCCTTTAAGTCCTCCGATATGTTTATGAAGTGCAGATACATGGATGAAATGACAGGTGGAAAAGGAATTGTCTTTGCCACAGGAACGCCTGTCAGTAACTCGATGACAGAGCTTTATACTATGCAGCGTTATCTTCAGTATGAAAGCCTTAAAAAGAATAATTTGGAGCATTTTGATAGCTGGGCTTCTACTTTTGGTGAAACGCAGTCAGCTTTTGAATTGTCTCCGGAGGGAACAGGGTATAGAGTAAAGACAAGATTTTCCAAGTTCTATAACCTTCCTGAACTAATGTCTATGTTTAAAGAAGTTGCGGATATTCAGACAGCAGATATGCTAAATCTTCCAACACCTGAAGCACACTATGAAGTTATTAAAACTTTGCCAAGTGAGGAGCAAAAGGTAATCCTAAAGAGCTTATCGGAAAGAGCTGATGATGTGAGAAACAGGGTAGTAGAGCCTGACGAAGATAATATGCTGAAGATTACTAATGACGGCAAGAAACTCGCCTTAGATCAGCGTTTAATCAATCCACTGCTTCCGGATAATCCTGACAGCAAGGTCAATGTGTGCGTGAAAAATGTCTTTTCCATTTGGGATAAGACAAAAGAAAATAAGTCCACACAGCTTCTTTTCTCCGATATGTCAACTCCAAAAGGAGATGGAGCGTTTAATATTTACGATGATATTAGAGAAAAACTTGTGGCAATGGGAATACCGAAAGAAGAAATAGCCTTTATCCATGAAGCAAATTCCGATAAGCAAAAGGATGAACTCTTTGCAAAGGTAAGAAAAGGCGAAATTCGTATTTTGATGGGTTCTACACAGAAAATGGGAGCCGGAACGAATGTGCAAAACAAGCTGATTGCACTTCATGATTTAGATGTCCCATGGCGTCCTGCCGACCTTGAGCAGCGTGCGGGCAGAATTGTAAGACAGGGAAATGAAAACAAAGAAGTCAGCATATACAGATATGTAACGGAGAATACCTTTGATGCGTACCTTTGGCAGACCATCGAGAATAAACAGAAGTTCATTTCTCAGATTATGACAAGTAAAACACCTGTCAGAGTGGCGGAAGATGTGGACGAAAGCAGCTTAAACTATGCAGAGATTAAAGCCCTTGCTACAGGTGATCCGAAGATTAAGGAAAAGATGGATTTGGATAATGAGGTTACAAAACTTAAAATGCTTGAAGCAAACTATAAGTCCAACCGTTACAGATTAGAGGATAAGGTTGCTAAAAACTATCCGGAAGAAATTGCAAGGACAGAAAAACTCATTGAGGCTGTAAAGAAAGATATTAAAGATGTAGAAGCAAAAGCTGAAGGAGAGGAAAAGTTTACTTCTATTACTATCGGTGGTGAGAAGATATTAGATAAAAAGTTAGCCGGAGAAAAGTTGCTTGAAGCTATTTCTAAAGTGAAAATCAATGAAAGCAAGGTTATCGGTAAGTATAGAAACATGGACTTAGAGGTAAGCTACAACTTCTTCACCAATGAGCATAACTTCAGCTTAAACGGTGCTGCAAAGCATTCAGGAGAGCTTGGAACGAGTGCGGACGGTAATATTACAAGGTTTGATAATGCTCTTGAGAAAATGCCTGAGAAATTAAAGAGGCTTGAAGAAAAGCTCCTCGGCACAAAAGAACAGCTTGAAAATGCCAAAGAGGAATTACAAAAGCCTTTTGAAAAAGCTGATGAACTAAAGGATAATGTGCTTCGCTTGGCAGAACTGAATAAGCTCCTTGATATGGGAGAAGTGGAAGAAAAGAGAAATGATAATCCCCTTGTAGAAGATGTAAAACGAGCCATCATTGACTTCTGCAACAGAGAGTATGAAGAAAATCATAGTTATGATGAGTTTGATACTCTATATCCTGATCTAAAGCACATCGGCATCGCCTATACCAATACACCTGACGAAAGACACAGCATCCAATATGAGCTTAACTTAGAGGATAAGACATGGACACAGTATATTGAAGATATACCGATTAAAACGGAGAGTTTTGATTATGAAAACAAAGGAGAAAATGAAGCTCTAAGGAATATGAAAAATGAAATAGAGCTATCCTCTTTTGAAGATTTAGTCTATGTGGATTCCGAGGACTTAAAGGCAGCTCTGGGACTGGACATTGATGATGAAGGTAACTTCTATGATCCACTTTCTAAAGACCTTGATAATGATGGAATTGCTGACAGATACGACAATGACTTTAAGGACAGCGATTATTTTGAGTCAACCTATGATGTTGAAGATAATTTGCATACCAAAGAGGAAGCCACACAGAAAACGGGTGATAAACCATCTATCTTAGGACAGATAAGAGCCTATCAGGAAGAAAGTAAAACAGAAGAAAAACAAACTGCAAAAGAACCGGAATATGTACGATAAGGGAGGGAAACCTCCCTTTTACCATGAAAGGAGATAAAACATGGATTACAAAACAATGAGAAATCAGATAGAAGATATGGTAAGTGATAATCACAAGGACTTTGTTAAGGCGGTTATCAGCATGGAAAAAGGTATCAACGATGAAAGTGCTTTGGATAAGCTCTATGAGGCTTATATGGACAATGACACCGTTAATTTACTGCATGAGGAATTTGATTACATGATTGAAGATTTAAGAGAACAGGGGCAGATTAAAAATCTTCCTTATGTTCAAGAGGAGAAAGATAATCTTGTCAATATCGTTGGAAATATTGTAGGAAAGATCGATGTAGTTGAAAGGGAAAATAAGAACGGCGAAGCCTTTCAAGTAGTAAACTTCTCTGTGGCATCTAAAGATGATGAGGGCAATAAGGTATATCATAATTGCTCCGCATACGGAGAAAAGGGTGATATTCCAAAAGACTTTAAGCAGGGAGATTTTGTAAAACTCTTTGGACAGATCAGAACTTCCGTTGACGATAACGGCAAGGAACATACTAACATCAGGATACTTTCTTCAAAGCTTTTAAAGGCAAAAGAACAGATGAAAGGTCGAGATGAAAAGAAAGAGTCTGTGCTTGGAGCTATCAAAAAATATCAGGCTGAAGATAAGGAAAAGCCTAAAGAAAAGAAAGAAACATCAAAAGAAGCTGAGAGATAAATTTATGGTCGGTGTGGTCTTGGGACTGCACCGACTCTTTTTTTATTTGCGAAAAAAGGAGATAAAGATTATCTCTCCATCTCCTTACCCATGTAGATTCCGTAATTTTTTCGTATCTTATAAAGCTCGTCCATAGTGGATTTTGAGGAAGAATACTCTTGCATAAGGGTGTTCTTTTTTTCTTGTAATTTATCAAGTTCAGCTAAAATATCCTTTGAATTTGGGAGTTTGGAATAGGATTTTTTAAGCTCTGAGAGAGCATTTTCATATAGGGTAATCTGAGCTTTGTACTCTTCAAAAAATGCCTTGTCAGACGGATTAGCAGTATATTCCTTGTAGCACGCTCTGTATTTTTTAACGGTATGAACTTGCTCCATAGTGGTGGAAAGCTTCTGCATTTCCTTATCAATAGACTTGATTTTCTCTTGTATATTTTGCCTTTCATCAGCTGCTTTTTGAATATACTCGTCAAGCTGTTTAACGGATTTAATGCCATGTTCTCTGATATAAATAACAGACTCAGCCATTGTATGAAGGTTATGTTTGGTTGCCCAATATTCGTAGCCTTTGCTTTCCTTTACCTTTGCATTGGTGTTCATGTCAATAACATTGCTGATGCGTTTTTTGACGGCAGGAGTCTTGATAAACTCTCTTTCTGCAATGCGGTCTTTTAATCTTTCTTCGGTATAATCTTCTCCGATTGTTTTAGTCCTTGTAAATCTCGCCTTATCTTTTGGCTTAAAAGCAATGTGCTTACCGTATTTGATTTCATAGCCAAGATCAGCCATCTTCTTTAAAAATTCGTCCCAGTCCTTTGACTGTTTTATCATTCTGTCAATGTCAAATTGAAGCCTGCTTTTCCAAGAAGTGCCATGTTTTGCCTGTTCATTTTCATACCAAGATTTACCGTTAGTCTTGTATTTTTTCTTATAGCTTTCGTAAAACTCGTCAATAACGGATAGGTTATTTTCTTTGCAGAGTTTATCACTCTGATAACGGATTTGGTGGTAACTTTTCTTGTTAGACTGGTAGCACCTACCTGTTACCATATTTACATTATTGAAGATGATGTGATTGTGGATATGCCCCTTATCTACGTGAGTAGATAAGACAAATTCGTACTCCTCTTTGAGTATCTTTTTACACAGCTCCATACCAATCTGGTGAGCCAATTCAGGGTTTGTTTCTCCCGGTAAAAAGGATTGAATGAGATGTCTTGCAAGAACGGTTCCTTTTGTTCCTGCGTCATTTCGTGTCCTTAAAAACTGAGTGTGAGCAGTTGATTCGTGGCATTTATGAGTGCTTACTAAAAGCTGCTCGTCTGTTTTATCTCCATTTACAATGTAGTCGATAGCAAGATTAAGAGTCGATTTTATTGGGTGTATTTTTGTAATAGCCATTATTATTCACCTTCCGTTTCAGATGTTCTTTTCAGAAGTAGTGAATGAATTTGCCACAGCTCTTTTGAGAAATGTTCAATCTCTTTTTTTATATCACCTATGTCCTCTTTGTAGATTACACCTGTCGAATTTACTCGCTTTGCAATCTGATTGATGTTGTTTGTTGCATTAGAAAGTAAGCCTTGTAAATCTCTGAAAGGCTCTAAATCCACTTGATAAATTTCCTTTTCCAAAACGCATTTGCGGATGAAATGGCTCATGTTTCTACACTTCGCAAGTCTTTTTTTCTCTTCAAAAAGAGCCTTTTCTTCTTCAGTTAGTTTAATTTCAAGTCTTTCGTTTCTTAATCTATTTGCCATAGTTAGTTCCTCCTTTGAATGTATTTCGGGGTCTTAGGGTTCTCCCTAACAATCTAAAAATTGATAAAAAAAGAAGCAGATCCCCAAGGGCTGCTTCGTCAATTTTCCGTAAGTGTCCGTACACTTACTGTGCTTGCTACAAAAGCTACAAAAGCTACAAAAGAATAATTAGAGTAGCAAGCATTAAGCGTGTATAAAACTATTTGTATTTATTGTACCATTTTTTTTATTAGAGTTCCAGAAAATACTTGACATACATGATCGACAATATTAAAATGATAACTAAGTTATCAAGATGAGGCGGGAAATTGATCAGTAAAGAGAAAGTAGGCAGAGTAATGGCAGATTTGAATGGATATGAGCTTACACATAAAAAAATCATGGATAGTGGTAAAGCGAATTTTTTGAAGGATGGATATGAACGAGCTAATTTAAGAAAAATTTGTAAAGATGCTGGAGTTACAACGGGTGCTTTTTACAGGCATTTTAATGACAAAGAAGATTTATTTATCAGTTTAGTTGATCCATTGGCAAAAGAACTTTTGGGTTTTTATAACAAGTTTGAAGAGGAATCTTTTCAAAATATAGAAAAAAATTGTGGAGAAGATTTATCAAAAATTAACATTGAAGGGTCAATTGAATCTGCATTATATATGTGTTAGGGTATCATACATTTGTGACAAAAAAGAATAAAAAAAAAGAGAACCAATGTTATACTGAAGTTGCTTAAAAATCAGGAAAGAGGTTCTCTTATGAAATCTATTATAACAGAAGAAATCAAATTAAGACAGCGTGCAGTAGAATATGCGATAAAAAATGATAATAATGCTAAGGCAGCAAGAAAATACCATACAACTAGACAACAAATTGCTCGATGGAGAAGTCGATATGATGGCACTGCACAATCATTACTTCCAAAAAGTCGCAGACCGTTACATCATCCTAATGAACATAAAACTCATGAACTAGAACTTATACGTAAAATCTATAAACGTTATAGCAGAGACGGATTAGCAGAGATATATGTGCAATGTCAAAGAAGAGGATACAAACGTTCATACGGAGCGATGAAAAAAATGATAAAAAAACTTCAATTAACTGAGAAAAAAGAAAAAAGAACTTATCCTAAAAGTAAATGGACTCCAATACCAACTACTTATCCAGGAGAAAAAGTACAAATCGACATTAAATATGTTCCACAGTACTGTATAGGATGGGACAGTAAGGGGATTAAATATTATCAAATAACTGCTATTGATGAATTTAGTAGAAAACGAGTATGTAAAATTGTAGATGAGAAAAGCGTTACACATACAGCAGCCTTTTTAGAGAATGTAGAAGAAGAGTTTGGATTTAGTATTAAAACCGTTCAAACAGATAATGGACGTGAATTTACCAATGATCCAGAAGTGACAAGTAAAAAAAACGATTTTCGAACAAAAATTAGAAGAAAAAGGCATTAAATATATAAAAACTAGACCATACTCACCATGGCAAAATGGGAAAGTAGAACGTAGTCATAGAGAAGATGGAAGAAAATTTTATAATCGAGTCTTTAAGAGTTTAGATAGCTTAGTGAAAGCTCATAAAAGATATATTAGTAGAGGAAATAATGTAGCTAGGTGTGTATTAAATTTTAAATCACCAAATCAAATAGTACAGCAGCACTTGTTACAATCGGCTTAATGTATTGTAGTTCAACGCCTTCTTCCTTTGTCAAGGGACGCTTCGCTCTAAAGCCCTTGACAAATCCAGGCGTTAAACTGTTTTATGTACAAGCCAATTGTCCCACAAGTTGTATTGACACTGGTTCGTGTCACAAATGTTTGTGTTTCTTAGAACTCTCTTTGATAAAAAATTGGAGATTCCTTTACAAATATGCTCTTACGTGCTATTATTTAAGTATCTATTTAAAAGGAGTTAATAAATATGCGGCAAGGTATTCTTAAATAAACTGTCAATTTGATAGTGGGAACAAATAATTGGATGTCCTTTTTTAGGAGGGCTTAGTTTTTTGTACCCAGTTTAAGAATACCTTTATCATGTGATTCTAAAGTATCCGGAGAATATCTGTATGCTTTGTATACCTATGGTTATGCATAAAAAATCCCAGTGATAAAAGTAATTTATCACTGGAGTTTTATTGCCTTTTGGGTTTTTGTAATGGAGGAAATCACAT